>JAFNAB010000203.1 GCA_017859955.1 Holophagaceae bacterium
ACCGCCAAGCCTGCCCCAAAGCAGCAGCCCCGAATCCAGGAGCAGACCGCTTCCGACACCTCCACCCAGGCACCTTTGATCCGAAAGGACACCCCCGCTGTGTCCGAGGAGCCACTCTTCGAGCCGATCAGGATCAAGACCAAGGCAAATTCAACCCAGGACACCCCCACACCCCAGACAGCTGAAGCTGCCTTGGGCCTGAAGCCCCCGAGCCCCAAACCGGCCCTCACGGAGTTCCTGAGTCGCCCCATTCCCGCCATGGAGACCCCGAGCGTGGTCCACGCCATCCAGGAGGCGAAGGGTGCCAGCACCACCCAGGCCGTTCCTCTGGCAGCCCCACTCCCGGGAATCGAGTCCTCCCAGAGTCCCGAGCTATTCCAGGGACGCGAGTCCAGGTCCGGACGGGGAGCCCAGAGTGAAGCCCAGTCCAACCCCTCAGCAACCCCAACGACCACTTTCACACTGAACGCCCCAATGGCCGCCCTGGCCAAGGCCACGGTTCCCGAAGTCGCCGCGACCCGCCCATCCCTCCCCATGGAGCAGATGGAGGGCACGGTCCGCTGGGTGCTGAACAACCAGCAGAACTCGGCCGAACTTCAACTTCGGCCAGAATCCCTGGGCAAGGTACAGATCCAGCTCAAGGTGGAGGGCAATCAGGTCCACGCCAAGGTCTGGGCCAGCGAGTCCAGCACGGTCCCCCTCCTGGAAAGCCACCGCGGCATGCTGGAGGCCTCCCTCCGGGAGCAGGGATTATCACTAGGCAGCTTTGACCTGCGTCATGGCCAGGGCGCTCCCCGCCACCCCATGGATCAGCCCAACGGGCAGGCATCCTTCGCCGGTCCTGTTTTGGACTTCGGCAAGGAACCATCCCTGGAAATCCCTGCAATCAGCACACCTGGCGTTTTCGGCAACCGACGAGTCGAAGTCTTCGCCTGATTGGCACGATCCCTGTTTACCCATGAACGGAGAACCCCATGGAAAGCGGCCTAGTCACTTCCAAAACCAACAGCACAACCGGCGCGACCACCACGACCGTGAATAAGGATCTGGACAAGAACGCCTTCCTTCAGCTCCTGGTCGCCCAGCTGAAGAACCAGGACCCCACCCAGGCCCAGGATCCCAACCAGATGGTCCAGCAGATGACCAGCTACTCCACCCTGGAGCAGGCCCAGAACACGAATGCCCTGCTCAAGGCCATGCAGACCCAGAACCAGAGCATGCTGCAGACCCAGGCCGTAGGCTTGGTGGGCAAGACGGTGGAAACCACCTCGCCCCAGTTCAACCTGACCAATGGCACCGCCTCCCTGAAGGTCAACCTGGATGCCAAGGCCAATGTCGCCCTCATCATCAAGGATGCCCAGGGCAACACCGTGGCCGCCCTCAACCAGGGCAGCCTGACCAGCGGTTCCCACAACATTCAGTGGAATGGCAAGGACGCCAACGGTAATACCCTGCCGGATGGCACCTACACCGCCATCGTGGGGGCCATGGACGCCAGCGGACAGACCGTCGCCGCCACCCTGACCACGAAGGTGAAGGTGGATTCTGTGCTCTTCAATGCCGGAGAGGCCTACATCGTGGCCGGCGGCAAGCAGATCGCCCTTTCCAACGTCACCCAAATCTACGCCTAAGCGGAGGCAACCATGAGCCTTTATTCCTCCTTCTACGCAAGCCTCTCGGGCCTGGCCACCAACGCCAACGCCCTGAGCGTCATCGGCAACAACCTGGCCAACCTCAACACCATTGGCTTCAAGGGTTCCTCCAGCACCTTCCAGGACATGTTCAACGCCGCCGCCCTGGGTAACGGGACCTCCGGCAACGGCAACCCGATCCAGATTGGTCTGGGATCGCAGCTGGCCAGCATCAACCAGAGCTTTGCCCAGGGTTCCTTCCAGTCCACCAGCAATACGACGGACATGGGACTCTCGGGCTCCGGGTTCTTCATGCTCCAAACCCCCTCCGGTGGGCGGGTCTACTCCCGGGCCGGCAACTTCTCCCTGGACCACAGCGGCAACCTCATCGACCCCAGCGGCAACAACGTCCTTGGGTGGAATGCGAGCGCCACCGGCGCCATCACCACCTCCGGTGCCCTGTCTCCCATCCACATCAACCTGGGGGCCTCCAGCCAGCCCGTCCCCACCAGCACCATCAGCATGACCACGAACCTGAACGCCGCCGCCGCGGTGACAGGTACCGCCGAGCTGACCGCCCCCGTCACGATCTATGACAGCCTGGGTGCCTCCCACAACCTGACCGCCACCTATACCAAGACCGGCGTGGGCACCTGGAATATGGCCCTCAGCGTGGATGACAGCGGCGCTACCGTAACCCCCGCCACCACCGTCCTCACCTTCGACAGCGCCGGCAACATGCTCAGCCCCACCACAGCCCTCACCATCGGCATCAGCGGATGGACCGATGGGGCTGCCGCCTCATCCATCTCCTGGAATCCCTCCAACGACGTCTCCAGCTTTGCCACTTCCTCCGCCATCACCACCACGACCCAGAACGGCATGGGCGGCGGCAACATCACCTCGGTATCCGTGGACCAGAATGGCCAGATCATCGGCGCCTTTACCAATGGCCAGACCATGGCCCTGGCCCAGGTTTCCCTCGCCAGCTTCAACAACCAGGCGGGTCTTTCCAAGCTCGGCAACAACTGCTGGTCCGAAACCCTGGCCAGCGGCACGCCCGCCATCGGCGTAGCCAACCAGGCCGGACGCGGGCAGGTGCTGGGCTCCCAGCTGGAACTCTCCAATGTGGACGTGGCCTCGGAATTCACCCAGCTCATCGTCAATCAGCGCGGCTACCAGGCCAACAGCCGGGTTGTGACCACGACGGATCAGCTCCTCCAGGAAACGCTGAACCTGAAGCAATAATTCCCAGTCAGACTAAAGGGAGGCCCCCCTCCCCCACCCTCGGTGCCCGACCCAAGCTCGGGCACCGCGTTTTTCAGCCCTCGACCCCGTGACGAGTCGGGTACAGTGAGGAGAAACGAGGCACGGATGCCCAACGACTACTCACCCACTCCAGACAATCCCGGCCGGATTCTCGTCGTCGACGACCTGCCCGGGAACCTGAAGGTCATCACGATGGAGTTACGGCACTACCCCTTCGTGCTCACGACCTGCAGCAGCGCAGAGGGGGCCATTGAGGCCTGCCAGACCACCGCCTTCGACGGCATCCTCATGGATGTCAGCATGCCCGTGGTGGATGGGATCGAGGCCTGCCGCCGCATCCGCTCCACGCCCCTGAACCAGCGGACCCCCTTGATCTTCATCAGTGCGGTGCGCATCGGCACCGATTGGATCACCGAGGGCATCGAGGCGGGCGGCATCGACTACCTGGTGAAGCCCTATGCCTTGCCGGAGCTTCTGGCCAAGCTGCGCATGCTGGTGCGCCTGTCGCGGCAGGATCGCGCTGCCCTGTCAGGCGAGCGCCACCGGGCCCTGCTGGAAGTGGCGGGCGGCACCGCCCACGAACTAGCCCAGCCCCTGACCACGGCCCAGATCCTGCTGGAACGCCTCATCAAGCAGGACACCCCCCCCACCAAAGAGCAGCTGACCCAGCTCCACGACTGCCTGGAGTCGACCACCACCATCCTGCGGCAGATCCAGAACCTCAACACCTACATCACCAAGCCCTATGCCCAGGGCCGCATCCTCGATCTCGAACTGAGCAGCATGAA
>JAFNAB010000204.1 GCA_017859955.1 Holophagaceae bacterium
AACTTTAGTCAAAGGCCTTAGGGTGGGCGCCCTCTCCCCAAGGGGAGCCGGCATTGGAACCTGTATATGGATGTGCGTGAATTGTATTTGACCATGATCGTAAACCGACTACGAGGTATTGTCAATTTCGATTTCAAATCATATTCAACTTCCGATCCGGAGGAACGAATCGACCCCGGATAACGCAGTTCGGCCGTCCCCTGGCGGGACGGCCGAATGATATCCATCGGATTTGGAGCTACTTCACGCCCAGCAGTTTCTTGGAATACTCCACAGAATCCTGAGCGGTCTTGCAGTAGGCATCGGCGCCCACGTAGTCCGCCGTGGTCTGATCGCAGGGGCCGCCTCCGATAAGGATCTTGAGCCCATCCCGAAGCCCCGCTGCCTCAATCGATGAGATGCACTCCTTCATGCCGTCGAAGGCTGTCGTCAGCAGACAGGAGATGCCCACCACCTGGGGTTTGTGCACCCGGATGGCCTCGATATAGGCGGCCGTGGAGACGTCCACCCCCAGATCGATAACCTTGAAGCCATTGCAGCTCATCACCGTGGTCACGATGTTCTTGCCGATATCGTGGATATCTCCATAGATGGTGCCCATGACGAAGGTGCCGTGGCTGGGCGCGTCGCCCGCTTCCAGGTCCCCGCCGATGAGGGCTGCGGCTTCCTTGAAGATCTCGGCGGACATGATCAGCTCGGAGAGATAGTATTCCTTCTCCTCATAGCGCTTCCCGACGATGTTCATGCCTTCCTGGAGCTTCTGGATGATCTCCAGGGCCGGGACTCCCTGGGCCTTTAGGGTGTTCACTTCAGCCACCAGCGCGGATTCTTCGAGATCCGCCATGGCGTTGATCAGGGTCTGACTCATCGTGCGCTCCTTTGGGGCCGTTGCAAAATACTCCGCGGAATTCGGCATGCTCCGAAGCGGCCCCTTCTGTCACTCATGTAAATGTTTTCAGGTTGGTTATGTGCAGCGATCAAATTCAACAAAATACGGAATGCGCCAGTCCAGTCGTCACGACCGAGCGGCAGCGATCATGGCCTTGACGTTCTCCACTTTGGCGTTGGCGGGCAGAGCACAGCCGCTCGAGAGGATAAAGCCCGGTCCCATGTCCCGGATCAGCTTGGTGCAATAGTTGTAGACCTGGTCCGGAGTACCAAGGGCCAGCATGGCGGCGGGCACGTCGCCCTTGATGCACATGTGATCCC
This sequence comes from Holophagaceae bacterium, assembly GCA_017859955.1. Taxonomy (GTDB): domain Bacteria; phylum Acidobacteriota; class Holophagae; order Holophagales; family Holophagaceae; genus Holophaga. The sequence continues at coordinate 1,210 of JAFNAB010000204.1, forward strand.
CGAGCGCTTCTTTGATCTTGTAAATGTCTGTCACGCCATCCGTCTCGAAGACACACTTGCCCTTGGGGAAGCTCTTGAAGTATTCCAGATCCCGCTCCCAGTTCGAATCAATGTGGAAATTGACCACAGCCCCTTCCTCAAGGATGGCGTCGGCCACCTGCTTCAGGTACTTCCACACGAAGCGTTCCCAGAGCTTGGGGCGGAAGAATTCGCTGGCCCCCCGGGCCGGGGAGATGAACACATACTCGGACTTGGTAGCCCGGATGGCCTGGCGCAACTCGTTGAGGGTGCCCTCCTGGATCACGTCAATGACGGCCTCCACCTTGTCGGGGCACTGATAGAGGTCCTTCATGAAGCCCGGCATGGAACGCCCACCGCTGATCTTCTCGGTCACCAAGTTGATCACCAGGGGCGAATAGACGACATAGCCTGCATCCTCCATCTTCTGGACCATCTGGGGGATGTTCGCCAGTTCCGCAAGGACGTCATCCAGAGGGACGCCGATCCGGTTCCTCAGGTAGTTGTCCTCGAAGGCGGGCCAGCCCTTGCTCAGGATGGTGTCATAGTCTTCGCGGGTCATGACCTCCCTCTCGTCCAGCTGCCAGAGCATGTCTTCCGGCAGCTCTTTTCCGGGCATCTTGATCCGGGTCATGAAACCCAGGGGGAAGAGGGGCGCCGCCACGAAGGCGGAATCGGAGCCATCCAGATCACCCAGCGCCTTCATGGACTCCACCATCACCTCGTTGGAGTAGGTAAGGCTTGTGGCGAACTTGGCCATGGGCGCGCCCATATGCTTGGCGCAGAAGGCGTCCATCAGGGGCACCACCGGGGTCTTGTCGGGTTTCTCAAGGGCCACGGCCTTGCGGATGCGCTCGCGGCGCTCGTTCAACAACTCAGCGTTTGTCTTCATCGCTTCTCCTTGAATTGGAAGTTGCAACTGGAACAGTAGGTTTCCTGATCCCAGGCGGACGGCAGGACATGCCTGAGCGAGTTCAGGAACCCCTGACTCAGCATGGGGTGTTAAAGGACAGCTTTGGGCTACAGTTATGAATATCATCCAAAAGTGAATGCCCGTCAACACGGAATCAAACGATCCGCGCTTCTAGCTATAAATAGGGATGTTAAACGCCGCAAAAAATAACATCATGCGTCCCAAACCGTTGCGATGCGCGTGCCCCCAGAGCCGTCCCCCCCTGGAAAGGGTGCTTCAAAACAAAAAACCCACCCGCATTGGGTGGGTCAGATGCCAGCGTCCTTGAAATCTCAGACCTTCATCGCGGGATCCAGGGTCACATCGTAGGAGAAATCGATCTCCGCAGAGGGGTATTCAGGGAGCGGAGCCGTCGTGATTTCGTGGGCGATTTCGGTCGGCACACCCACCACCCGCATCAGCAACTCCGCAATCAGCCGCTCGTGGGTTGGTGGTTGCTTGCCGACGATGACATCCCGGAGTCCGCCCACCATCATCCAGACCATCTGACTCCAGACGGATTCAGCATCATTCTCATCAACCCGATAGACCCCTGCCCTGGTGGCCAGGATGATATCCCGGACCCCAAAGGGCTTGAAACTCTCCTGCATCCGATCCGCGAGCAGATCGGGGCGCTTGGCCCACCACTGCCACATGGGCTGGGTACAAGCCTCCCTCACCGTAAGTCGGGCTGCGAAAGCCTGCACCCGGGCAGGATCAGTTCCCTTCCAGGGCCTGGTGGCGGCATCGTTCCTGCGACCCAGGTCATTGATCAGGCAATCCAGAACCTGGGCCGCCAACTCATCCTTCGACTTGAAGTAGCTATAGAAGGTGCCAAAACCCACATCTGCCCGCTCAGTGACCTCCTGGATCGTCGCACCATCCACCCCCTGAGTGGACATCACCTCGTAGGCAGCTTTCAGGAGCCGTTTCCGGGTCTGAAGGCGGCGGCGAGAGACTCGGGTAAGCGGAGCTTCCTGCGCCGGGACTGTGGATTCGGGCTCCAGTCCCCCACTTTTCTTCGGCATTCCGTCCTTCTCCCCATCAAAAGCATTGCTTCATATATGATGGTAAATCATATTCATCCAAAACGTTAGGCCAGATCTTGCAAATCCAACGAGCTTCGGCCGCCCCAATCCGGGACAGCCGAAGCACAGAGGAGGATATTCCGATCTACTTCACTTCCGCCACCAGCACGGATTCTTCGAGATCAGCCATGGCGTTGATCAGGGTCTGACTCATGGTTCTGCTCCTTAGTTGTAGCGGCCGTATTTGTCGACGGCGTCAAAGAAGGCCTTCACGTTCTCGTGTTTGGCGTTCATGGGCATGCAGCAGCCCGTGGAGTAGATCAGACCGCCATCCTTGCCCACGTACTGGATCAGTTTCCTGGCGTAGGCGTCCACCTCATCCGGGCTCCCCACGCTCAGCATGGAGGCGTGCACATCGCCCATGATG
>JAFNAB010000205.1 GCA_017859955.1 Holophagaceae bacterium
GTTCACGCCCAGGCCGAGGATCATGCGGTCCCCCTGGAGTTCGCCCAGGATACCGCCCAGCTTTACCAGGTGACCCTGGTGGTGTGCCACCAGGTCATTGGGCCACTTGAGCCCCAGGGGCTGCTCCTTGGTCTGGAGGAGTTCCGCCACGGCCCCCATGGCCCGTTGGAGTACCAGGCCCGGGGTCAGGTCGGGGAGGGGCAGGGCGGCGGAAAGCCAGAGGCCAGCCCCGGGCGCGCTCTCCCAGGTGTTGTCCCCCCGGCCCCGGCCCGCGCTTTGCTGGTCCGCCAGGACGGCGCAGTGCCCCAGCTCTGGATGCCTTTGGAGAAAGGCCTGGGTGGAGTCCACTTCCCGCAAGTGCAGCAGGGGGATGGGGCTCATTTCCGGTTCTTCATCCAGAGGAGGCGCAGGCCTTCCAGGGTGAGATCTGAATCGCAGATGTGAATGTGCTTGCTGGACGCGGCGATGGTCTTGGCCAGGCCACCGGTGGCCACGACCTTGGCCTCGGGAAACTCGCCGAGGAGGCGCTCCAGGATGCCGTCCACCTGTCCGACGTAGCCGTAGAAAAGACCCGATTGCATGGCCTGTACGGTGTTGCGCCCGATCAGCCGCTCCGGTTCGGCGATCTCGACCCTGGGCAGTCGTGAGGCTCGCTGGAAGAGGGCCTCGGCGCCGATTTTGAGGCCGGGGAGGATGAGGCCGCCCAGGTACTCCCGCTTCGCATTCACCACATCGAAGGTGGTGGCTGTGCCGAAATCAATGACGATCAAGGGGATGCCGAAGCGCTCGATGCCCGCCACACAGTTGACGATGCGATCCGCACCAAGTTCGGAGGGGTTGTCCAGCATCACTCTGAGCCCCGTCTTGACGCCTGGGCCGATCCAGATGGGGTCCACATTGAAGTACGACTGGATCCAGGCGTCCAGGACGGGGTGGAGCGGGGGCACCACGCTGGAAATGATCACGTCGGTGATCTGGGAGGGCTCGATGCCGCGGTGGCTCAGGAGCGCCAAGCTGGCAAGCCCATATTCGTCCGGGGTGCGCTCCCGGCTGGTGGAAATCCGCCAGGATTGGATGACCGGTGCATCCTTGCCCTGGGAGAGGTCAAAGAGCCCAAGGACGATATTGGTATTGCCTACATCGATGGCGAGAAGGAGGCCCATCCGCATTTCTCCAGAAGCCGGAAAGACCAATGTGGCAGCCCAGGGCCGCTTTTCAAAGCCCGGTTTATCGGGTGTGACACTCGCGCTTTGTACCTAAGGTATGGTTGGGGGTAGATTCAAGTCATTGTGTGGTTAGGGATATGTTTGCAAGAAACAGATGTGAATGCCCCCCAGGGCTGAGCGAATCCGATCTCATCATCACCCACGAGCGGGGGCAGTTGGTGCAGCACCTGAGGGCGATGGTCCTTCGGACCCGGGGGCAGGAGGGCTGGCACGATCTGCTTTCGAAGGTTTCCGAGCCCTGCCGGGAGACCTTCAGCGTTTCCACCGGAGTATTTGAATGGGTGGATGCTGGTCTCGCGGCGGAATTGAGCCTTGCCTTCTACGACGGCCAGGCGGAGGAACTGGCCGGGGAGCGGGGCCGGGAGGCGGCCCGGGAGCAGCTCACCACGGTGAACGGCTGGATGCTGCGATTCCTGAGCCCCAGCTTCCTGCTTTCCAACCTGCCACGGTTCTTCCGGTTCTACTTCAAGGGCGCTCTGCTGCGGGTCGAACACGCGGGCGAGCACCATGCCCAGCTCCACGTCTGGGCCATCGGCCTTTATCCGGAGTACTGGCGTTCGGGAGTGCCGGGATGGCTGGAGGAGGCCATGGTCATGACAGGTTGCCGAAAGGTCGGCGTACATTACGAAGCCCCTTCGGGTGAAGGGGTAGAGGCCCACCACCACCGATACCACCTTCGCTGGGAGTAGAATGGCGGGGATGCGCCGTCTCCTCGCTCCGTGCTCCTTCCGCCTCCGGGAAAAGGCCTCCGTGTTCCTCACGGAGCTACACCCTGCGGTTTCTGCGGAGGAGCGGGCCGAGATCCTGACCCGACTCCGCAAGCGGGATCATGACGCTACCCACCATTGCAGTGCCTGGCGAAGCGGTTGCCCTGTCCAGGCCTTCGGGGCCGATGACGACGGGGAACCCTCGGGGACCGCCGGGCCTCCCATGCTGCGGGTGCTGGAGGGGGAGGGGCTGACGGACTTGCTGGCGGTGTCCATCCGCTGGTTCGGGGGCACCAAGCTGGGCACCGGGGGGCTCGTCCGGGCCTATACGGAAAGCATCCAGGGGGTGATCCTGGAGGCCGAATCCCAGGGCCTTTTCGAGGAAGTGCGCATCCTGGTGAAAGGCACCATCGAGGTGGCCGCCGAAGCGGCCCATCTGCCATTTGCGGTCCTGGGCGCCTTCCCGGGAGTGGAGATCCAGGGGCAGGTATTCCAAGGGAGCAGCGCCCTTATCCACTTCGCCATGCCCCCCGGTCGGGAGGAGGCCCTGGAGGCCGCCTGGCGGGAACGCAGCCGGGGCGGCTCCGTGCTTTGGATGACAGATCCGGATGTTCACCGATAGGTGGACGGTGTTCACCGAATGGCCGTGGTGGGGTGTGGGAGGCACTCCTAACCTTGGCTCTGGAGGCACAACATGCTCACACGGTATCGGGTTCAGCGGATGAATTGGTTTGGTGAGGCGTCCCTGGTGGGAGTCGGTCATTCATTCAGGCACGTGGTGGGTCGCAGGTCGGTCTCGAGTTCCTGGGTTGGCTACTCGAAGAAGTCCCTTGCCAAGGCCAAGCTGGAGGCCAACTGGAAGTCCTATGCCCTGATGCTCTTGGGTGTGGGCGCCATTCTCGCCGCCTTCACGGCACAGGGTGGACTGCATCCTTGGACCCCCGTACTCCTGGGTTGGGTCGGAGGAATGGGCGTAATCCGCGGATTCATCGGGTAGAACTCACAGTTTTTCTGCACTTTCTGCGACGATTCCAGGGAGGACCCACATGAGCGTCGAACCTGGAACCACCCCTCCCAAAGTGCTATCTACTCGCCTCATCATCGGCATCGTGCTGATCGTTCTGGGCGGGTTGCTGGCCCTGGATTCCCTCAATCTGGTCATTCTGCCGCCCCATTTTTTCATCTCCCTCTGGCCCCTGATCCTGGTTGTCATTGGCATCATCAAGTTGCGCCGTCAGCCCGAGAAACGGGTGGGGGCCTATGCCTTGATCATCCTGGGGGCTCTCTTCCTCCTGGGGCGTTTCAGCCACGAGGGACTTTCTGATCTGGTCGGCCCCCTGATCCTGGTGGCCATCGGTATCTTCGTCGTTCTCGGGGCCCTCAAGCGCCATCGCGGGGTGCCCCCAGAACTCAAGCACAGCGAGGACTTCCTCCAGGGGACCGCCATCCTGAGCGGCTTCAAGCAGCGGGTGACTTCCGCCGCCTTCAAGGGGGGCGAAGTGACGGCCATCATGGGAGGCTTTGAAGTGGATCTCCGCCCGGCCTGTATTGCCCAGGAGTCCGTCCGGCTCGACATCTTCGCCCTGTTCGGGGGAGGCGAGATCCGGGTCCCCGAGGGCTGGAATGTGGTGATCCAGGCCACCGCCATCGCCGGCGGAGTTGACAACAAGTTCGTGCCCACCCCCTCCTGTGATCC
>JAFNAB010000206.1 GCA_017859955.1 Holophagaceae bacterium
TGCTGGACCTGCTCTCCGGGGAACAGCTGCCCAGGATCTGCTAGTCAGGGAGACAAGCCCGGTTTGCGCGTGCGACACGGTGTCCGGGGCGGCCCGGACACCGTTCAGACCTGACTATTCCGGCTTATAGGGGTACTGTTCCATTGGAATGTCCTCGGTGGACACCTCCATCTGACCATTCACCTGGCGGACGACGGTCCACTTGAGCCAGTTGGCGTTATCGGTGCTGGGGTAGTCTTCCCGGAAGTGGAAGCCCCGGGATTCGGTGCGGACCAAGGCGGAGCGGTAGAAGAGCTCGGCGCTGAGCACCATGGCCTCGGCATCGATGCAGCGGCACAATTCGTGGGCGTCCACCGCCTTGAGCTGTTGGACCCTGGGCTTGAGTGTCTCCAGCTCCTCCAGGGCCTTGAGCATGCCTGCCTCGGTCTTGACGAGGCTGTAATCCACCGGGGAGATCACATCCTGGATCTGGTGGATGAGCTCGTGGGGCGTAAGGCTGCCCTGGCCCTCCAGGGGGGCCAGGATCCGGTGCTTCAGGTCCTGGACCTGGGCCGGGTCCAGCTCAGCCCCGTGGCCGAAGCTCTTGACGGTCTTTGCATGGAGGGCGGCGGCGGGGCCTCCCTTGCTGCCCATGAAGAGGGCGTTGAGGATGCCCGTGCCGTGGATCTTGGCCGGGGGGGTGGGAACCGCGCCGCCCCGGGCGCTTCCGGTGCCTGCAAGGTTGCCGACGGCAAACAGGCCGGGGACGGTGGTGGCCATCTGGTGATTCACCCGGAGGCAGCCCAGTTCACCGATGAAGCCCGGGACCACCTGGTAGGGCTGGCCCATGGGGAAGTTGGCCTTGACGGCTTCGCGATGCATCTGGTCCAGGGCCTTGGGGTGGAACTTGAAGAAGGCCGGGTGGGAGAAGATGCTGGCATCCACGGAGATGGGGGCGTTGCCCAGCTTGAACTCCTGGAGCCAGGCGTTGGCCGCGACGGGATCCATGGAGGAGTGCAGACCGGGGCGGTACTTCTCGCTCACGTTCTCCCCCTTGGCGTTCTGCAGGTGGTCATGGGCGATGTGGGCGCCGCCATGGACGCCGTAATAGAGCCAGCCCTTGGGGTCCACCCGGGCGAAATCGCACATGCAGCCGAACTCGGCATTGCGCATCTCGGCGCCCGCACGCCAGGCCGTGGCCAGGCCGTTGCCCGTGCCGCACCAGAGCAGGGTGATGTCGTAGTTCTGGGAGCCGTTGGCCAGGATGACCGTGCCGACCTTGAAGATGTGGAACTCGCCGGTCCGCACCTCAAAGCCAACTGCACCGACCACCCTTTCGCCCTGCCTCACCAGGTCGATGACGGCGATGTGATCCATGAACCGCACGCCGAGCTTCTTGGCGTGCTCGGCCATGACCAGGCACATGTCGGGATCGATGGCGGCGGTGCCCCAGGGGAAGGGCCACTTGGCGTAGTCGATCTTTCCCTTCTCATTACGGAGGATCTCCACACCCCAGGTGGCCAGCTGCTCCGTGATCCGGCGGCTGCTGTGGGCCAGGTCCCGGAGCAGCACCTGGTCGTTCAGGTAGCAGCCGATCTCCTTCAGGTTGTAGGTGACGAAGTCTTCCGGGTCATCCTCACCCGTGACGAAACTGAGGAGACCGGCGGTACGGCCAGCCATGCCAGCGTAACCCTTGCTGGCCACGGCCTTGTCCACCAGGAGGACCTCGAGGGTGGGGTCGGTTTCCTTGGCGGTGATGGCCGCAGTGAGGCCGGAGATGCCGCCCCCCACAATGAGGATATCGGCGGAGAGGACTTTCCCGAGGGAATCGAGCTGAGCCATGATTACCACCCCTTGGCGTAGGACAGAGTTCTGGGGATGTACTTGCTCGCCCAGTCCGGAACGATCTCCAGGGCCTGGGTGGGGCAGAGCTTTTCGCAATAGCAGCAGATCTGGCAGTCCGCAGGGTAGGCCAGGACTGGAGCGCCCTTGGGGGTGGAGGAATCCCAGGTGAGGGCGTTCACGAAGCAGGTGTCCACGCACTTCCTGCATCTCGTGCATGTTTCTTCGTTTAGCTTTAGTGCATGCATAGGTTTGCACTCCTTATGGAAAAGGGTTTTCTAGGTTGGATGGCGCGGCGCAATTTCAAGGCTTATGCGTCTAGCTGCTTGAATTTGCCATTTAAATGACCGCAATTCCTGAACAGTGCTTCAGGTGTATTGCATGATGGAGTGGGTTGGCTGTCCTGGATTGATTCTTCGGGAAAACGCCCCTGACTTCCAATGAAAGCACTTGGTACTTTCGGTGGATCGCTTGACCTTTTCGGCAAGGGTCAGGGCTTGGGTGCTTCTGTGAACTGGCTTCGATATCGCTCGGGGGCTAGGCCGGTGGCCTTGAGGAAGGCGCGGTTGAAGCAGGGGGGTTCGGCGAATCCCAGGCTGAAGGCGATCTCCTTGATGGAGAGCCCTGGTTCGGCCAGCAGTTGCTTGGCCCGATCGATCATGAGGCTGTTCTGGATAGCTCGGAAAGAGGTCCCCTCCATGGCCAGCTTTGCCCGTAGGCTTCGCTCTGGCATCTCCAGAAGGGCGGCGATCTCCGGGAGCTTTGGGAGGAGGTCCGATGGGGCGTCTGTCAGGATTCGCCGGATCTGGCGCTCCAGGTAGGAATGGCGGAACTCCTCCTTCAACCTGGCCTTCAGGCGTTCTTCGCAGAAGTGCCGGACGCCTTCATCCGCCATGGGGGAGGGGATATCCCCCCATGGGCGCGGCACCCTCAGTTCGTTGAAGGGCTGCTCGAAAGTGCAGGTGAAGGGGATGTACTTCGCATACTGATCCGCATAGGCCGGGGCCTTGAAAGCGAAACGGGCTTCGCAGGCCGACCAGTCCACCCTGGGAAGGACCTCCGACTGGACCCGCACCCCGGTCATGACGGCCTGCTCAATGAGGCTGACGTTCTGGGCCAGGGAAGGGGGAGATGCCTCGTAGTGGGAGATCATCCAGGTGTCGTCAAGACTAAAGCTCAGGCGCAGGTAGTGGCCGAAGCAGAGTTCGAAGGCATCATGGCCGAACTGGCTGGCCTGGCTCATGGTGCTCTGGGTCAGGAAGACCAAGCCTGCGAATCCGAAGGTGCTGCAGCGCTTCAGCAAGCCCAGGCGTGCCCCCAGGGCGGGGATCCGCGCCTCCTCTTCGAGAATGCGCAGGGCGCTGAGGTAGTGGTCGAAACTCAGTCTGCCGGGCGTTTCATCCAGATCTTCGGAGCAGAGGCCAAGACGGGCGATCAGATCTGCGTATGAGAAGGCCAGGCTCTCCTCGCCCATGACCGTCGCCAGGTCCTCGAAATAATATCGCAGGACCCTATGGCGCTCGGCTTGAAGGGTGAGGTATTGCATGGGGAGGACTCTTCCCCCATTGTCCACCAATCGCCCTGGAAGTGGCTAAATCCCGGGGCCCCCGTTCAGGAGCGGCCTTCGCCGCCCTGTATCCCCCTCAGGTACATCTCCTCCACCTTCTTGCGTGCCCAGGGGGTGCGGCGCAGGAAGGTCAGGGAGGACTTGATGCTGGGGTTCAGGCTGAAACAGCGGATATCCACC
>JAFNAB010000010.1 GCA_017859955.1 Holophagaceae bacterium
GACACACGTACCGAAGCCAGGTAGGCCACGAGCTTCTTCCGTCGGGTTTCATCCGGGGCAACCCAAAGCCCACCCCGGATGAGGGTCCGCGCCAGCTCCGATCCCTCCCCCAGGAACAACTCCCGGGGCAGGGTCTCCTCGTGCGCCACCTGATCCGGATCCTGCCATTGAAGTCGCAGTCCCCACCCCTGCCAGCGGACATCTCGCGTCTCGGCGAGCACCTGAAAGGGGCCGCAGAGTTTCTGGGGCTTCATGGGCGATTCCGAGCCATCCTCCTCGATCTTGCCCTTCGGCAGATACCAGAGCCCCTCGGGATCCAGCCGGTAGGGTGGGAAGCAGGGGCGGGTCGGGTCTCCATCGCTTGGAGTCCGTTCGGCCGCTCTGTGAGCATCCGGGGTATGAGGTTCCGGATGCTGGGGTCTGGCCCCCTGGCGCCCACCCACCAGCCAACCTCGGCCTGGGCTCACCCTGAGTGCCTCCCGCACCTTGCGCCTCAGCTCCTCCTCACTCCAGGGTGGCTGGCACGCAGGGTTGTATTGGTGCCAGAGAATATCGAAGGCGTCCTCTTCTCCAAGATTGAAGCCAGCGGCTACCTTGATGGCCACTGCCAGAGTGGTTGCGTGGCCGCGAGAGCCCGCAATGGCGGGCGCCTCGCGGGCCAGTAAGGAAGCATAGACCCGCACCCGGTCCAGTAAGCTGAGGTTCCCTCTAGACGGTATTACTGGGGATCTTGGCTCCCACTCCAGCCTTGCTGCGGACTCCTCCGGCCGGAAAGCGACCCGGATCTCTTCCGGCGTGTAGCGGACCGGACAAGCCTCGGCCAACTCCACCAGGACATGCGGTTCCCGTTTCCGGTTTAAAAAACCAGGCAGCCTCATCACTCGAGCCACTTCGCAGACTGCCGGATCAGCTCCCCAGGATTTGAGGGAGGCCTGGATCTGCCGGAGCTCGCCCTCGTGGGTCCTTTGCCGCTCAGGAGCACATCCACATGGCAGCAGTTCCTGGGCGAGCCAATAGAGGTGCTCTCCATGCCCGCTTCGAACGCGTAGGCTGGGCGGGAGTGGGATCACCTCCATACCTGGCGGCGGGGCATCTTCTCCCAGATCCAGGTCGGTCCACCAGGTGCGGAGTCCGGTGATGTGCTCCTTGCTGCGTCCAGTGCCATCTGTGGCGTTAACGGTCACGAAAATACCCGCCCCAGCCCGGTTTCGGCGATCTAACTCCTGGGCCAGCGCCGACAGGCAGCCATGAAGGGTGCGGGCCATCTTGGGGTCCCTGCGGTCTTCGCGGTCGTCGAAAACTTGAAAAGTCAGGGGCGTCTCCCATGCCTCCTTCGGTGTGCATGCGAGCAATGCGGCAAGGAAGGGCAGGGTGTGGGCCGCTAAGCGTTCCCTGAAGGGTGGTGCGCCGCCCTGAAAGGTCGTCATCAAGGACATGTCTCACTCCTGGGGGCGGCCGGAATCAGTGCGGTTCAACTCAGGCAGATTTCGCAGCCAACGTTCGGCCTCCTCGATGGGGATGATGGTACGGCTCTGGACTTTTCTGGGGCGGATTGCCCCCTGCTTGACCAGCTTGTAGAACAACCATCGGCTGATCCCGGCCCACTGGAGAAACTCCTCAACGCTCATGACGCCTCGGACCGGAAGGAGGTGGTTCTGGGTGGTGGTGTGAGTCATCGGACGCCTCCGTTGCTTGTGCACCCGATAGGCCTACGGCATAGCCGCCCCAAGCCAGGGTGCAGGACCTCGCGTCGCCGAATCAGAGTCGACGTGCAGGTCGTAATTCTTCTTGCCGCCTACCTGGCGGGAGGAGCAGGGAACCGATTTCCGCTGCCAGGAACAGCTTCGGTCACATGCGTCCATGAATCATGGAGGGCCAGACCTACATGTTTTTCGGCACTATAGACCGCCACTTCGGAAGCCAGGCCATCCAGTTCAGTCCAGGATCTGAGCGGCGTAGATGGAGGTAGAGCCAAAGCCAGCCGCGCTGGATAGGATCGATGCGCAGGTGGTCTAAGGATGTACGGCGTCGAGACCTAAGGTGGCGATCACGACATCGCGTACCAGGCCTGAGTGGGGTCATGATCAGGATGTTCATCCGCGCATTCCTGCGCAGGCGGTCAACCTTCGCTGCAATCAGGGCGAGCTGATCCTCGGTAAAAGCTGCTAGGACAGGGCTTTCCATGGGATGAATGATCCGCTCTCGGATCTGGTGTACGGCTTCGGTGATCAACCGCCGGAGATCCGCCAGGCCCCGGGCATCCTTACTCCGGTGTCTTTCAATGTCCTGCTGAGGACTCCTCAGACTCTCTCGGTGGTTGCTCTTCTCACGCAGAGCGCCGATGAAGGGGTAGGGTGGTTCGAAAAGGGGATTTGCGCCTGCCCCAGCGTGCATTTGTTGGGTCAGGGTGCTCAGTGGTAGTTCGTAGGGATGGTAGGGGGCACCAATCGGGAGCCGATAGCCCTGGTAGACCCAACGCAGTAGCTTGCCCTTCCCGGTAAGGCTGGAAGGGAAAAGCTTCTTCTCTACATGCCATTCTCCCATCTCCAGGGGAATGATGCGTCCATGGAACGAGGCGGGCAGGGAGGAGAGTACCTCGAAGCCCATGGTGCTACCCGTAAGTCGAAACAAAATCGCCGCGTCGATTTCCTGGACAATCCAGGCTAAGAGAATCTCGTAGATCCAGACGATGAAGTCGCTGAAATGTGGCAACGGATCCCTCAAGTAACGCAGAGCATCCTCGGTGCCCTGGTCTAGCCCGTGGGTGATCTCATGGAAGGCGATCCGCCAGGGCTCCTGCGGCTGGATCTCTCGCCGGTCGAGCTGGTGGTATAGCGTGTCCGGTGTCCTCTGGGACAGGAAATAGGCCACGCCTTCTACTATGCGACGCTCGGCCAATAGTGGCCAGCAGCGCAGGAGCGCATCCCGCATCCAGCGTGGCTCCTCCTGCATGAGGATGGCCAAGTGGGAGAGCTGCCCATAGCTGCACGCACCCCGGAGGAACAACAGGTCCTCTTCACAAGACGGACCGCACCGAAGAAAGGCCCAGGCCAGCGCCAACTGGAACACTGGAGGGATTGACTCCCAGTTGTCCCAGGAACCGCTCCATCCAGGAGCGGCCCACTTCTTCTTGTGCTTGCGCGAATCCGATCCGGCCATCTACGCACCTGTTTTTCTGTAACCGAGTCGGCTTAGAACTTTCGATTGATCCTCTGACTTGCCAAGCGACATTCGCCTACTCCCTCCATCCCTCCGCCCTAAGCGGAAGCTCATTGAGTTCTGCCCGTGCCTCTCTCCAGGTTGGGAAATGCTCTGCGAGTAAAGCCAGGAATCGCTCGCTGTGGGTGGGTTCGATCAGGTGGATCATCTCGTGGACGATGACGTATTCCAGAAGATCCTTGGGCTTCTTTACCAGTTCCGTGTTCAGGCGGATGTGCTGGGCTTTGGGATTGCAGCTTCCCCACTTGGTTTTCATCCGCTGCAGAAAATAGGCAGCCACGGACACTCCAAGGCGCTTCTCCCACTTCCGGATGATGGGGGGAACCACCTCATGCAGCAGGCCCTTGTGCCATTCGTGCATCACCACGGCCCTTTTTGCTTCACAGCTGCCAGGTCGGATGCTCAGCGTGATACGGCGGTGATCGAGGGACACTGCAGGCTTGGCTTCTGTCTCCCGCACGTTCAGCAGATAGCGACGTCCCCAGAGGTAGTGGGTCTCACGGGTGACAAACCGGCGCTTGGTCTCTCGCGCTTGGTTATGGAATTTCTCCTGCTGGGCTCTGATCCAGCCCAGCCTGGAAACCGCGTAGGCCCGTGCGACCTCCAGGCGGGTGGCTGCAGGCGCCACGAGGGTGACGTGGCCGTGGGGCGGATGAACCGAAAGATGGACATGCTTGACGTCCTTTCGGGTCACCGCAATGGTAATCTCGCCAATCTGGATCGCTTCGGTCATCAATACCCCGGCTGGTGTTTGATGATGTCGAACATCGCCTTTGTCGCTTCCCGATCCCGGGCAAGAATCGGATAAAGAGCGTTCAAGACCTGGGCTTCCCGCGCCTCATCGCCCTTCCATCCGGCAGGCGCATGCTCTCGCATGGCAAGGTCGATCTTGATGGCAAGCGCTGCCTTGTCCTCATCCTGTTCTGGACACTGAAACGTGTCCCCCGGCAGGTCGGCCAAGTTGTTGTAGAGCACGATGGCTTCGTGCGCTCCATGCAGAGAAGCCGGAAGATTGTTGTAGGGCTGTTTATCCGCCAGCAGTCGGGCCAGCTCTTCGGCCTTTCGGAGGAACTCCTCGTATTTCTCTGAATCGTCCCGGCTTTGCTGGATCAGATCATCCAGCAACTTCGACATCTCTTTGTAGAACTTCGGGTCCGTGAGCTGCTCGCGAATGATGGTCTTCCGGACGTTGTTGATGATCCCTTCCGCGATGGCATTCTTGGTCAGCTTGCCCTTCTGGTTCAGCTTTCGCGCGATGGCATCGTGAATACCGGTCTCGATGATCAGTTCTGTAAGGGATAGCGCCCCCAGGTCGCCCAGATTGTCGGAAGGGTCCGCCTGGATGTAGGTGTTGATGAGATGGCGCATGTCCGCCTCAAAGGGCTTGATGTCCAGCTCTTCGCCCGAATGCTTCTTGATGGCATTCCGGAACTCACAGTGGGCCTCCAGATCCTTCTGAATCGTTCCAGCCTCGGCCGTCGAGTACCCAGCCTCCTCCAGGTTCTGGGCGAGGTCTGCAAAGGTGCGAGCAAAGGAGGCCACGGCCTTGTAATAGGAAACGCGCAACGGCTCGGTTTCGCTCAGGGCATTCGGGTCGCTGGCGAGGCCGCAGAAGCAGTGGAGGTACTGCTCGACCTCTCGTGGCTGGGCCACAGGTTCGCAAAGATAGCGAAGGGCTTCCCGGGCAGCATCGAGCTGCTTCTTGCCCTCTTTCAGCCAGTCCTTGAGCTCGATATTGTTGGTGCCCCCATTGCCCTCGTCGATGTCCAACTCGTCTGAGTTGTAGACCGCGATGGCCTGCTGCACATCCCCGAACAGCTCCTTGTAGTCCACGATGTGGCCAAAGTCCTTGTCCTCGCCATCCAGACGATTGGTGCGGCAGATGGCCTGGAACAGATCGTGGTCATGCAGGCTGTTATCCAGGTAGATGTAGGTGCAGCTCGGTGCATCGAAACCCGTCAGCAGCTTGCTCACCACGATCAGCAGTTTGAGATTGGCAGGTTCTTCGATGAAACGCTGTTTGGTCTGGTCTTCGTACTGCTTGGTGCTTTGTCCCTTTTTCAGAACATGTTTGGTGTAGGTATCGAACTTGTAGCGCTCATCGCTGTTGGTCGGTTCCTTGGAGATGGCGCTGGGGTTCGGCTCGAAGGATGTAATCAGGCCGCAGTAGGGGCCGAATCCCGTGTTCTGAAAAATCCGGAAATAGTGGCAGGCATCGTAGATAGAAGCCGCCACCAGAATGGCGGTGCCCCGGTCGTTACTGAGCCGGGGTTTCAGGCTGAAGTCCTCGATGATGTCCGCGACGATGCGCTGCTTGCGCTCGCCCGCGCTCATCAACTCCTCCATGGTGGCCCATCGCTTCCGAAGGACGGCCTTCTGAAAGTTGTTCAGCCCCTTGGTTTTCTTTTCGAACCACTCGTCGATTTTGTTGGGCGAGGTCAGCCGCTGGGGCACATCCCGGGCCTCGTATTTCAGATCCAGCACCACCTTGTCCGCCACCGCCTGGTGGAACTTGTAGGTGTGGATGTAGGTGCCAAACACATCCCGTGTCCTCGTCCTGTCCTTGCGGAGCAGGGGCGTGCCCGTGAAGCCGATGAAGAGGGCGCTCTCCAGCCAGCGCTTCATCTGCTTGTTCATGTCGCCACCTTGGGTGCGGTGGCACTCGTCCACAAACACGTAGAATCGCCCGTGGATTGGCGGCGGCTCGCCCTTGAGATCCGAAGGGTCGAACTTGTGGACCAAGGCGCACAGCAGGCGTGGGGTGGGTGAACCGAGTTTCTGCACGAACTGCGCCCGGGTAGTGATACGGGGCGAAGGTGAGTCCGCGCCGATCACCCCGGCGTTCTTCATCACCCCCTCGATCTGCTTGTCGAGCTCATCGCGGTCTGTGACGACCAGGATGCGTGCCTCGGGATCGAATTCAAGCAGCCACTTGGCCAGCAGCACCATTAGGATGCTCTTGCCGCTGCCCTGGGTGTGCCAGATAACGCCGCCCTCGCGTCGCTGGATGCGTTCCTGCGCGGCCTTCACCCCGAAAAACTGGTGCTGCCTTGGCACCTTTTTCTGGCCCGCGTCGAAGATGATGAAGTTGCGGAGGAGATCCAGCAGACGCCCCTTGGCGCACATCTGGGCCAACGGAAGGTCCAACAGCTCACCTGGAGCAGGAGAAACCCCGGAAGCCTCCGTGCTCTTCCACTCCACGAAGAACTTCTCTGGGGTCCCGGTGGTGCCAAAGCGCAGGCCCTGGGAATCACTGCCCGCTAGCACGAGCTGCACGGTGCCGAAGAAGCCCTTGTTGAAGATTTCTTCCTGGTTGGTAATGAGCTGGCGGATGCCATCCACCACGTCCACCGAACTGCGCTTCAGCTCCACCACCACAACCGCAAGGCCATTCAGGTAGAGCACCAGATCGGGGCGCCGTTCAAAACCACCTTTGAGGGTCACTTCCTCAGCCAGGGCAAAGTCGTTCTTCTCGGGGTGTTCCCAATCGATCAGGTGCACTGTCTCGAAGGCCTGCCCAGCAGTCACCTGCACTGGCACGCCGTAGCGCAGAAGCTGGTAGGTTCGCAGGTTGGCCTGGTAGAGGGTGATGCCGGTGGCATCGGCGGCGGTCTCCAGTTTTTGCAGGGCTGCCGAGATATGCATCTCCGAATACCCCCGGGCCTCTAGGTTTGCTCGCAGGAATTCCGATTCGATGGGCCGATTGTTCTCTCGCTTGTGCCAATCGCCCAGGTAGCGGTAGCCCAGAGTGTCGCGGAACAGGACAACAACACGGTTCTGGGTGACGCGCTCGGGGCGAATGACTGGGCTCATGATGGGTTCCTGTTCGACTTCAATTGGGCCAATCGTAATTGTTCGGTCGTGGGAGCGGTAACAACAGCAGAGATTCAGCTTATGTCATAAGGCTACTTACGCTTCAGCTCTTTGGGAAGAAACGCATCTATCTCATCATCCGAGAAGGTCATATCTTCCAGCTCCTTCAACGCCTTTTGAGCTTCGACATAGGCCTTGTGATTTGTATTAGGCGCACCGGTGTAAACAGTATGCAGATCGTCAACAAGCTGATCTCTTTGGGAGCGTACTGCATCGAGAGACAGCACTTCCATGCGGAGGTCAGTCAAGAGGGAGAGATATTTCTCTCGGATGATCCACAGGTCAGCCCCAGCTTGGCGATGCTTCTGGGCAATCTCACCCAGATCGTAGTCCTTGGTATAGGAGTTAAGGACTAGCAAAATCGTAGATAGTAAAACGGCGAAATATGCCCCGAGCTTCTTGTATGCAGCCAGTGCTCCAAAATCAAATAGTGCCGCTATCAATCCGCCCGTAACGACAGCGGAGATAAGAATTTGGTAAATTTTGATTCGGTTGTGGCGCTTGAGCAGTATGTCTGCACATTTTTCGTGCGTCTTATGGGAGTAAACAACTCGCCCATAACACTCACGCAGTTGTCCTTCTAGGATTACTCCGTTATCAGTCATAATCACTTCCATCTGTGACGATTGGGACATAGATCCTATCTTTAGCCACAACAGTATCATTTTCGATGAGATAACACTCGACGACGTGGTCTCCTCGGAAATTGGTTGTTTCTTCCTTCACACATCTCCCACTGTCGAGCACAATTTGACCACGGATGCAATTGCGGCGCTGAGCCTCTTCGCCTCTATTTAGAACTTTCCAGTAGATCCGAGAGGAGCCCAACACTTGAGGTAACTCGGACACCCAGAACTTTAATTTTTTATCCGACCTGAGTGGGATCCGCTTTGCAAGCATGTCGCAGAGAAAGTATTTTCGGAAACCACGCTGCAATACTTCGCAGTCGATTTTGAGTTGATAACGTATGTCGATAGGGTATTTATCTTCGATCAACTCTTCAGTGTCAGTCCACGTCTTCACGGCGCTGGCTTCAAACTGTTTTGCCTGTGCAGCCGGGAAGGGTCGCCCATAAATTGCCTTCCATTTATCATTAACATTTTTCTGCCCATCGGCCTTAATGGCTTCAATACATAGGTCGTAAGCTCTCTTCGCTCGCTGTTGAAATTTTTTCTTTACTCTTACTCGCTGTCGACTTCCTGGAGCGGCATATTCACTTTGTTCTGGAAGCCCAGAGAGGTATCGAAAGAAATCCCGACTCAATTCGTCATAGTATAAAAAGCTTTTTTCATCATAACATGATGTTGACTCTAAAAAGTTATAGCACAGTGTATCTATCAGCAGACCACCCATTCCGACGCCATGTTTGTTTTTCCAGGCGCGAACCATTTTGCACAATCGTCGCAAATTACAATTTTTACGTTCATCCATAGTGGCTACAGCATTCATTTCTTCTCTTGGCTTGGTGATTTTCCAGATTCCTCCACTCTTGGTGTCTGGATATCTGTAGCTTTTATCTTCTTGTTCGAAAACGGGCTGAACTTCAATGTGGAAATTCGTGTAGGTAACCGTAACGACAAGGCGATCGACTCGAACACACGTAGATGGATATCGGTCGCGAATCGCATCTCTTGTGTCCTGCAAAAGCTTCAACTGTCCTCCAATCTTGTTGTACTCGTCCCATTTTGTCTTAGGCATGATGTAGAGCATGTCTAAGTCCGATATATCTTTAATTCCAGTCTTTCTGCCAAATGATCCAACTTGAAGTGTATTGGCCGTTTTAGATTCTGTATCTCGGAATTGTTTGTTGAGGGCCGCCGTCAGTTCGCCATAGCGTGCACTGATGATTTCAGCATTGCTTATCGCTAGGTTGGCGAGAAATACGGAAAACATTTCAGAAACGCTCATAGAAGGTGAGTCCTCCCGGTTAGTAGTTCCTGTATCATGGCCTGCTCGAGGATGCGGACGGCTGGATTAGGGAGCATTTGTTCGGACATTGGCACAACCTCGTCTCTGGAATTCCTCTCGCCAATCCCTTAATCCCTCCAGGTCCGCACGCAATTCAGGTTCTTCGGGCAAAAATGCGGGGGCCTCCCATGATTGGCTGTGCTCAAAACAAGAGTATCTCGTCATCAGGCCATCAATGAAACCACAGTCCTCTTGAGTGATTCGAGGCAGTTTCCCAAGACGGTTGTCCGTGGTCACGCTCCGACGATGCCGTTTGACCACCTCATTCAGGAGATCATCCTCAACAGTTCGTTCCAGGAGCTTGCGGAAGTCGGAACAGATGCCCTGTGCATGGAGTCGGTAGGCATCACCACCGCCAACCTCTGCAGCTTTCATGGCCTCCGTCAGTCGCGTGAGAAGAATATTGTTGGCCTTCTTCGTGTTGGCATTCCACGCAGCCTCATCAACAGGGTGACCCGAGGCTCCTCCAAAGGATTCGATGTAGCGCTTCTCTAGGTGATCCTTGCGCCAATCATCTCCATTCTTTTTCGCCGCGTCTTCCATCGCGCCATACAGCGAAAGTCGATGCGTGAAGACCAGAACCTGTCGGTCTTTCGCCAATTCTGCAAGTCGTTGGGCCACCTGCCATTCGAAGTCGTGATCGAGGGATGAGATGGGGTCATCAAACACAAAGGGCGCGGCATGGGGCTTCTCGACGACATCCGCAAGAAACGCCGCGAGTGAAACAATGCGGCGCTCACCATCGCTCAGTACAGAATCTGGTACGGCCTGAGCTGTAGTAGCGCCCTTGAGACGTAGCTGATGCAACGCTTTTCCATGCGAGGTGCGAGTCATTACCAATTCCACGCGGATATGCTCTGCGCCAAGGGTTTTCAGCTCAGCGTTGAAACGCGTCACATAGGCAGTGGTGATGACCTTCTCTGCGACTTCACCAGCTTTCACCGAGATTGGCCGCGAGTTCGCGGAACGAGCCAATCCATCGATTGCCTTGATCTGTTTTAGTTGCTCAATTTCTTTATGGATGGCCTCGGATTGCTGGGAGATCCACTTCTGAGCCTCAAGCTCGGTCTTTTGACTTCGGGCGGAAACGCGATCAAAGGTCTTGGCATCCTCATCGTGCTGCTGTGCCTCGGCATCGAGCGCTTTGGATCGAGCCTTTAGAAACTCCAAGATCTCCGAAGGCACCTCGACGGGCGTGGCCATTTCTTCGGGTTCCCCAGCCTTCAAGCATTCGCTAGCCAATCTCACACAAACCCAGAAGGCATTGAGAGATTGAAGCTGTGCATCCTGCACAACGCCAGCCGCTTCACAGCGGGTGCGGATCTCATCTTCTGACAAGGCAACGGGAAGGCTTTTCAGCAACTCGGAGTATGCGTTCTCGGCAGCCTTCGCATCGGCTTCCACGGTGCCCTGAACGAAAGTTTCAAAATCACGCAGGCGTTGCTGGGCCTCGGGGGAAAGTTCTTGATGGCAGAGCAGGCACCGAGACCCTGGAGCGGTCACCGGAAAATCCTGTTTTGGGTAGGGCGTTTGGGAGTACTGCCGGGCAGCCCCCCATAGGGCGTTCCATGTATCTGTGCCGATGCCCTCCAGCTTGGAAGACTGGGCACAAGCCTTGGCAGCTTCCGTGGCCACCTTGCGCTTTGCTTGAGCGTCTGTTCGTGCATTACGAAGAACCTGGATCTGCCCCTGACCCAAGGCGGTTCCAATACTTTCAAGTTCCTTCGTCAACTGATCCACCTGGACCTTGGTGGCCCGTTTCTGCTTGGAGGCGAGGGCGGGGTCTGCAATCTTCAGCCGCTCGACCAATTGATCGAGCGATGTTTGATCGGCGTCCACCCATTGGATCAGGCGCCGAAGCGCAGTCTCGGAGATCTCTGCTTTCAGTCCCTGGTAGGCCGTTCCGGCCTTGGTCCCAACGAAATTGGATGGCAGGGCCGGAAGTGAACTCACCAGAAGCGCCTGCTCAGCCTGGAGCTTGGTTTTGACGCGGTCGCAAGCAGCAGCCAATCCCTCGAACAAAGCCACTACAGGGGGCGTGTAGGAGGCTTCTGACTCCTTATTCAGATAGACCGTCGCCACATCAGTATCGAAAAAGTCCACCGCTTGGAGATCGGCAAGTGCGGCGCCAGTCGGCGACCATTCAACGTTTTGTTCAGCTCCACCAGTGCGATAGCCAATCGTGCATTTCCGTTCTATAGGTGGTGCCTGGAACGCATGGGGCTTCAGGTCTTTGGCCAAGGGTTTTCCGCAGGCCTTTTTCAGGATCCGCGTGTAGCTGGATTTCCCGGCGCCGTTGGGGCCATAGACCACCGCGAGGTTACCCTTGCCGAAGTCCAAAGGCCTGCGAGGGGCAAGACTCTCGATCCCCTTGATGTCCCCCAGGCTCAGCAATCGAAGCTCCGCCGTGGCTCGAAAAGAACCACCCAAGGCCTCAAAGGAGCGCGTTGAGGTGACCCTCCGCCCGTCCTCGGATTTGAGACGAGCAACCAGATGATCAATGTCCGCCTCGAGTAGCGAGCCCGATGTATAGAGTCGTTCCGCCGCTTCCTGAAGCCAGTCCTGCTGCTGATGCAACCAACCAATGATTTCCTGTGAGATGTCACGCATCGCGAACCCCGAGTTCAAATCAATCGTGTGCTCTTCTGATGTGCAGTTCCTGAATCATTGCTTTGCGGAATACGGTTGAGGTGTAAGTGTTCCAGGCAAATAGAGTGGATGGACAGGCGTGCCATCCGCGGCGAGTCGGAGGTAGCAGAGTCGTGGGTGGTTGCCGAGAAGGGCTACGACGTCCCTGCCACGTTGGCGAAGCGACTTCGGGGGTTGCCCAAAGGCCAGAATCACCATTTGGGCCTCTGCCGCCATGTCTAGAATCATGCGGTCATTTTCTGGCCCGACGGGATCAGTCACTTCCAACAATCGGCTTTTATCCGTGGTCCGATATGCGTGGACATTGCCGACGAGCTGTCCACCGTAACCCCACGAGCGAGCGAACTTACTGGTCTTTCGCAGTGTGGGGTCACTGTAATCGAGGCAGGCAACACTGGGGTTCATCAGCAGCCACAAAAGCAGCGGCTGGGATGTGTCCCATATTTCCCGCAACTGGTAGCGGTATTGCTGGCATTCCGAAAATACAGCGCTGACCTGGGAATTGGCTGGCCAGGCAGGACGGACCTTTCCTCCGGGATCATGCTTCAGAAGGGCGGGGCTCATGCCGTCACCCCTTGTGGGTCGACCAGTCGCGTCCGGCCGGTGAGGAGTTCCTGCATCATGCCCAGCTTGAGGGCGAGGGTCTTGTCACGGCGTGTTTCAATGGAAAGCAGTTCTGCATCCATGTCAGATAGAACTGCGGAAATGGCGATTTGTTCTTCAATGTGAGGAAATGGAATTGCGAGATTGCGGACATCACCGCTGTTGATGGCTGGATAATTTGAACCTGTGAGCAGCGCATCGATTTGTTTGGTTACAACAGCACCGAACATCTGGCTGAAGACATACGCGGGATAGCTGACGCCATCCCGACACCGGATAACGCAAAAGCCTGTTGAGCAGACCCAGTTGTCATTGTTGCCATTGAAAAGGAGGTGTGATTGCAGGTTCGGGCGCACTGTGGAGACCAAGACATCGTTTGGTTTCAGTTTGCGCCGGGCTCGCGATGGAGCTACAGCAAAAACTTGTTCTGAAAAACCTCGGAGAATGCCCTGATCAACATCTTCGAGTGCTATGTAATTGAAGACGAAATCGAGACGTGTGTCAGATCCAAGGCTCTCGGGATCGATATCAACGCAATCTCCCAACCGCTTCACCTGCCACTCCTCTCTAAACCCCGGGAGGCGTGTTTGGCCGGTGAGGAGCTGCTGCATGGCGGCCTGCTTGAGGTCGTGCTTCTTCGCGATGAGCCGGTCCAGACCTTGGAGTAGCGCATCCACATCGCTCAATGCCGCAGCAATGGCGCGTTGTTCGGGAAGGGGGGGCAGTGCACATGGCAAGGTCTGAAGAGTTGACTTAGTCAGCTTGTAGCGTCCTGCCCCTTGGCGAGTTAGGTAGCTTGAGATATCCCGATTTGCGAAGAACCAGTAGAACCATGGCGTATAGTTCTTCGTCCCTTTTACAATATGTGCATGGTTATTAACGTTAAACCTTCCAGTAACCAGCAAAGTCATAGATTGATCACGCCACTTTAGGAAATGGTCACCATCTTCGCCTATTAGCGCGTGTTCGCCTTCAACGCGATACTCGTTGATCCAGCCCTGCACGCCTGTCGGTCCATAGTATGGGTATTGTCCTGTCATGCGTTCGCGAACCATTTGGCTTATCGGAAGTCGAAGTTGATTTCGAATTTCGAAAGCATCACCAACTGCCTCGACGCCCCACTCGTTTGGTAATACGCCCACTTCGCTCTGCTTGTAGCCCGGCCTCACTTCCATACCACCCCCATCCGCTTGAGGTGCTCCTCCACGCGGGCGGATAGCCTTCCCATCTCATCCACCAGCTCTGGCAGGGGTGTGGCGTAACGCTGGGCCAGCTCACGGAGGCGACCCGTGAGGGTCTGGGAGACGCGATCCAGCTCCCCCTGCACGGCGGCGGCCAGGTGCGCCAACCACTTGTCCTCAATCACCAATGTCTTGATTTCGGCCTCGGTGAGCTTGGGGTATTTTGCGTCGGTCTTCAGATCCAGCGCCGCCTGGGCGGCCTTGCGCTGATCTTTGGTGTCCTTCTGCTTTTCCAGAAGGTCAGCGTAAGTTTTCAGGACCTCGCGCTCTTCGCGGTAGAACGGATCCTTGCCGATCTCCTTCAGGCGATCCTTTACGGCCTTAGCGGTGATTTTCTGCTTGTCGCCTTCCCCTTCGATCACTTCCGCCAGCAGCCCCTCTTCCCCGCTGTGCTCTTCCTTCAGCTCGTCGAGCTGCTGCTCCAGGGTGGCCAGCTCGTTGTCCAGGGCTTCAATGGCATCTCGCTCAGCCGCAAAGTAGCGCGCCACCAGGATCGGGCCGGGAATGAGGTCAGATTTGAAGCGCCGCCGCCCCTTCAAGTAGTCGTGGGCTTCGGGCCAAACCAGCTTGCCGTCCTTGTTCTTGATCTGCACGATCTCCCGGGGCTGGGCGCCCTTCACCCAGCCATCGGCGGCGATGAGGTAGGCGTCGTCCTGCATCGTCTCAGCCCAGTAATCCATCAGGTGCTGGTAGATGTCGTAGGCATCCAGCAGGGGGGCCTTCTGGAAGGTGGTGAGCAGATCCTCGGAAAGCTGCTCGATGAGGGCCTTGGGGTGGCCTTCCTGGGCAAAGCCCGTGAGGTGGGGCGTATTGGCCGTACGCCACTGGCCGAATAGGCCCAGCGCCTGGGCATTGAAGGCTGTGAACTCGGGATGGCGCATGATGGCGGCCTTCACCTCACCCTGGGGCACCTTGAGGCAGGCATAGCCGGGGCGCCCGGCGGATTCGAACAGGGCTGTGCGCAGGCTTGGGAGCACCTTCCAGTACGGGGCGAGGGCGCTCTCGGTGGCATCCAGGTCGCGTTCGGGAATGCCGCCCCGCAGGTGGCCGTCAATGTCCTGGAGATCCTCGGGGTCGCTGCTATCGATGTAGCGCGGCAGGTTGAGATTGAAATCGTTTTTGGGATCGGTGATCTCATCGAAGGGCACCATGCGCGCGTAGCGGGGCATCTCGGCCTGCTTGGTGAAGGTGTCCACGATCTTGTGGATGTCCTGCTCACGCAGGCGATTCTTGGGGCCATCTTTCTTGAAGCCCTTGCTGGCGTCGATCATGAACACGCCCTTGCGGGCGGAGGCGTTCTCCTTATCCAGCACCAGGATGCAGGCCGGAATGCCTGTGCCGAAAAAGAGGTTGGCAGGCAGGCCGATGATCCCCTTGAGGTAGCCCGAGCGCACGAGCTGCTCGCGGATGATGGCCTCGGCGTTGCCCCGGAAGAGCACGCCGTGGGGCAAAATGCAGGCGCCTTTGCCGCTGCCCTTCAGGCTGCGAAGGATGTGCATCAGGTAGGCGTAATCCCCCTGTTTGGCGGGTGGTTCACCCCAGGCAAAGCGCTGGTAGGGATCAACCGAAGGCGTGAGGCCATTGCTCCAGGTCTTGTCGGAAAAAGGAGGATTGGCCACCACGTAGTCGTAGGTTCGGAGCTGCTCGCGATCCTTGAACTTGGGGGAAGCCAGGGTGTTGCCCGACAAGATGTTGGCTGTGGGGAAATCGTGCAGGATCATGTTCATGCGGGCGAGACCCGCGGTGGTCACGTCCTTCTCCTGCCCTTCCAATGTGATGTGCTTGCCCGCCTCGGCGGCCACCTTGAGCAGCAGGGAGCCTGAGCCGCAGGTGGGATCGTAGGCCGTGGTGGCGGCCTTGGTGTTGCTGGGAGAGATGCCGATGACCTTGGCAATGATCTGGCTGACTTCGGAAGGGGTGTAGAACTGCCCCTTGCTCTTGCCACTCTCGGTGGCGAAGTGGCGCATCAGGTATTCGTAGGCATCGCCCAGGATGTCGTCGTGCTCAGCGCGGTTCTTCGAGAAATCCAGCGCGGGATTCTCGAAGATGGCGATCAGGTTGGAGAGCTTCTCCACCCGCTCCTTGCCTTCCCCGAGCTTGTTGGGGTCGTTGAAATCAGGAAAGTCGCTGCGGGCCAGGCGGCTGTTAGCGTCGATCAGCGGCTGAATGACCTGGGTATTAATCTTGTCGCCGATGTCGCTCTTGCCCTTGAGGGCAACCATGTCTTTGAAGCTCGCTCCTTTCGGGATGGTGATGGGAGGGGCAAAGGCATCACTGTCCCCGTACTTGTCGGAGACGTACTTGATGAAAAGCATGAACAGGACGTAGTCCTTGTACTGACTGGCATCCATGCCCCCGCGCAGCTCGTCGCAGGAGGCCCAAAGGGAGGAGTAGAGATCGGATTTCTTGACGGCCATGAATATCCCTGTTTCCAACGATTGTAGGCTGGGCGGGCCAACCTGGGGCAGGGTTTCTGCCCGATTGGTCAGAGACTGACCCGGATCAGGCCCACCCCTCCGCCGCCCGGAAGCTGTGCCAGCTCTCCCGCCCCAGGACCATGTGATCCGCCAGGGGCACCCCCAGGCTCTCGCCAGCGGAGCGGAGGCGGGTGGTCAGGAGGCCATCCTCCCGGGAGGGGGCCGGATCCCCGGACGGGTGGTTGTGCCAAGCCAGAGCGGTTGTGGCGCCGAAACGGAGCGCTTCACGGAAGAACTCCCGGGGGCTCACCAGGCAGGCGGTGGCGGTGCCGTGGGCCAGAACCCGATCTGCCAGGAGCTCGCCCTTGGCGTTGAGGGCGATCATCCCGAAGCGCTCCTCGGTCCAACCCTGGACCTTGGGGAGAAGATAGGTCCCAGCGGCCCGGGGGGAGGTGATGCGGGGGCGCTCGAAGCTCCGGGTGGAGCGGCGATGAACCTCCTGCAGGACCGCGAAGCGGGCCATCTCGGCCTTGCTGAGGCCCAGACACTGGAGCTCCGCAGGCCCCATGGCGACCAGGCGTCCCAGGTTCTCGACCTGGTGGAGGATCTCCTCGGCGCGGCCGGGGCGGACGCGGTTGAGCATGGCTTCGATGATCTGGGCGTCGGAGAGGGATTCGGGACCGTAGAGGGCCACGCTTTCGGCGACGGGGGAGGGGCGGTGCTGGGATCCGCTGGAAGGAAGCGGCTGGTCGAAGAGGGGGAGGATGGAAGGGGTCATGGCTTATCTCCGTGCCCACCGGGTCGGGGCACGAAAACGCCGGGGTCCCCCGCTCCCCAGGCCTGGACCGGGAACGAACCGGGCAACGCAGTGAACCGGGCAGAGAGCGGGTAGGGCCGCCGTGGCGCGGGATCAGGACAGCCGGCCGTGCCTGAACCGGAAAAGGGCACGGAAAGCCGTGGCTCCCCATGCCCCCCTGCCGATGGTGCCGCTTCAGTCCGATACCCCCAACCGCTCCCGGAGCTGGGCACGCTGGACCTCGTCCACATCCAAAGAACCCAGGATCTCCTCCTCGACCAGAAAGAAATACTCCAGCACGCCCCGGACTTCGCTGTAGTCCGCATCCTCCGGGCCGTCCAGGAGCGCCGCCTGAACCAGGGGCCAATGGTCCTCGCCGTCGGTGGAGGGCAGGACTGCCCGGAGCATGTCCGCTGGGGAGAGCCCCGCCTCCATCAGGGCACGCCCCACATCCCCCCAGGGGGCCTTCAGCGCGACCAGGTGACTGAGGATCTCCTCGTAGGGATAGCCCTCGGCCTTCATCAAGCGGGCTTCCGTGCCCCAGACCTCCCGCTGGCGCAGGAGCTCCTGGACCTCCTCCTCCGAAAGCCCCGCCGCCCGCAGCTCCCGGATAACATCCAGCCAGAGGGAACCCCGGAGCACCCCCGCTGGGGCCTCCTGGTCTTCCGCATCCTCAATGATGACGGCGCCCACATAGAGCTTGTTGGAACGGATCATAGCCAGTCCTCCTCAAGGGTTGGTTCGGGGGTGGTGGACGTTGGGGAGGAGACGGTCTCGACAGGTGCGGCCCCGGGCACCTCCAGGCACCATTCCGGGAGCTCCACGGCCTTCAGGGCCTCCCGCTCGGCGGCGCGCACCTCGGCTTCGGAACTGGCCCAGGGGTCTCCCTCTGGAAGCATCGGCCCCAGGGGCGTGCGGGGAATCTCGATGGGCACCGGGAACCAGTAGGTGAAGCCGTGCAGGCGCCCCAGGGCTACGCGGCGCTCGGACCAGCTCCCCCAGGCATCCAGAGGCATGAGATCGGCCTCCTTCTCGGTGGCCTTGGCGTTGCGATTGGCGGGTGGCACCCGGCGGGTGAACCTGCCGATGGCCTGGGTCAGGCGTTGGCGGAGCTCGTCCTCCAGGTTCCGCGCCAACCAGATCCGGGTCCCAAAGCCCTCCATGACGGCCTTCCAATCCTGGGGATAGACATCCTGGAGGAGGCCGAGGTTCTGGATGCCCGCCACGATGGAGACCCCCTTGGAGCGCAGAAGCACCAGGGCGCGCTGGATGTTGGGGATGCGCCCGCAATCCCCGAACTCATCCAGCAGGAGGAGGATCTTGGAGGCCCCTTCGGGCCGATTCCTCAAGCGGCCCAGCAGCATGGCCCAGAAGACATGCACGGGTCCCTTCAGGGCGTCACTGTCCTCGCAGTTCATGACGTAGCCGCCCCGGGCGATGAAGTCGTCCAGGGTGAGGGTGCTTGGGCCTTCGGTGATGCTGCGCACCCGGGCGGTCTCCCAGCGGCTCAGGGTCACCACCAGATCCTGGAGCACCGGCACCTGGCTCTTGGGTTCCTTCATGGTGTCCATGTAGATGGCGTCCAGGGTCTCCAGGAAGGGTTCCATCCGAGACTCGCGCAGGGTGCGGGCGATCTGCTGGATGCTCTCCCAGCGCTTCATTCTCAGGACTGCCCCAAAGAGCACCCGGGCCATGTCCCGAACCCAGCCGTTCGGGTCCTTGGGGTTCTTGGGGAAGATGTAGTCCACCAGGAGGTCGAAGTCTTCGGTGGTCCGGATCTCCTGGAGGGGGTTCCAGACCCCACTGCGGGTGAGGTGCCCCCGCACATCCAGCCCAAAGACCGGCCGATCCGGGAACTCGTCCCGGAAGGGGAGCTCGGCCTTGGAGTCCTGATAGACCCAGGGGACGAGGGCGGTGTGCATGATGGGAGCATAGAGGCTGGCGGTCTTGCCGGAGCCCTGGGGGCCGACCACAAAGATGTGCCTGGAAAGGATGTCCCAGCGGAAAGAGAGCAGGGTGAGGTTGCCGCCCCGGTGCTGACCCGGGAGGACCAGGCGGCAGGCTCGCCGGGAGTCGCTCCGGTGGACCAGGAGCTCCGCAATGGGGCGCGGGTCCTGGTGCACCTGGCCGCCCTCGACGACCTTCTGGCTCCATTCCTCGGCGACATCCCGGAACCGGGCATCGGCGCGGCCGTCCCCGCTCCGGACATAGCTAGGGGTGCTGTTCCAGGTGGCCAAGAGGATGAGGGCGAGCACCAGGACCACTCCATGGATGCCCAGGAACACGGGCCCTTGCCGGAAGGCCCAGGTGAGGAAGTCCCGGTCGGAAACGCCCCAGAGCAATCCCAGACCCAGAACCAACAATCCCAGACTGAGGGGGAGGGTCTTGGGGGAGCGGCGGTGCAGGAGCAGCCAGCGGGTCAGGCGGTGCAGGCGCCGCTGAAGGAGATCGCAGGGATCAGCCTGCTCAATCCATAGCCAGCGGAAGGCCCACCAGGCGAGGCCAAGGCCGCCCAGACAGGCCAGCAGGAGGGCGCCGCCGCCATCCCAGATGCGGAGCAGGGTCAGAATGGTTTGTTTCATCGATCGACCTCCAGGCCGCGCGTGGCGGCATTGATAGCGTTGTGGGCAACGGTGCTGGCCAGCTCCAGCGCCTTGGCGGCGACCCCGGCCACGGGCAACCAACCGGCCACCTGGAAGGCCTTCTGCAGGGGCTCCGGAAGGGTGCTCTTGAGCCCCGCTGCCCGGGTGACGCTCCCGCCCAGTTCCAGGGCGCCGTTGGCCAGGGTCTTGCCCAGAGCCAGGGGGGAGAGGGTCACGGTGTCTTTGGCGGCGCCCAGGGTGGTCTTGGCGGTGGTGCCGAGGGCCTGCTGGGCCATGCGCAGCTCCCGGGGGAGCAGCTCGCTGACCCCGGCCCCAGCGGTGCGGGCGGCCCCCTTGGCCAGTTCGCCGCCCGCCCGGAGGGCGCCCTGGCCCAGCTCCTTTCCGGCCAGACCCAGGTCCTGGCCGACTTCCTTGCCCAGACCGGCCAGCGAAGCGCCGCCGGTGGGCAGAGCCATCACCAGGGCCGCCCCGGTTTTGACGGAGGCCTGGGCCACATGGAGGCTGCTGCGTAGGGCCGCCTTGGCGGTCTCCTGGGAGGCCCGCAGGGCGGTCTGGGCTCCAGCATCGGCCAGGGCAAGGGCAGCCCGCGCCACCATGCGCACCGGGGCGGGCAGACCCATGGCCCGCATGGCCTGGTCGGCGGCGCTTCGACCAAGTCGGCTGGCGCCCCGGGTGAGGCTCTGGGCCATGCGTCCGCCCTGGTCGACGCCCCTGCCGAGGCGAGCCTTCACTTGCCCCAAGTGCCGATCGGCTTCCCGCTTTTCGAGGCGGCGGAGCGAGCCGGTGCGGCGATGCTCAGCCTGCTCCAGTTCAGCCTGGTGGCGCGGGCTCCCCAGGGCGCCCCTGGCTTCGTAGCGGGCGTGGATCGCCTTGAACTCCGTGGCGTAGCGGCGCTCGATGAGGTCCCGGGCCTTCACCTCAAAGGGACGGGCCGCTGCGAGCTTCTGGCCGGGGACAGCGCGCTTCATGGCCTCTCGCCGCTGGGTTTCGTTTTCCCGCTGCTGGCGGATGAGCTCCTGGAGGTGGGCCTTCTCCTTCTGGAAGCGCCGGTGGGCCTGCCAGTCCTGGATACGGGGCTCGTCGCCGTGGAGCTCCCGGTCCCAGGTCTTCTGCATGTGCCCGTGCTTGCCAAGGGTGCGCTCGGGCATGGGGCCGCTGACGGCGATGTGGTAGTGAAAGCGGCCGTCCTGCTCGTGGATGGCCAGGACATAGGGGCGCCCCTGGGCATGGGCCTGCGCGATCCGGGTGCCGGTGTCCGCCATGGCCTGCTGGGGGTGCTCGGGGTTGCGGGCCTTGATGGCCGCGCACTCCTGGGCGCTGGGGGCCACGATGACCTCGTGGTATTCCCCGCGAGGCCCGCCTAAGGTCTGGATGGCCTCCTGGTTTTCGAGCTCCTTCCCCTCGGCGCCCAGCAGGCGAGCGGCGTCCCGGCCGTGCTCGCTGCCCAGGTAGTGGGTGCGGCGGTTCCAGGTGGGCGCCTGCTGGCGTCCCCGGAAGCCGGGGGTGAACCCTGCCTTGATGATGGCCATCAGGACTCTCCCCGGAGGGCACGCATCTTGGCCTGGGCGGAGGAGGTAATCTCGGCCGCCCTCGGGCTGGACTCCACGACCCCCAGCAGGTGGGCATAGCTGAGCTGGCAGAGCCCCAGTACGCCCGCCAGGGTCTGGAGGATCTGGGCTTCTCGCTCCGCCTGCCCCTCCTCGACCTTTCGAAGGATGGCCACCAGGGCCTCGATGCGGGTGGCGTGCCTGGCCTGCTGCTCGACCACCCCGAGGAGGGTGCGAGCCAGGGATTCCAGGCGAGGGCCGAAGGTTTCCTCGGCCATCCGCTCCTTGGCGTCGTCCAGGAGGTTCCGCAGGGCCTGGGTATGGTTCACCCCCTGTCGCTTGGCCAGCTCCTCCAGCACCCCCCAGGATTCCGCCCCCACCCGGGCATGCACCACGTTCTTGGCACGCCCTGAACCCAGTGGGGACCGCCACTTCCGCTCTTCCATGTTGCGCCTCCTGTTGCACCCAGGCGCTGGGACCACATGAATGCACCACCCCTAAGCCCGCCCAAAGACAGGGCTTTGCCCAGGGGGCGCCACAGTCACGCGCCACAGCGAACTTGCCACCCGAAGGGTTCGATCTTTCGATCGCCCCCACGCCAACCTTTCAGCCAGGATTAGGCCGTGGGGATTGGGTTGCAAGGGGCTTTTTGTTGGTAAAACAGATGCTTACATTGGCAAATGGAGACTGCTGAAATTTCTTTTCGGCCTGTCCGAGTGTGGGGGTATTCCGCCTGCCTGAGGGTTCCCCCAGCAGTTCCCTGTGCTGGGTGAAGGTGAGGGAATGCCTGTTCCTCAATCCCTTGGGGTGGGTGCCACGGTTCCCGAGGTTCCCTTGTGTGGCAAGGCCACCAGGATGTGCCCCCGTTCTGAAAAAAAATCGGGAGAATTTTTTGCGTCCGGGATACGGGCGGGATACAGCAAGGCCCCCGGGAAGGGGGCCTGTGTTGCTAAGTCTGGCGGAGAGAGAGGGATTCGAACCCCCGGTGAGTTTCCCCACACCTGATTTCGAGTCAGGCGCATTCGACCACTCTGCCATCTCTCCAGGAGGGTCAGTCTAGCAGGGCTTGGGCTGGGCTTCTAGCCTCGGCGGCGCTTGAAGAAGGCTTGGAGTTGGGCGCGGCATTCGTCTTCCAGGAGGCCGCCTTCGAGCAGGATGCGGTGGTTGAGGTTGGCCTGGGCCAGGGTGTCCTGCAGCTTGCTGATGCCGACCTTGGGGTCCGGGGCGCCGAAGACCACCCGCTCGACCCGGGCGTGGGTGAGGGCGCCGAAGCACATGAGGCAGGGCTCGAGGGTGACGTAGAGGGTGGAGCCGGTCATGCGGTAGTTGCGGAGCCAGGCGCCGGCGCTGCGCAGGGCCATGATTTCGGCGTGGGCGCTGGGGTCGTTCTGGCCGATGGGGGAGTTGTGTCCCTTGCCGACGATGCGACCCTCCTGGACCAGTACGGCGCCGATGGGCACCTCGTCCTCGCGGTCGGCGTCCTCGGCGGCCTCCAGGGCCAGTCTCATGAAGTAGAGGTCGTCTCCCGTCCACATCGATCAGGGCTCCTCGTTGTCACAAGTCCATGGTTGGCATCGCGCCGGGCTGGAAGAAATCCGCACCGGAAGAGGCCGGGCCCTTTTAGACTGGAAAAGGAAAGGCGTTCCAGCTCCCGAGGGGTCTGCAACGCCTTGCGAAGACGGAAGTATCCCACAAAACGCCTTAAACTTAAAGACTGGTTTACGGCCGCGAATGGCCGCAAAATCCCCAAGGCCCCTGAGTGTGGGTCGGCTCATCGCAGGCGCCGCAGGGGGTGAAACCCGGCGGCGCTTTTTCTATGAAGAGAGTTGTTGGAGGAGGCGATATGCGGGCCCACTTGATCCTAAAAGATGGCAAGACCTTCCGGGGGAAGGCTCCACTTGGATTTGGTGGCTCTGGCGAGGCCGTCTTCACCACCTCCATGACGGGCTACCAGGAAATCCTGACGGATCCCAGCTTCGCCGGCCAGATGGTCTGCATGACCTTCCCCGAGCAGGGCATCTATGGCATCCATCACAACCTCAACGAGGCGGCCCGCCCCTGGGCCACGGCGCTGCTGTGCCGTCGCCTCACCGGGGTGCCGGACCACGTCTTCGCCGAAGGGGACATGGGGACCTGGCTGCGCCGCCACCGCGTGCCCATCATGACCGAACTGGATACCCGAGGCCTGACCCAGTACCTGCGGGACAAGGGCGCCCAGCCCGGCCTCATCTGGACGGATTCCGAGGGCTCCCTGGAGGCGGGCATCGCCGCCGCCGCCGAGCTGCCCGAGATGGTCGGTCAGGCCCTGGCCGCCGAAGTGAGCTGCGCCGCACGCTATGACATTCCCACCCCCGGCGCCAAGTTCCGGGTGGCGGTGCTGGATGGCGGCATCAAGGACTCCATCCTCAAGCAGCTCCACGCCACCGGCTGCCACCTGGAGGTCTTCCCCTGGGACGCCCCGGCGTCTGAACTCACGGATAAGCGCTTCCACGGCCTCTTCCTGAGCAACGGCCCCGGCGATCCCGCCGCCCTGCAGGGGATGCGCAAGGAAGTGGAGGCCTGCATCGGCAAGCTCCCCATCTTCGGCATCTGCCTGGGGCACCAGCTCCTGGGCCACGCCTTCGGGGGCAACACCTTCAAGCTCAAGTTCGGCCACCGTGGCGCCAACCAGCCGGTGCTGGACCTGGCCACGGGCCGGGTCGAGATCACGGCCCAGAACCACGGCTTTGCCGTGGACGAAGCCAGCCTTCCTCCGGAGATCCAGGTGACCCACCGCCACCTCAGCGATGACACCGTGGAGGGCCTGCGCCACAAGAGCCTTCCCATTTTCAGTATGCAGCACCACCCCGAGGCCAGCCCTGGCCCCCACGACGCCCGACACGCCTTCGGGAAGTTCGTCGCGATGATGGAGCAGTACCATGCCTAAGCGAACCGACCTGTCCTCCGTCCTCGTCCTGGGTTCCGGCCCCATCCAGATCGGCCAGGCCTGCGAATTCGACTACTCCGGCACCCAGGCCCTCAAGGCCCTGCGGGAGGAGGGGATCCGCACGATCCTCCTGAATTCCAACCCGGCCTCCATCATGACGGACCCCATCCGGGCCGACGCCACCTACATCGAGCCCCTGACCCTGGGAATCCTGGAAAAGATCCTGGAGAAGGAGCGGCCCGACGCCATCCTGCCCACCGTGGGCGGTCAGACGGCCCTGAACCTGGCCCTGGAGGCCGCCAAGTCCGGCCTGCTGGAGCGCCTGGGCGTCAAGCTCATCGGTGCCCAGGTGGAAGCCATCGAAAAGGGCGAGGACCGCGCCAAGTTCAAGGACCTCATGGACGAGCTGGGCCTGGAGACCTGCAGGGGCGGCTTCGCCCACAGCCTCGAGGAGGGCCATGAGCTGGTGAAGGTGACGGGCTTCCCCGCCATCCTCCGCCCCAGCTTCACCCTGGGCGGCAGCGGCGGCGGCATCGCCTACAACATCGAGGAATTCGACACCATCCTGCGCCGGGGCCTGGACCTCTCGCCCATCCGCCAGGTGCTGGTGGAGGAGAGCATCCTGGGCTGGAAGGAATTCGAGCTGGAAGTGGTGCGGGACCTCGATGACAACGTGGTCATCATCTGTTCCATCGAGAACCTGGATCCCATGGGCGTCCACACCGGCGACAGCATCACCGTCGCCCCGGCCCTGACCCTGACGGATCCCGAGTACCAGAACATGCGCAACGCCGCCATCGCCGTGATCCGCGGCGTGGGGGTGGAGACCGGCGGCAGCAACGTCCAGTTCGCTCTCCAGCCCGAGACCGGCCGCCTCATCATCGTGGAGATGAATCCCCGGGTGAGCCGCTCCTCGGCCCTGGCCTCCAAGGCCACGGGCTTCCCCATCGCTTGGGTGGCCACCAAGCTGGCCCTGGGCTACCGCCTCTGGGAGCTTCCCAACGTCATCACCGGCAAGACCAAGGCGGCCTTCGAGCCCGTGCTGGACTACGTCGTCATCAAGATGCCCCGCTTCACCTTCGAGAAGTTCCCCCAGGCCGCGCCGGTGCTGGGCACCCAGATGAAGAGCGTGGGCGAGGCCATGTCCATCGGCCGCAGCTTCCAGGAAGCCCTCCAGAAGGCCATGCGCAGCCTGGAGTGCGGGCACCCCGGGCTGGCCGGGGCCATGGACGGCAAGCTGGACCTCTCCCGCCTGAAGGAGCACCTCATCACCCCCGGTCCTGACCGAATCGTTTGGATCTACCAGGCCCTCAAGGCCGGGCACACCGTCAATACCCTGGTGAGCCTCACGGGCATTTCCGCCTGGTTCATCCGGGAGATGGAAGAGATCGTGGAACTGGAAGGCCGTCTGCGGGGCTTCAGCGTGGAGCACCTGCCGGAGGAGCTTCTGGAGAAGGCCAAGCGCTCGGGCTTCACTGACGCCCAGATCGCCACCTTCTGCGGCTCCACCGAGGCCCAGGTCGCCGCCCGCCGCGAGGGGATGGGTCTGCGCCAGGTCGCCAAGCGGGTGGACACCTGCGCTGGCGAGTTCGTGGCCGAAACCCCCTACCTCTACCAGACCTGGGATGAGGTCTCCGAGGCACCCCCCTCGGATCGCCCCAAGGCCATGGTGCTGGGCTCCGGCCCCAACCGCATCGGCCAGGGCGTGGAGTTCGACTGTTGCTGCGTCCAGGCCGTGGAGGCCATTCGGGCCGCCGGGGTGGAAGCCATCCTGGTGAACTGCAACCCCGAGACCGTCAGCACCGACTTCGACACCTCCGATCGCCTCTACTTCGAGCCCCTGGACTTCGAGAGCGTGATGGCCGCCATCGACCGGGAAAGCCGGAACGGCAACTTCCTGGGGGTCTTTGCCCAGTTCGGCGGGCAGACGCCCCTGAAGCTGGCCGGTCCCCTGGAGGCCGCCGGGGTCAAGCTCCTGGGCACCCCCCTCAAGGCCATCCTGGATGCGGAGGACCGGGAGCGCTACGGCCAGGTTCTCAGCAAGCTGAAGGTCCCCGCCGCCGAATGGGGCATGGCCCGCAGCATGGAGGAGGCCCGGATTCTCGCCAACCGCATCAGCTACCCCGTGATGGTCCGCCCCAGCTTCGTGCTCGGCGGTCGCGCCATGGCGGTGGTCTTCGACGAGAAGGGCCTGGAACGGTACGTCCGTGAGGCCGCCGCCGTGGACGAGACCCAGCCCGTGCTCATCGACCGCTACCTGGACGGTGCCCAGGAGCTGGACGTGGATCTGGTCTGTGATGGCAAGGATGTGGCCATCGCCGGTGTCATGGCCCACATCGAAGAGGCGGGTGTCCACTCGGGCGACAGCTACGCCGTCTTCCCCCCCATGGGCGTGGAGGAGAGCATCCTCGATACGGTCAAGGACTACAGCCGCAAGCTGGCGCTGGAGTTGGGCGTCAAGGGGCTCATGAACCTTCAGTGGGCCTTGAAGGATGGCGTGGCCTACTGCCTGGAGGCCAATCCCCGGGCCAGCCGCACCGTGCCCTTCCTCTCCAAGGCCACGGGCCAGGACTGGGCGGGCGTCGCCGCCCGCATCGGCCTGGGTCAGAGCCTGGAGGATCAGGGTGTGAAGGACGGGCAGCCCCTGGCGGTGGCCGTCAAGGGCGTGGTCTTCCCCTTCGCCAAGTTCCCGGAAGTGGACCCGGTCCTGGGCCCCGAGATGAAGAGCACCGGCGAGGTCATGGGCCTGGGTTCCACCTTCGGTGAGGCCTACGCCAAGGCCCTCCTGGCGGCGGGCATCCGCATCCCCCTCGAAGGCAAGGTCTTCCTGTCCGTGAACGACAACGACAAGGCCAGGCTGCCCGAACTGGCTACCCGCCTGGCGGGTCTGGGCTTCCAGCTCTGCGGCACCGACGGCACCGCCCGCCACATCGAAGAGACCGTGGGTATGAAGATCCAGCGCATCAACAAGGTGGCCGAAGGCCGTCCCCACGCGGTGGATCTCCTGAAGAACGGCGATATCCAGTGGGTGATCAACACCCCCATGGGCCGCAGCGCCTACCAGGACGAAGGCACCATCCGCCAGGAGGCCCTGCGCCTGAAGATTCCCTGCCTCACCAACTTCAACGCCGCCCTGGCCGCCTGCGAGGCTGTGGAGACGCTGAGGATGGAACTGCGGGTGAGGTCGCTGCAGGAACTCAGTTAATTTTTCCTGGGCGCGCCCAGGAAAAATTAAAGGGAAGGGAAGGCCCCCTCTCCGCCAGTCGGGGAGGGGGCTTTGTCCGTTCCCAGGGCCCAGCGGATCTTGGTGGCTTTGCGGGGGCCGATGCCGGGGAGCTGCTGTAGGGCTTCGGCATCGGCTGTCATGACGGCTTCCACGCTCCCGAAATGGTCCAGCAGGCGCAGGGCGAGTTCGCGTCCCACGCCTGGAAGGCCTTGAAGAATGTAGGTCTGCGCCCGCAGCCTTGCGGTGGGACAGGCGCCTGGGCGGAAGGCGCTGGCTCGTCTGGTCCGCCGCAGCTGGCGGGCGGCATAGAGCATGAGGCGTGCCGACTCCTCACTGTCCTTGGCCCGCAGGACCGGCACACCCCAGACCAGCGAGACGCAGATCGGGCTCCCTGGATGGCCTCCCGCCGCATACCCCTTGTCTGGATATCCTCCGCGCGCCCCTCCAGCAGGAGCATGCACCGGTTTCCGCAAGAGGCCAGGGCTTTGGCCTGGCGGAACAGGTGGCCATCCTCGATGGAGGCGAGCAGGTCACCCAGTCCTTTGCGCTCCACCACCAAGTCCCCGTCCACCCGGTAGTCGCCGACCTTCAGGCGCTGCACCCTCAGTTCCACATCCTCCATGGCCCGGAGCGCTGCCAGGGTCTGGCTGTTGCGCTCCCGATCGTCAGCCAATACCTGGATGCGCGGGTTGGAATAGTCCATGGGTGTCTCCGCGAGTTTTGAAAGGCGGTAAGCCTTCCGAATCTACGTTTATCCATTGAAATGGTGAATTGTTAATTGAATGGATTATCTGTTCGTGTATACTTTGGAAATTGTTTATATGGAGAATTTAAATGGGTGGTTCTTCTGGGTGCATTTTGGCTCTCCTCCTGATCGTTGTCGTGAGTGGGCTGATATGGCTCTTGATAAGGGACAACCGCTATCAGGAAGCGCTTGAGTCACTGAAGGACATGAGAACCCTCCAAGGCACTGTCCAGGCCATGCGGCGGCAGATCTCGGAACTGAACGATCGCCTGAAACGCCTGGAACAGGGCGGGGTACCTGTGTCTTCGGAACCGGAGGCTGCCCCCGTTCCACCTCCAGAACCTGTTGCGCTTGAAACCTCTGTGCCGGCGGCCATCACTCAATCCATTCCGGTTACGGCTCCAGATACGTCGACAGAGATGCCTGAGGCGACCCAGATCCTGATGGGTCTACCGCCCGTGTCTGTTGTCGCTGCCGAACCTGTCAGCACGTCCTCAAAGAAACCTGCTCCTCTCCGGCCTCCACCCTTGGCCATGGTCCTCCCTGCACCCAAGCTCGAACCTGCCGCGTCCTTCGACTGGGAAACCCTGGTGGGAGTTAAGCTCTTCTCCTGGGTGGCCGGTGTGGCCCTGTTGGTGGCGGCCATCGCCTTTCTGCGCTACGGCGTCGACCACGGGTGGCTCACGGCCCCCGTGCGCATGTCCATCGGGCTTATTGTAGGCGTGGGGCTCCTGGTGGTCTGCGAGACCAAGCGCGCCCAGGTCTACTCCATCACGGCGCATGCCCTTACGGCTGGCGGGATCGCAACCCTGTTCGCCACCTTTTTCGCCGCCCACGCTTTGTGGGGCCTGATCCCCTCCGGGGTCGCTTTCCTGCTGATGGTATTAGTTGCCTCGGTGGCCGTGGCCCTTTCCATTCGTCGGGATTCCCTGTTCGTCGCTCTTCTGGGCCTGGTGGGCGGCTTCCTGACCCCGGCGCTCCTATCCACAGGGGAGGATCGTCCCTTCGCTCTTTTTGGTTACCTCGCGCTGTTGACCATTGGACTCACCTGGGTTGCCCGGCGCAAGCGCTGGCCGATTCTCATGGCCTTGGGCATGGGGGCCTCGACCCTCTATCAATTGGGCTGGGTCATCACCTTCCTGGACGATACAAAACTGGGCATCGGGGTAGGGGTGTTCCTGCTCTTCCCGATTCTGGCTCTGGGGGCCGTCTTCCTGGGGAGGTCCGATGATGAGGCCGCCCCCGACCTCCATCCCCTGTTCCGGCACACGGTCAATTTCGCCATGGTTCCGCCGCTGCTT
Source organism: Holophagaceae bacterium (assembly GCA_017859955.1). GTDB lineage: Bacteria > Acidobacteriota > Holophagae > Holophagales > Holophagaceae > Holophaga. Next base: position 29,115 of record JAFNAB010000010.1, read on the forward strand.
TTCGCGCTGTACTTTGCAGCCACCCCTGCCTTCGGGCGGCATTACCTCCTGATGCTGGGATTCCTTTTCCTGGTGGCAGCAGGCCTGGCTCTCATCGCCCTGCTCCGGGGGCCTGAGTGGCTACACCTCCTGGGTGGTGGAAGCACTTTGGTGGTCGTGGCCGTATGGCTCGGCAACGGCTATAGCCAAGAAACCTGGCCCATGGTTCTGGTGTTCCTCGTGTTGTTCGTGGTCCTCTACCTGGGTGCATCATGGCTCCCTACGCGCTGGGCGAGGTTGATGACTTTTGAAACGGAAGGGCGTTGGGCCATCTACACGGCGCCCATGATGCTGTTCACCTTTCCAGTGCTGCTCATGCTGGAACCTGCGACGGCTTCCCCGGGGCTGGTCTTCGGAGTGCTGCTGGGGCTCATGGTGCTTCTAGCGGCCTATGCCATCTGGTTCGAGGATGGCTTGGTCTATTTCGGAGCGTGTTTTTTCGTGCTGGGGTCCGAGGCCGTCTGGTCTGCGCGATACCTGGATGCCAAACGCCTGCTGCCGGGCCTCCTGATATACGGTGGCTTTGGCCTGTTCTACCTTGGGGTTCCCCTGGTGGCCCAGCGTTGGGGGCGGGCCCTCAAGCCCCGGGGGAGCGGTGCCATCCTGGCTTTCGCGAGTCTTGTCTTGCTCTTCTTCTTGACGGTCGGATCCATCGCCCAGGTCAGCCTATGGCCCCTGACCATCCTGGTGGTCCTGCTGAACCTGGGCCTTCTCCACGAGGCCTCTTGCGATCGCTATCCGGTGCTTTCCCCGCTTGGCATGGTGCTGAGTTGGATCCTAATGGCAGTTTGGTGGTTCAACGCGCCCATGGCGGATCATCTGGTGCCGGGGCTCCTAGCGCTGGTGATCTTTGCACTGTTGGGCGTAGCGGGCAGCCTTTGGCTCAAAGCCTGCAGCCCCTCGAAATCGGATACGTTCCCAGAGCATTCCGGCGTGTTCCTTGGTTGGGTGCCTCACCTCTTCCTACTCATGGTGGCAGCCCAGCCTCGGCTTTCCCTGCCACCCTGGCCCTGGTTGGGCGTGATGCTCGTGCTAGGGCTGGCCCTGGGGGCCGCGGCGCTCTATCTCCGCCGGGGCGCTCTGTTGCTGGGAAGCGCCGTGCTCAGTCCTCTGGTGCTCATGATTTGGGTGGTTTCGGTGCCCTATCACGCCCAGGGACTTCACCTGCTGGTGGGCCCATGGGGGGTCATGTTCTTCGCGGGGCTCGCCTACGGGTTCTACGAGCTCTCCCGGCACCTCCGCATCGAAGATTGGACCTTCCCAGCTGCCGCTGGGATCGGGTTTCTACTGGCCCAACTCCTCCTGGTTGTGCTCTGCTCGACACCCAAGGGGGCCACGGGGGAGGGGCTCTTCCTCTTCGCTAACTTGGTTCTGGCCCTCGGCCTACTGACCTTCGCTGGGCGGGAACGCGCCTACGGATGGGCTCTGGGCCTGGTGGCCAGTGCGGGTCTGGTCCTCCTGGCCTGGCGTTTTGGACCTGCCACCTTAGGCTTATCCACGCCACAGGATCATGCCTGGCATCTGATGCGTCTGGCCGTACCCCTGTACCTGATCCAGCTGGTGTTTCCCCTGGTGTTGGGACCGCGTGCCCGTTCTGAGCGCCTGCCTTTCTTGTCGGCGATTCTGGCCAGTGTTGTCTTCTTCCTGTTTGCCCGGCCAGCCTTGATGGTCCTGGGATGTCGGGATTTTATCGGGGGCTTGCCCGTAATTCAGGCCCTCCTGTTGACGCCCCATCTGCTGGACCTGTTGCGCCTGGAGCCCGAAGGGCGGCGGGATCTGGGACGCTTGGCCATGGTGGCTGGAGGCATTCTGGCCTTTGTGACGGTGGCCATCCCCCTGCAACTTGAGAAGCAGTGGATAACCCTCGGGTGGGCCCTGCTGGGGCTAGCGCTGACGTGGCTCTACGGTCGAATACCTCACAAGGGCCTGTTGGCTTGGACCGCCGGGCTGATGGTAGCCGTCTTCGTGCGGTTGGTGCTGAATCCCTCGGTCTTTGGCTACCAGGTGCGCAGCGCGGTGCCCATCTTCAATTGGTATCTCTACACCTATCTGGTGGCGGCGGGCTGCTTCTTCGGGGCGGCGTGGTTGCTGAAAGACGAGGACGACCTGCTTCTGGAGGGATTGCCGCCCCTTGCGCGTCTGCTGCCAGCGGGGGGCACGGTGATACTCTTCCTGCTGCTCAATATCGAGATTGCAGACTTCTTCAGCGAGGGCCCCAGGGTCACCTTCAGCCTGTTCCAGGGCAGCTTGGCCCAGGGCCTCAGCTACACCATCGGTTGGGCGCTCTTCTCCATTGGCATGCTCACTGCCGGGCTCATGGTCCAAAGCCGCATCACCCGAATCGCGGCCATCCTGCTGCTCACGGTGACGGTCTTCAAGGCTTTCCTGCTGGATCTGTCGAGCTTATCGGGGCTTTATCGGGTGGCTTCCTTCGTGGGATTGGCTGCAAGTCTTGCCGCCGTGGCTGTTATGCTTCAGCAGTTCGTGCTTCGCCGCTCTGGGGAATCCCGATGATCCGACCCGGTGCACTCCTGCTGGCCTTGGCCCTTCCCCTTGTCGCCCAGGCCTCGCGGTTCCGGGATATCCAGCCTACCGGAAAGGGGCCCCAGCGCCTGGAGGTGGATCTGGCGCTCCTGGGCGGGGCGCGGTCGGATCTGGGGGATCTGCGCCTGATAAACAATGGCCGGGAACTGCCCTATGTGCTGGTCCCCCCGTTGCCGGGAGAACCCCAGTGGAAGACTGGGCGGGTGTTGCCCCTCCCTCAGACCAAGGAGACCAGCGGTCTTGAATTGGACCTGGGGGCATCGACGCGGACTTCGCGCCTTGAGCTGGACGGCCTGAAGGCGCCCTTCCTGAAACGCTACCGCCTGGAGGGCAGCGGGGACCGCCTGCGTTGGACGGAGCTACTGGCCCAGGGCAGCCTATTCGATCTGCCCACAGAGGAACTTCGCCTTCTCCGAGTGGACTTCCCCCTCGGAGATTACCGCTATCTGCGCCTGACCTGGGATGATCGATCCAGTGCCCGGCTGGCCTTGCCCCGGAACGCTTCGGTTCAGGTGGAGGGGTTAGGGGGCGCTGTGCCTTCTCAGGAGTCTCTGGTCTTCGGGACCCGGCCTTCGGAAACGGGCAGCAGTCGCTTCCGGGTCCGACTACCGGGTCCTCACCTGCCCATCCGAGCCCTTTTGCTGGATGTGGGGGGGCAGGGTCCCTTACTGCGGGAGGTCACGGTTCTGGAAAGCCGACTGGAGGCCCATGGGCTGTCTCCGAAGGTCCTGGGCCGAGGAACCCTCCGCCGAACGGAACGGTATGGTGTGCTGGCTTCGGATCTGCGCATCCCCATCGAGTCTCCCGAAGGAGCCGAACTGGACCTGAAAGTGGAGAACGGCAACAACGCGCCCCTGGAGCTGAGGGGGCTGAAGGCCGAATTCCCATCACAGCCCTGGATCTATTTTGAATCGCCGACGAACGGCCCTCTCCGGGCGAGTTACGGAAACCCCAATCTTCCTGGACCCCGGTACGATCTGGAGGCCATGAGGGAACAACTCCGTGGTGCCAGGGTGGCTCGAGCCAGCTGGGGAGCGGCTCCCAGCACGGAGGAGGCAATTGCCTCCTCCCCAGCAAATCTGGACCCGGGGCTGGGCACTGCCCTGGATCAGCGGGGGTTCCGTTTCCAGCGCACCCTGCCCCAAGGGTCCCGGGGTTTGTCCGCCTTGGTGCTGGATGCCCATGTCCTTGCCCATAGCCGAACCCTGGCCGATCTCCGGCTCCTGGACCGGGAGCAACACCAGATCCCCTACCTGCTCGAAAAGCGGGACGAGCCCCTCGTCCTGCCCTTGGTGCTGCCCAAGGGGGTGTTCCAGAACAAAATCAGCGCCTATGTTCTGGAACTGCCTCAGGCCGAGCTTCCCCCTGCTCGGCTGCTCCTGGAGACCGGTGCCCGCGTGTTCCAGCGTGCTATTCGGGTGCGGGAGGATCGGGGCGAGGGCCAGTCGCGTATCCTGGTGGAAACCCTCTGGCAGCATCGGGATCCTGAGTTGGCCGCCCCGGCCTTGGTGCTGGCCTTGCCCCCTCTGGAGGGGCGCCGGGTCACGTTGGAGGTCGAGGAAGGGGACAACCCCCCCCTCCTGCTCCGGGAAGCCAAGTGCCTGTTGCCCACCTGGCGCCTGCGCTTCTTTCACCCCGGTAAGGAATTGAACCTCTGCTACGGCCGCGAGATGGAGGAGCCCCGCTACGACATTGGCCTGTTGGCTGAGCGCCTGCGCCTGGAACCGGTCAGGGAACTGACCCTGAGCCCAGAGGGAACCGAGCCGCCTCCCGAGCGCTCCCCCGCCTTTGCCAAGGTTTTCTGGGGCGTGCTGGCGATAGCCGTATTTGCCCTACTAGGCGTACTGATGCGTCTGCTAAAAAAGGTTCCTCGCTGAATCGTGTGGGTAGGAGTTAGCTAGCCGCTGATCAGGACCTTCATGCCATCCTTGAAGAGGACGTCGACCTTCTTGTTGTTCCGGTGCTGGACCTTGCCCAGGCCGAAGGTGGGGTGGTCGATCCACATGCCTTCTTCCCAGCGCTCCTTGATGCTGTAGGGCTTGGCCCGGGAACCGGCCTGTTCCTCGATCATGAGCTGGTGGAACTGGTTGGGGGAGGGGGCCGTGGGCTTGATGGGGGCGGCGGCCACACCGGCCCTGGGGGTCCGGACTGCCCTGGCGGTGGGTTCCGCTTTCGCTGGGCGTTCGGCCCGGAACTTGTGCACGGACTTGCAGGCCATGCAGATCAGCTTTTCCGGAACTCCATCCGTCACGGACATGATCCGGTGCCTCGTTTCACCCTTGCAGCGTCCACAGGGTGCATCCAGTTCCATTCCTGCATAGTACGACTTTGCCATAGCCTTCAGTGTGCATCAAAGACGCCCTTCAGGCGAGGGGGCAGAGGCATTTCGCGCTAATCTCGATCCATGTTTGGAGGCTTCATGCCGCAGGTGGGCATCATCGGATTCGGCCATTTCGGGCGGGCCTTCGGGACCGTGATGGAGGAGGTGGGGTATACCTACCAGGCCTTCGATCCCTATGCCGATGTTCCGCAATCCCTTCGTGCCGCGAGCCTTCAGGTCCTGGCCGAGTCCTGCTCCTGCATCGCCCTGGCGGTACCGGTGCCGGCCATGGGCGAGGTGCTCCGCGAGCTGAAGCCCCTGCTGGGGCCTGACCATCTGGTCTTTGATGTCTGCAGCGTCAAGACCGTGCCCTGCCGCCAGATGGACGAGATCCTGGGGGAGATTCCCCACGTGGGGACCCACCCCCTATTCGGACCCAAGAGTCTCGCCCGCGCGGAGCGGCCCTTTCGCACGGTGCTCTGCCCTTCGGCGCTTCATCCCGCCGCCGCCGAACGTGTCCGTGACCTCTTCCTGGCTCTGGGCTTCCTGGTGGTGGACCAGACCCCCGAGGATCACGATCGGGTGATGGCCCAGACCCATGCCCTTACCTTCTTCCTGGCCAAGGGGCTCCTGGAGGTGGGCTGTGGCGGCGACCTCCCCTTCTCCCCCCCCTCCTTTCATGCCATCGCTCTGACGCTGGATTCGGTGCGGGAGGACGCGGGTCACCTCTTTACGGCCATCCAGAACGAGAATCCCTTCGCCAAGGCCAGCCGCGAGCATTTCCTCGAATCCCTTCAGGCCATCCACCGCGAGGTGGAAGAGGCGGCCCACAAGAAGTCTGCCGAGGCTGACCGGGCCCTGGCCATCCCCGATCTGGGCTCCAGAAGCGCCGAGCTTCAGGAGGCCCGGGACCTCATCGACCAGTTCGACCACACCCTGGTGAACCTCCTGGGGCGGAGACTGGAGATGAGTCGCAAGGCGGGACGCGCCAAGGCCAAGCTGGGAGCCCCCATCCTTGACCCCGCCCGGGAGGAGGCCCTCATGGCGGTCAGGCGGGTCTGGGCCCAGGAGGCTGGACTGGACCCTGATGCCATCGAGGAACTCTTCCGGGGCATCCTCAGGATCTCCCGGCGCACCCAGGGAGATGAGAAATCGTGACCATGTTCGCCCACCTCGTGCTCTCGGCGGGGCTGCTGCTCGCTCCGGCCAGGGCCACAGAGACTCCTATGCCCTGTGATGTGTGCCTTCCCGGCGTTACAAACTTTGCCCGGCTGGATGAGCGTCTTTGGCGGGGGGCCCAGCCGACGGCCGAAGGCTTCAAGGTTTTGAAGGCCGCGGGGGTAAAGACCGTGGTCAACCTCCGCCACGACCAGGACGATGCCCCGCTCCTTCGGGGCACCGGGCTCCGCTACCTCCGAATCCCCTCCCGGGCCTGGCGGTTGAATGAGGACAATCTGGCCCTTTTCCTCAAGGTCATGGCCAATCCCGAGAACCAGCCGGTCTTCGTGCACTGCGCCGAGGGACGGGACCGCACAGGCTACAACGTGGCCGCGTACCGGATGGCCTTCGACGGCTGGAGTGCCGAGGGAGCCATTCGGGAGATGGAGCTCTTCCGCTTTAATCGGATCTGGTTCCTCAACCCAGGAGATTTGCGGCGCCTCGATATGTCCCGCCTCAAGGATCGGGTCAAGGTTCTGCCTGAGCCCACCCTCGTCACCGTGCCATGAGACGCTGGGGTGGCCTTCTCCTGGTCGGGCTTTTGGCCTGCCAGCCGGATGCCCCCAGGATGAGGCCCTTTCCCAGACTCATGCTTTGGGCCTGGGAGAGTCCCCAGGATCTGCGGGGCCTGCCGCCGGGGGTGGGGGTGGCCTTCCTGGCCGCCGAGGTCCAGCTCAAGGGGGCTGGCGTGTGGGTCCAGGGCCGGAGGAATCCTCTGAAGGTAGATGCTGGTGTTCCTCTCATGGCCGTGGCCCGCATCGAAACCCAGGCGCCAAGCTTGGACGAAACCCAGCGTCGGGTGCTGCGAGCCCGTCTACTGGAACTGGCCCGCCTGCCTGGGGTCCAGGGGCTTCAGATCGATTTCGACGCCCGCAGCAGCGAGCGGATCTTTTACGGGCAGCTCCTTGAAGAACTGCGTCGGGAGCTGCCTCCGGCCATGCCCCTGGTCATGACGGCTCTCGCCTCCTGGTGTCTCGACGATCCCTGGATCAGCGCTCTGCCCGTGGACGAGCGGGTCCCCATGCTTTTCCGGATGGGGAAGGATGGGGAAGTCGTGCGGCGGCGGTTGGAACATGGGCGGGACTTCATCCCCCAGGCCCGGACCTCCCTGGGGCTCAGTACTGACGAGCCCTGGCCCCGGTACCTCCGGGGGCGGAGAATCTACCTTTTCCATGGGGGGTCCTGGATTACCCACGACCTTGCGAACCTGAAGGAGCGTCTGCCATGAGAGCCCTGCGTCCCGCCCTGGTGGCCGCCCTTGTGGCGGTCTCAGCCCAGCCCTGCGGCCCCTTCCTGACCCGGACCATGCTGGTGCCGAGCTCGAGCCCAGATGGCGCCCCTTCGGACTGGGTGGCGGGACGTATGGGGCTCGTGGTGCCCAGCTACGCCTCGCCCTATCTGGCTCTCGCCTTCCGCTGGTGGAGCGGGCCGGTGATGGATGCCGAGGATCAGGCCGGGGCCCTCAGCTTCTGGGAGGAGCCTGGGTCCGAGTCCGGGGAGTCCTACGACATCCTCCGGGATAAGGTTCTGCCGACCCCTCCTCCGGAACTGCTGACCTCGGATGCTCGGAACTACCAGCTGCGGGACAAGGTGAGCGGGGAAGCCATGGCCTATGCCGGGCTTGTGCTCGGGAAGCGGATCAAGGCCTTCGGGTTGAGCCACCCCGGGATCAAGGCCTGGGTCGTGGCCCAGGACCTGGCCTTCCGGGGGCAGTTGCCCGCTGAGCCCGAGGCCGGTCTTCCCGAGCCTCTGAAAAAGGACCGTGCCTACCAGCGGGCTGCCTCCCTCTACTATGCCGCTCAGCTGCCGGAGGCGCGGCAGGCCTTTCTCGCCATCGGCCGGGACGAGGCTTCGCCCCACCAGGGTCTGGCCCGGTACCTGGCCCTGCGCATGGCGGAACCCGGCGAGGCCTTCGATCGTGAGATGGCCTCCCTCCAGCAGGATCCACGCTGGCGCCTTGAGGCCTACCGCTTGCAGGAGCGCCTCAGCCCACCTTGGGCGGATCTGAGCGGCTGCCAGCGCCTCAGCGCCCAGCGCATCATGAGTCCGGGCCGGGGCTTCCGCCTGGGGGAGGATCTCCGGAACCTCACCTTCACCTACCGCGCCGGGGTGGATGTCCTCCAGAAGGCGGAGGGGCTCCAGGATCTCGGTCTGCTGGGCTGGATCCAGGCCCTGCGGGCCGAAGGTCCCGAACGGGCCATCGCGGGTTTCGACGCCTGCCAGGGCAGGGCGGCGACCCCCTGGCTGGCGGCGGTGCTGATGCGGATCGATGCCAGGCACCCCCGTTGCGGGGAGTTCCTGGAAAAGGCGCGGCTGCTGAAGGTGCCATCCTCGGCCTATCCCACCTTCGCGGTGCATCGGGTCCGCCTCCTTCTGGGGCAGGGACGCATCCAGGCCGCCGAGGCCCTGGTGGAGGAGGCCTTGGCCCGTCCCGGCTTGGAGCGCCTGGTCTCCACCCGGAATGTCCTCCTGGGGCAGCGGATGACCCTCTGCAGGGACTTCGGAGCCTTTGTGGGGCTCCTGGGGCGCACCGTGACCGCCACCGAGGATGAGGGCATGGAGGGTGCGAGCAGCCCGGTGGACCCCCGGGCGGGGCTGGCCGGGATCGATGCCTTCGACCCTGCGGCGGTGGATGCATTCAACTTCGGACTGCCCCTGGCCCTTTGGCAATCGGCCCTGAACCACCCGGCTATGGCCAGGGAACTGAGGCCCGCACTGGCCCAGGCCCTCTTTGTCCGCTCCGTTCTTCTCGGCCAGGAAGGCGCCGCACTGGCGCTGACGGACGAACTGGTCCGGGTCGAGCCCAAGGATGCCCAGGGCCTCCAGGCCTGCCGTGGCGAGCAGGATGTCCGGCGACGGCGCTTCCTGATCTCCCAGTTCTTGTGGGAGCGCCAGTGGGTACCCTTCCTCAAACAGTCGACTCGGGATGATTATGAGTACCGCACCACTTGGTGGGGGACACCCCCCCGGCTGGGGGCGAATGGGCTGGTGGGGCGCCCCTTTGAGCCAGGGTTCCTGTCGCCGGAACAGCGGCGTCAGGCTCTTCAGGAGACCCAAGTCTTGGCCCATCAGGCTCCCCTTAGCTATTTCTGCCGGGAGGCCCTGGCCTTCGCCGAGGCCTTCCCCAAGGATCCCCAGGCCGCCGAGGGGCTTTCCAGGGCCGTCCGTGCCTCCCGCGCCGCCTACCGGGACGAAGCCAGTCAGGCCCTGCTGCTCAAGGCCTTCAGGACACTGCATAGGGTCTACCCCGATTCGGAAGCGGCAAGGCGGGCCAAGGTCTACCACTGACGTTATAACCCGCAAAATAAGATCCACCACCAGGATTCCAAGGGCACCACGAAGAGCCTGACGTATCGATCAGCACACCGGTCCGTTTCGGTGTGCTCTGTGTGTTCCGTGGTTTCCTCCTCTGTTCAACCACGGAACACATGGAGCACACGGACGAAGGAAGGATCCGTGCTGGATCTCACTCGCCGGAAGGCCGTGGAGGCAGATCCTTCGCTATAGCCCGAAGGTGATGCGATCTGCCACGCCTTTCGTAGGCGTTGCTGCAACAAACCTCTGGGGGGCAGAGTAAACCTTTTTTAACTATCCTTAAATGTTAAGGTTGCGACTTGGCATGTCTCTTGAGATCTGGAAGGAGCGGAGTGATCCTCCCCGGTCTTCCCTCAGGAGCTGTCATGAACCTCAAGCACGCTGCCTTCGCCCTCCTCTTCCTGGCCCTGCCCGCCATGGCTCACCCCCGCGATGGGGGAAGGCGGGAGCACCACCGATCTCACGGTTACGAATGCCGGGACGATCGGGACTACCGAGATTACCGGGACTATCGCCCCCGCCGCCTGGATCCTCCCTGGGTCCATGGCCGCTTCCTTCCCCGCTACGAAAGGGAGAGGGAGGAAGTGGTACTGGTCCACCCTGCACCCCGCTATGAGGTGCCCAGGGCTCGGCCCAGGATCGGCCTCTGGATCGGGTTCTGACTATTTCTCGTTCAACCCTTTCCGGACGGCCCGGATCCATTCCCATACCCGCCCCCTTGGGGGCCTTCAGGAGAAATACCATGAATCTCAGGTCGATCATCCTCACGTCCCTTGGAACCCTGCTGCTGGGCGGTGCCCTGGTGGCCCAGGAGCCACCTCAGCCCCCTCCGGCGCCCACGCCGGCACAGACCACGACGCCTCACCGTGAGGCCCGCATGGAGCGCCGGGCCACCCGCCAGCAGAAGCGCATCGTCCAGGGCGTCAAGAGCGGTGAGTTGACTCCCCGCGAGACCGCCCGCCTTGAGCGCCAGGAGGGGCGGATCGACAAGGACATCGCCAAGGCCGAGGCCGATGGCAAGGTGACCAAGGCGGAAGCCCGCAAGATCCAGCGGGAGCAGAACCGCGAGAGCCGCCGCATCCGGCGCCAGAAGCACGATGCCCAGGTCGTGAAGTAGGGCCTGAATCTAAGAAACCCCACTGCCCCTCACCCCAAAGGTCGAGGGGCAGTTTTTATTTCTCGATCCGCTTCACTTCCAGGATCTCGCCCTGGGTCTCCTGCATCAGCCGCTGGAAGGCCGGGTCGTTGCGGAGCAGGTCCTCGGGCCGCTGGGAGGCGCCGTCCTCGAAGGTGATGACGACGCGGGTCAGGCCGGGGAGCACCTGGCGAAGGGCTTCCAGGAGGTGGGGATTGGCCTGTTCCCGTTCCAGGTCCTGCACGGTATTGCGAACATTGGGGGGGAAGAACCAGTGGAGGGTGCCTCCCTCCAGGCGCAGGTTCGTGGCCATGTGGGGCAGGGCCCCCAGGGAGCGGGGAAGCCCGCCTGGAGCGGCTTTGAGTGCCTCGCTTACGCCGCGACGCAGGTTGTCCAGGTTTTCGGGCTGGGCCACGGGCTGGAGCCTGGGCGCGCTCGGTGTTGGAGCAGGGGTTCCGGGCCGTGGGGTCTGGGGATCCGCCGCCCGGGTGACGGTCCCCGGCTCAGGGC
>JAFNAB010000207.1 GCA_017859955.1 Holophagaceae bacterium
GCCGATAGCGCCTGCGGGGCCGGTGAGTCCGATGGGACCCTGGGAACCCGTGGCTCCGGTGCTGCCGGTCAGGCCGATGTTCCCCTGGGGACCTGTGGCTCCGATAGCGCCTGCGGGGCCGGTGAGCCCGATGGGACCCTGGGAACCCGCGGCTCCGGTGTTACCGGTCAGGCCGATGTTCCCCTGGGGACCTGTGGCGCCGATAGCGCCTGCGGGGCCGGTGAGTCCGATGGGGCCCTGGGAACCCGCGGCTCCAGTGTTACCGGTCAGGCCGATGTTCCCCTGGGGACCTGTGGCGCCGATAGCACCTGCGGGGCCGGTGAGTCCGATGGGACCCTGGGAACCCGCGGCTCCGGTGCTGCCGGTCAGGCCGATGTTCCCCTGGGGACCCGTGGCTCCGGTGCTGCCGGTCAAGCCGATGGGGCCCTGAGATCCCGTGGGTCCGGCGCTACCGGTCAAGCCTGTGGCCCCTTGGGGGCCTGTTGCGCCTGTGGCACCAGTCAGTCCTATCGGCCCTTGGGGTCCCTCGGGACCTGTTGTAGTGGAAGATGCATTCCAGACGCTTCCGTTGAAGACCAGGGACTGACCAATGGTGGGGGGGGTGGTGGTCAAATCCAGGGGGATGCCCTGGAGATTCATCAACAGGGTCTCCCCCTGGGTGCCTCCGATGTCACCTTTGAATGGGGTGATCAGCTCCCAGGCGCTGCGGGCCTGAAGGGCGGGAATCATGGCGACATCCGGGCTCATGAGGACACCGCCGATGGAGACCCTCAGGAAGAGGTTGCTCCTGAGCAGGACGCTTGCTGGGATGGGTGGCATCCCACTGGCACCCAGTAAAACGCCGTAGATGCCCGCCTCGACCGAAAGGGACTGGCTGCCTGAGTTCCAGAGCTCTTGACCTGCCGAGTCCAAAATCGTAAATGAAAAGACCCTGGTCCCGTTGACAGGGACGGCTCCCTCGATCAGGCGACCCTGATAGGCCACTTGGGATAGGGGAACGGGGTCAGCAACCTGTTGGCCATAGGAGGGGCAGGGTGGCACGACCAGGAGGGCGAGGGACAGGGAAAGGCTTGGGGAGAAGAGGGTATGTCGCATCATGTGCCGCCTGTCTTGGCCCTGTGAACACCTAACAGGGGGTGGAAATGAACATGGTCAATTCGGAGGAGGAAGGTAGAAGCCGTGGCGGAGTTGGAATACCTCGGTGGAATCGGTCGAGACCTGAGACTGCACGGGCTCTCCAGCGATCGGCGTGTTCCGGACCGTGCCACTCCCCTGGTGGTTGCCGAAGGCCTGCACCATCCCCAGAGACACCGGCGTGGGGGGTGGTGCGGGCAACACGGTGACCAAGGCCGTGGCGGTGTAGCGCACATCGCTGCTCCACATCGCCACAATCTGGTAAAGGCCCGGTGAGGACGATGCTGTGAATCGCCCATGGGCATCAATGCTTCCACCTGTGGCGGGGAGTACGGACCATGTTGCGTCGCCACCGCGGGAGCTGCTGGCGGAGAAGCTCACCGTCTGGTCGACGAGCACGGTGGCGGAGTCTGGAGTGATCCTGAAAAAGCCATTGATCTGACCGGCATGATCGCCGCTCGAGGCCCTGCCACCGCCGCACGCCAGCAGGTGAAGTGCCAGAATGGTCCCCAGGGATGTGAGGGCTACGCTCTGTCCTGTGAGCTGGAGTGCTTGAAGGTATCTGTGGCCTGAATGCTGTTGCTGCATACGATCCCTTGGGCCTTAGAAACGCCAGAGAAGACCTGCGGTGCATAGATTTGCCGGGAGATCCTCATAGCCGTAGCTGCTGAAAATCCAGCGAGCTTCGCCATCCAGCCTCGGAGTCAGACGGAAGGACACGACAAGGCCCACGCCGTCCCTTGTCCAGTGACTGGTCCCGGAGGCCTGGGCGGTCCCCCCGGTGCTTCCATCCAGGCGATTTGTGCTGTCGACTGACCAGCGGATCAAATAGAGTCCCCCTCCCGCCGCCAATCGTCCCCGAAGTCCGCCAGGACGGTATAGATACTCGCCACCCAGGGCGATGCCCTGCACCTTGGTTTCGATCTGTTGAGCAAAAGGCGTCAGGACCTCCTGGTGGCCCTGGCTGAAATCCCAAAGGTCCAGGCGTGGCCTGATTCCGTGATGGTCACCAATCGACCAGGTGGCATGGACGCCCACAGCCCCATTTAGGCGGGAGCCGACCGTGACTCCGAGATCTCTTCCAGCAGGAATGGCCACCCCGGCCTGGATGCCGAAGCTGCATCCAGGAAGCGACTCCGCCGCCTCTACCTGACCCAGGCCAAGTGATAGGCCAAGTGAGATCGATAGGATGGAGGCCCTCTGGATCACTAGGGAAAGGCGTAACTCCGAGTGGACTCCAGGCTTCATGGTTCGATCTCTTCAGGGTTGCGGCATGCGTGCAAACCTCAATCAAGCAACTCTTTGGCCAATTGGAAATGGCTGTTAGAAGGGTGGTTGTCGCTTTGGGATGCCATGAGACATCGCGTGCTGCCTTCATATTGAAGGGACGCCACGTTCAACCTGAGTGGGCGAAGCATCCGCCTTTCTGAATCGTTCCGGGTGGCCCAATGCTTCGCCTGATCCCAGGGCGGGCGACTGTTATTGGGGGGCAGGCCCCAGGGTGCAGCCTTCGATCAGGGCGACTGGCACAATGATCTGCCGGACCCCTTTGCGTCCGATACCGGCCAGGGCCAGGGACACGGCCTGGTGTGCGATGACGGGAATGTCCTGGGCGATGGAAGCCAGGCCTGGATGGAGCTCCACCAGGCCGTCGAAGCCTATGACGGAGGCGTTCTGAGGGACGGCGATGCCGAAGTCGGCCAGGGCTCCCAGGGCGCCCACGGCCATCTCGTCGGTGGCGCAGAAGATGCCCGTGGGGTGGGGGCCGCTCTTCAGGGCATCGCGCATCAGGCGGTAGCCTCCAAGCACCGTTCCCTCCCCCAGAAGGGTGACCTGGTCCAGGCCCGGGAGACCCGATTCCTCGATGGCGGCCTTGAAACCGCTTGCGCGGTCCAGGGCCCACTGGAAGCTGCCGGCTGGCGTCGACCCGGCGTCGCAGGGGCAGGATGTCCACGGGCATCTCGATGAACTGGGTGGCCCGGCCCTGGATCTCCCGGAGCAAGGCTCTCCAGACTTGGTTGAAGTAGGGTGACAGGCGGTTGGCGCCGCTGCCCACCCAGATGCCGAGCGTGAATTTGGTCCGCATGGAGAGTTCCCGGGCGACGGGGTCTGGCTCGTAGCCAAGGCGCTTCATGACCGCCAGCACATTCTCCCGGGTCTGGCGGGCCACGGTGGTCTTGCCGTTGATCACGCGGCTCACCGTGCCGGTGGAGACCCCGGCCTGCCTCGCAATCTCACCGATGGTGAGCTTCATGGGATTTCCCCCGGTTCGCATCCTGCCCGTGCCGCACCGTAAAGGCTGATGTCATAGTTGCGCACGATGTGGACCGGCGTGTTCTTGGTGATGACGTCGAGGTGCTCGCGGTAGTTGGCCTCGAAGCTGGCCATGAAACGGTTCTCCTGGAGGAAGTGGGCCTCGTTCTTCGCCGCGATGCCTCCGGCCAGGAACACCCCCCCGGTGGGAAGGAACACGGCGCTGAGCTCGGCGCACACCCTGGCGTAGAGATCGACAAAGAGATCCATGGTGCGGCGGCAGAGGGGGTCGGTGTCGGCGTGGCTGGAGATCACCGAGGCACGTTCGGTTTTGGGGAGGGCGAGGATGCTGGCGAACAGAGCTTGATCCGTCTTTTCCTGGCGATCTGCAAGGAAGGAGAAGAGATTGGCGATACCCGGTCCCGACACCGCCGCTTCCGCTCCCGGTGGCCCAGGAAACCCCGAGCGCAGGTAACGCCAAAGTTCCGCGGTTTCGTCTCCCAGGACAGGAAGGCCAATGTGCCCCCCTTCGCTAGGCATCACCCGGGCCTCGCCGCCGGAGCGCACGACGTAGGCAACCCCCAGACCGGTTCCGGCCCCGACAATCAGGATGGTCCCCTCAGGATCCAGAGCGGGCCTTGAGCCATCCGAGTGGGGAAGAGTGCAAACCTGCCGACGGTCCGTGGGATCTAGGAGCAGGACGCCGTGGGCGATGGCCGTGAAGTCATTGATCACCTTGACCGGGATGCCGAGTCCACGGGCAAGCCTTTCGCCGTCGATATCCCAGGGGACATTGGTGAGATGGATCTGTCGACCCTGCACGGGGCCCGCCCCTGAAATACAGGCCAGCTCCGGTTTCTTCGGGAAGCAGGCCTGGAGAAATCGTTGGACGGGTTCCAGGAGCGAGCTTTCGCGTTGGGTTGCGCAGGATGCCTTTCTTACGAGTTCGAAGCCAGCCTCCTTCCGGGAGAGCAGGGCCAGGTTCAGATGGGTTCCCCCAATGTCGGCGGCAAGAATCGTAGTGCCAACCGGGATTTGGCTCACGGCAGTGCTCCTAGGCTCTGGAAAGTTCCTCGAAAAAAAGCATGGGGGGCATTTCCTGGTTGACAAGGGGCTCGGAGGTATTTATCTATGTTCCGTCCCTCTTTTGTAACCGATTCCAAAACCCTTGTGTGTGCTTTTTAGTTGCATTTTGCACGATAAGAAACGAAATCCTTCCGTGGCAGGTCTTTGTAACCGCTTTCAATGCCCAATGGACACCTCGTCATGATCGCCAGAAAAGCTGAAAAGACGACTAACCCCGTGCCGGAGCGGCGAGCGCCCCTCGATCCTGATTGGTGGCGGGGAGCCTCCATCTACCAGGTGTATCCAAGGAGTTTCCAGGACACTAACGGGGATGGGGTGGGGGATCTTCCCGGCATTACCGCCCGCCTACCCTATATCGCCGGATTGGGGATTGATGCCATTTGGATATCACCCTTCTTCAAAAGCCCCATGAAGGACTTCGGCTACGATGTCTCGGACTTCCGGGATGTGGACCCCATTTTCGGGAACCTCGCGGATTTCGATCGGCTCGTGGCCGAGGCCCACCGCCTTGGCCTGAAGATCCTGGTGGACCAGGTGCTTTCCCACACCTCCGAGGAGCACCCCTGGTTCAAGGAGAGCCGTTCCAGCCGGGACAACGAACACAAGGACTGGTACGTCTGGGCAGACCCGATGCCCGATGGGACGCCACCGAACAACTGGCAGAGTGTCTTCGGCGGATCGGCCTGGGCCTGGGATCCCCGGCGGCGCCAATACTACCTCCACAATTTCCTGGTCTCCCAGCCTGACCTCAATTTCCACCACAAGGCCGTACAGGACCAGCTTCTGGAGGAGGTCCGTTTCTGGATGGAGCGGGGGGTGGACGGCTTCCGATTCGATGCCTGCAATTTCCACTTCCACGACCGGAAGCTCCGCAGCAACCCTCCGGCCTCGGCCAAGGCGGATCTTTCCACCGTCCGGGTGGGCAATCCCTACGGATTCCAGATCCACAAGTACGACAAGAGCCAGCCCGAGAACCTGATGTTCCTGCGGCGACTCCGGCAGCTCATGGATGGCTACGGGGTGGTGAGCGTGGGGGAGGTGGGGGATGAGGATTCCCTGGCCACCATGGCCCAATACACCGCCGATGGGGACAAGCTCCACATGGCCTACGGCTTCAAGCTCCTCACCGACGACTTCAGCGCCACCCGGATCCGGGAGGTGGTGAGTGAGTTCGAAAGGCGCATCAAGGCCAGGGGAGGCTGGGGCTGCTGGTCCTTCTCCAATCACGACTGTGTCCGGGTGGCTACGCGCTGGGGTGGGGGAGAGAGCAACCCTGAGCTGCCCAAGGTCCTTCTGGCGGTGCTGGGCTCCCTTCGGGGCAGCTTCTGTGTTTACCAGGGCGAAGAATTGGGGCTTCCCGAGGCCGAGGTCCCCTTTGAGCGGCTCATCGATCCCTACGGCATCACCTTCTGGCCGGATTTCAAGGGGCGGGACGGCTGCCGGACCCCCATGCCCTGGACCTCGGAAGCGCCCTGGGGCGGGTTCTCGACCGTAGAGCCCTGGCTACCCATGGAGAAGCGTCATCTGGGCATGGCGGTCAGCCTTCAGCAGAAATCGCCCGATTCCATGCTGAGCTTCACGCGCCGCTTCCTGAGCTGGAGACGCACCCAGCCTGCCCTTCAGAAAGGAAGTCTGCGTTTCCTGAAGGCTGAGGAGCCCCTGCTCGTCCTGGAAAGGACCTGGGAAGACCAGCGCATGGTGGCCATCTTCAACCTTGGCTCCCTTTCCTCCCGCTACACCTTCACGGCCCCCGTACAGGCCCTCACCGGTCACGGCCTTGAGGGAGCCCGGCTGGATAACCGTCAACTGATTCTCCCCCCATGGGGGAGCTTTTTTGGGAGCAGGTCACCTTTGTATTGCCCAACACCGGGACCAGCCCCACGGGAGGGCCGGGCTATCGTCTGGGTAACGAGACCGACAACTACCTTGAGCTGGCCATGGATGTCCGCGCGTACGAGAAGGCGGATACCTCCTTCAAGCTCCACTTCCGGCCGTCTTTCCGCCAGTACTACGCCGCCCGGGACGCTTCTTCCGATGCTGGCGGCAATGTCGATGGCTCCATGAGCAACAATAAGAACCAGCAGGTGTGGGTGCGCGAGGCTTGGGGAGAGGCCACCGGGGTTCTAGGCACTGGCGGGGCCTTCAAGGATGCGACGCTGTGGGCGGGCAGAAGGTTCTACATGCGCCAGGACCTTCATATCCGTGACCAGTGGTATTGGAACAATAGCGGTGATGGCGTGGGCGTCGAAAATATCAATGTTGGGATCGGCAAGCTTCACTACGCCTTCATCCAGCACGATACGGGCAACGTTGATACCGGTTGGGGAGCGGGGCACTTCCCCGGTGACATCTCCGTGGATCAATACAACCGCCAGGGTGTCGTCATCGGTGTCCACGACCTGCGGCTCTCCGATCTCAAACTTTGGCAGGGCGGTTCTCTGACCATCGGCCTTCAGGCCAGCGATGCCCGCAGTAAGCCCAGCGTCACTACCAACAACAATAATAATTCGGGTCGCCAGATCAACTTCCTGCTCAATCAGGCTGGAGTTATGGGGGGCGATAACAAGGTATACGCCACCTGGGGCAGCGGCTCCACCTTCTACAACTGGTACAACCCGGAACTCACCACCAGCCATAAATGGTGGGAGATCATGGACATCCTCTACATCAAGCCCGTCAAGAACTTCGAGCTCCAGGGAACCCTGATCTATCGGGAGCAGAAGACCTCCGATGACGATGTCACCAATCCGAACGGTAGCGCAAGCACCTGGGCCAAACAGACCTGGATTTCTGCGGGCGTGCGTCCCACCTACTTCTTCACCAAGCACTTCAGCCTAGCTGCGGAGGTGGGGTACGACCGGCTCAAATTCTCGTCTGAAAACTACAATCGTCACCTCCTGAAGGAGACCCTCGCGGCTCAGTGGAGTCCCCAGGCCAGCTTCTGGTCTCGCCCGGTGATCCGGCTCTTTGTCACCCATGCTACTTGGAACAAGGAAGCAAACAATTGGGGTGCGGTGGACGGCGGTCAGTTCAGCGGCTTCGGCAAGACCGCAGGCACTACCTACGGTGCCCAGATCGAGGCCTGGTGGTAGGCGGGTGGGACTGACTACCTAGGTTGGGTTTTCATGACCAGCGCACCTTCAGCCGACAAAGACGTGATGTCCGGGCTTGGCCCGGACATC
>JAFNAB010000208.1 GCA_017859955.1 Holophagaceae bacterium
CCTGCGACCACGCGGTCGCCCCGGAACTGCGCGGTGTCGAGCGCGGCTCCGCCAAGCGAGACACGGGGGCCCGGGGGGACGCAGAGGTCGCCTGCGACCGGGCGGTCCCCCCGGAACTGCATCAGTAAGCCCACTTCAGCAGCGTGCCACCCCAGGTGAATCCAGCCCCGAACGCAGCCAGCACAATGATGTCCCCCTTCTTCATGCGCCCGGCCTCATAGCACTGGTGCATGGCCGTGGGGATCGTGGCGGCCGTGGTGTTGGCATAGTAGCGGATATTGTTGGCCATGAGTTCCGTGGGAAGCTCCAGACGCTTGGCTGCAGCCTCCATGATCCGGATGTTGGCCTGATGGGGAATGAAGAGCTTCAGGTCCTTGGGGTCGATGTTGTTGCGATCCAGCATCAGGCGGCTGGCTTCGGCCATCTCGCGCACAGCCCGCTTGTACACCTCCTTGCCCTCCTGGTAGATGTAGTGCTTCTTAGCTGCCACGGACTCAGCCGTAGCAGGCATCACCGATCCACCCCCCTCCATCCGCAGGAATGCCCCGCCTGAGCCATCGATATAGTGTTCGAAGTCCAGGATCCCGAGGCCGTCTTCAACCGGCTCCAGGATCACAGCCCCGGCCCCATCTCCGAAGAGAATCGCCGTGTTGCGGTCCGTCAGATCCATGATGGAACTCATGACGTCGCAGCCCACCACAGCGACCCGCTTGAAGCCACCGCTGGCAACCATGTTGGCGCCGGTGGTGAGGCCGAAGAGGAAACCGGAGCAGCCCGCGTTCAGATCGAAGCCAAAGCACTTAGTGGCGCCGATCTTGTGCTGGATCAGAGCAGCCGTGCAGGGGAAGAACATGTCCGGGGTGGTGGTACAGGCGATGATGACATCGAGGTCATCGGGCGTGAGACCAGCCTTTTCCAAGGCCATCTTCAGAGCCTCAGCCCCCAGATCCGAGGATCCGACACCCTTTTCCACCCAGCGGCGTTCCTTGATGCCGGTGCGGGACGTAATCCACTCGTCATCGGTATCACAGAACTGCTCGAGCTCCGCGTTGGTGACAATGCGATCAGGGAAGAACTGGCCTGTGGCGGTGATGCCCACCGAGGCAGCTAGTTTACGGGTCAATGGAACCTCCGAGTGGAACCCAAACCTTTGATTGTGAACAATCCGGGCCGACTTTTCCATTCTTGCAAATCAGGGAGGTGCTTGAATGTGATTTGGGTAGGATGAAATCCATGCGCACTCTGGCTGTCCTCCCTTCCCGATTCAAGGCCACCCGCTTCCCCGGCAAGCCCCTCGCCCTCATCGCAGGGCTGCCCATGATCCAGCGGGTATGGCAGGCAGCCAAGTCCGCAGAAGGCGTGGACCGTGTGGTCGTGGCCACCGATGACGAACGGATCCAGTCCGCCGTCCTGGCCTTCGGCGGCGAAGTGGTCATGACGGACCCTGCCCTGCCCTCCGGCACCGACCGAGTGGCCGCGGCCCTGGAGGCCCTCGGAGAGTCCTTCGATGTGATCGTGAACATCCAGGGTGACGAACCCGCCATGCACCCCGAGACCGTCGGGGTATTGGTGCGGCTCATGGCCGAGCACCCGGAACTCCCCCTGGGCACCGTCGCCTGCCCCTTCGGGAATGCGGAGGAGCTCTTCAATCCCAATATCGTCAAGGTGGTCACCAACGATCTGGGACACGCCCTCTACTTCAGCCGAAGCCCCATCCCCTACCTGCGCAACAGCCAGATCTTTGAACAGGACTTCCGTCCCTGGATGAAACCCGAGGATCTGGCCATCTACAAGCGCCACCTCGGCCTTTACGCCTACCGCCCGGAAGCCCTGCGGGCCTTCATGAAGCTGCCGCCCCACCCCCTGGAGCAGACCGAGATGCTGGAGCAGCTCCGGGCCCTGGCCCATGGCATGACCATGGGCGTCGCTCAGACTCCCCACCTCAGCCTGGGGGTCGATACCCCCGAGGACGTGCCTCTGGTGGAGGCCCTCCTCAGGGCGCGTTAGCCGTCCGGCCGCCCATCTGGGCGCACCGCGCATGATTTCATCAGCGGAGACCAGAAAGCTTTGTTTTTTTTCATCCAGATATGGATGAAAATAAATTCAGCAGTAATCCGAGCACCCACCTGGAGGAACCATGAGCACGCCCTTCGCCGCCATCGTGTTGAGTGCCGCCCTGCTGGCCTCCGGCCTTCAGGCGCAGGGCTCCCTGGGCAAGGCCGACACCCGCCAGGATTGGAATCAGGAGCGCTCGGTCTACCACCGCCGCATCCATCCGAAAGAGCCCCCCACGGGCATCGATTGGCAGGGGCGGATGAACCAGCTCCTCAAGGAAGAGACGGGCGATCTTGTCATCACCGCCGTAGGGGATCTCATCCTCAACGTCCCCATTTCCGGCCAAAAAGATCCTGAGCACAGGCAGCTCTACCGGCTGCTCCAAGAGGCCGATCTCTGTTACGGGAACCTGGAGTTCTCCATCAACGAGCACCCCGGCGAGCAGGGCCCTTTCTACAATTTCCGGGCGGACAAGTCCTTCGGCTGGGAACTGGCGGCCCTGGGTTTCAACCTGGTGGGCATGGCCAACAACCATACCTTCGACTTCGGTCCGGAAGGCCTGAAAGACTGCCTCCGGACCCTGGACTCCAGTCGCATCACCCACGCCGGAGCGGGGTTGAGCCTTGAGGATGCTTTGGAACCGGGCATCCAGAGCGTTCAGGGACAGAAACAGAAGGTGGCACTCCTGTCCTACATGAGGTTCTGGAGTTCCAGGTTCAAGAGCCGCAATGCCAGCGGCCCATCTGTGGCGACCCTGAACCCAGCCACCATTCTGGTGGCCAGGGACGGCAAAGTGGAGGCAGTGGAGGGTGTCCAGGAGGACGATATCCAGGCCATGGAGGACGCAATCATCCTGGCCAAGCGTCGAGGGCACCTTGTGATCGTGGCCCTCCACAACCACGATGTGAGCCACAATCGGGCCTTCGGAATCCAGGAAATCACTCCGGCCAACGACGAGATCATGTATCGACGCGCCGTCGAAGCCGGGGCAGACCTGGTGCTGGGCACCGGCCCCCACGTGCTCCGGGGCCTGGAATTTCACCAGGGAAAGCCCATCTTCTATAGCCTTGGCAACTTCATATACCAGTACCGGACTCCGGATCGCATCCCAGTGGACCTGACCCACCAGCGTGACGCAGAGATGCCCAGGGAGGCGAATGTATCCGTCTGGGACCGCCGGGATTCACCGGAAATCATGGAGACGCTGCTGGCCCGGATCGTCATGAACCAGGGCAAGGTCAGGAAGATCCAGCTCATCCCCGTGATCATGGATGATGAAGGACCTGACTATGGCGTTCCCCACCTGGTCTCGGATGTCAAGGCAAGGCGGATCCTGGAGAGGGTCCAGCGGCTTTCAAAGCCTTACGGAACTCGGCTGGTGGACATGGGGTGGTACCTAGAAGTCCCAGGGGGTCACTAGATCCACCGGATGAGCCCACACAATCCATTGAACGGACTGCGGTGAGACCG
>JAFNAB010000011.1 GCA_017859955.1 Holophagaceae bacterium
CACGTACAACCTGGACGTGAGCCGCCTGGAGGAGGCCATCGGGCCCAGGACCCGGGCCATCATGGTGGCCCACACCCTGGGCAACCCCTTCGACCTGGACGCGGTGATGGAGGTGGCCCGGCGCCACGACCTCTGGGTGATCGAGGACTGCTGCGATGCCGTGGGAGCCCGGTACCGGGGCCGCATGGTGGGGACCTTCGGACACCTGGCCACGGTGAGCTTCTACCCGGCCCACCACCTGACCATGGGGGAGGGCGGTGCCGTGCTGACCTCGGACCCCAAGCTGAAGAAGCTGGTGGAGAGCTTCCGGGACTGGGGCCGGGACTGCTGGTGCGAGCCGGGCTGCGACAACACCTGCCGGCACCGCTTCGACTGGCAGCTGGGGGAGCTGCCCCAGGGCTACGACCACAAGTACACGTACAGCCACATCGGGTACAACCTGAAGCTGACGGACATGCAGGCGGCGGTGGGGCTGAGCCAGCTGGAGAAGCTGCCGGGCTTCATCGCGCGGCGGAAGGAGAACTTCGCCTACCTCCTGGAGCGCTTGAAGCCCCTGGAGGAGCACCTGATCCTGCCGGAGCCGACGCCAGGAAGTGAGCCCAGCTGGTTCGGCTTCCTGCTGACCCGGCGGGAGGGCTGCCCCCGATCGCGGAACGAGCTCATCCAGGCCCTGGAAGGGGCCAGGATCGGCACCCGGCTCCTCTTTGGGGGCAACCTCCTGCGTCAGCCCGCCTACCAGGGGATCCCCCACCGGGTGGTGGGCTCCCTGGAGTGCGCGGACCGGGTCATGCGGGACACCTTCTGGGTCGGGGTCTATCCCGGACTGGACGAGGCGCGGCTGGATTACATGGTCCAGACCCTGCGGGCCTGCTTCCCATGAGCTGCCGGAGCTGCGGTGGCGCCTTTCATTCAGCCCCCCTGCTGGCCTTTGCCGGCATGCCCAAGGCGGCCCAGTTCCTCCCGGGGCCGGAGGATCTGGCCACGGAGCGGGGAGTGGACCTGGTGGTCCGGGAGCCGGTGCCCTACTTCCGGGAAGTGATCCGGGCTTCCGCCTTCTCTCCCGAGATGGGGGCCTTCCGGCGGGAGCAGTTCCATGGCTTTGCCGAGCGGTATGGTCTCCAGGGAAAGCGGGTGCTGGAGGTGGGATGCGGCCGGGGTGAGTACCTGGATCTCCTCCGGGAGGTGGGCATGGAGGCCCGGGGCCTGGAGGCGGCGCCCCAGAACCATCCCCATGTCACCGAGGGTTTCATCTCCGAGGGGGATCCCCTCTCGGGCGAGGCGCCCTTTGCGGCCTTTTTCATCCTGAGCTACCTGGAACACCTTCCCGAGCCTCTGGAGGCGCTGCGGGCCATCCACGCCCACCTGGAGGAAGGTGCCATCGGCCTGGTCGAGGTCCCCAACTTCGATCTGATCCTGGAGCAGGAGCTCTTTTCCGAGTTCATCCCGGACCACCTCTGCTACTTCACCGAGGCCACCCTCCGGGTGCTCCTGGAACGGGCGGGTTTCGAGGTGGTGGCCTGCGAGGCCGTCTGGCATCGCTACATCCTCTCGGCGACGGTGAGGCGGCGGGAGCCCCTGGATCTCAGGGCCTTCCGATCCCGCCAGGAGGGCCTGACCCGCGAGCTGCAGTCCTTCGTTCGGGGGGCCGCGTCGGCGGCGGTCTGGGGTGCCGGACACCAGGCCCTCGCGCTCCTGGCCCTGGCGGACCTGGCGCCTCATCTGCGCTATGTGGTGGATTCCGCCCCCTTCAAGCAGGGCCGGTATACCCCGGCCACCCATCTCCCGATCCGTTCCCCCGAAGCCCTGGAGAGCGATCCGGTGGAGGCGGTTCTGGTGATGGCGGCCAGCTACTCGGATGAAGTGGCAGGCATCCTGCAACAGCGCTTTGATCAGCGACTCCGGATCGGCATCCTGCGGGACTGGGGCATCGAGATCGCCAGCCCAGGGCATCCAAGAAACGAGGTCCAGTCATGACGGGAATCCCCCCCCTTTCCCCGGATGAGAACGCCAAGCGCAACCAGCTCCAACGGGAGAAGCCCAGGGTCTACGAAAAGATCCTGCGCTTCGACGAGAAGGTGAAGCGGGGCGAGAGTATCGCCATCCTCCAGTTCCAGTACGACTACACCTGCAACTTCCGCTGCCAGCACTGCTGCATCACCCGCCTCCAGGAGAAGGGCCAGGACAGGAAGCTCCGGAGCTTCGGGATCCCGGAGGTGCGGGAACTGGCCCGGCAGGCCGATGAACTGGGTCTGGCCCAGGTGGTCATCACCGGAGGCGAGCCCCTGGTGTTCCCGGACTTCGACCAGATCGTGGAGGCCCTGGATCCCAGTCGCTTCTACATCACCTCCGACACCAACGGGTGGTTCCTGGACGAGGCCAGGGCCAAGCACCTCAAGGCCATCGGGGTGGACAAGATCCAGCTCAGCCTCGACAGCCTCAATGCCGAGGAGCACGACGCCTTCCGACGCAAGCCCGGGTCCCACGCACGGGCGCTGCGGGCCATCGATGCGGCCCAGGCCGCGGGGCTGAACCTGATCATCGCCACGGTGGTGACCAAGCAGCGGATCCGCTCGGAGGAGTTCATCGAATTCCTGGAGTTCGGCAAGGCGCGCAAGGTGCCGATCTTCGTGACCTACGCCAAGCCCGTGGGGGCCTGGGAGGGCAACTACGACGTGATGATCACGCGGGAGGACATGGACTACCTGCGGCAGAAGTTCGGGGACGTGATGCCCTGCCCCTACATCCATACCTCCCTGGGGAACTTCTTCGAGGAGCCCCTGAAGGAGATCCTGGAGCGGGGAATGAAGCTCAAGTGCTTCAGCGGCCATGTGGACACCTGCCTCATCGCCGAGGACCGCCACTTCATCGAGGAGGTGGAGGCCAAGAAGATCTACGGCAAGCCCCTGCCGGTGCCCTGGGCTCAGGTCTTCGGGCCGGAGGATTTCTCCGTTGAGCGGCCTGATCCAGTGCAGGGGGAGTAGCGGATGTCCTTGACTGGGCCTGTGCGGCGAATCCTGTTTCTGGTCCCCCCGAACATCACCTTCCAGGAGTTCCTGCATCCACCTTCAAACGTGAAGCATGTGCAGCAGGCCGATGGACGTGTCCTGGGCTCCGTGATCACGGATATTCCGCTCGGGGTGATCTCCTTGAGTGCCTACCTCAAGAAGCATGCTGAGGTGGAAACCCGGCTGATCGATTTCAATGTGTACCTGAACCGCGAGAAGAACTTCAGGGCAGATTCATTCAAGGAGTGCTTCTCCCAGGTGCTCCGTGAAAGAGATGTGCAGGCCTTCAATCCGGAAATCGTGGCCCTCTCTGCCCAGTTTGCGCCTTCGTACCAGAACTTCCTGGACCTCGCTGCGTGTAGCCGACAGGCCTTCCCGGACGCTCTTGTGCTGGGAGGGGGCAATCTGCCGACGGCTGTGCATCAGGACATATTCCGCGACTCCGAGGCCATCGATGCCATCTGTTACGGAGAGGGGGAGAGGGCCCTTCTGGCTCTGGTGCAGTCGGGGGACCCAAGGTCCTGCCTGAGGGGGAACGCATCCTGGGTCACTCGGGAGAATGCGGGTAGTCCTGAGGTCTGCCATCACGATTTCATCTGGGATCTGGACGAAATCCCTTTCCTGGATTATTCCCTGCTGGATCTGGAAGGGTACGACCTCAATCCGACCATGCACTACTACACGGCGGGGGACGCGGGGCGCAGGGGAATACCCATGATGACCTCGCGCGGCTGTCCCTTTCAGTGCATCTTCTGTGCTGCGCATCGGACCCATGGGCGGGAGATGCGGTATCACAGTGTATCCCGCGTCATCGAGGATGCTGCGAGGCTCCAATCCGAATTCGGGGCGGAAACCGTGATCATCCTGGATGATCATTTCATGGCTGATCCGAGGCGGGCCTATGAAATTGTGGAACGGCTCTTCGGAATGGGCCTGGCCCTGTTCTTCCCCAATGCGCTTGCGGTTTACGCCCTTGATCGGGAATTCCTAGAGCTGCTCGCAAGGGTGGGCGTGACCCAGGTGATTCTTGCGGTGGAGTCGGGAAGCGAGCGGGTGCTCAGGGAAGTCATGCACAAACCCCTCAACCTGGGCATCGTTCAGCGGGTGGCTGCCGACTGCCGGGAGCTGGGGATCTACACCGACTGCAATATCCTCATCGGCCTGCCGGGCGAGACCCCGGCGGACATTGAGGAGGCCAGGGCATTCCTGAAGACCATCCATGCGGATTGGTTCCGGATAAACGTGGCCACCCCGCTTCCGGGCAGTGAGATGTATGAAATCTGCGAGAAGCGCCACTACTTCAAGGAAGACCCCCTCTTCGGGAATTACAAGAAGGCCGTCATTGAAACGGAGGACTTCACGGCTCAGTATATTCAAGATATGAGCTATATGATGAATATAGAGCTCAATTTTGTTTTTAATGCCAACATGAGGCTTGGGCGGTTTGATACGGCATTGAATGGGTTTAATAATGTTATAAAAGCCAAGCATGATCACCCTTTAGCCCACTATTATTCAGGTGAATGCTACCGGGAGATTGGAAACCAAGCCCGCGCCGAGGAATCCTTTGGACTTGCAAGGCAATTCGCAAGGGGTAGTGATTTTTGGGAACGTATTATTGCGCTGTTTGATATCCCTGTATTCCTGTGATTAAGTTGCGGAGATGAACCTATGGTCCACGAAAATGAGTTGACGCAGCCGTTGAATCCCGCCCGTTGTTCCCTGGATGAGGCGAAGCCACTGATCAGCATCCTGGTGCACAATTATGAAGCTTCAGAGCTGTCCCAGTGTCTCGATTCCATAGTCCAGCAGAGCCGGATCTCTCCGTGGGAAGTCGTCTTCTGCGATGACGCTTCGGTGGATGGAGGCTGGGCCATCGCCAATGAATATGCCGCAAAGTACCCAGGCCAGTTCACGGTGAGTCGAAACAGGGTGAGCATGGGCTCCGCTGCCAATCGCCGGAAAGGGCTTCAGTTATGCAAGGGTGAGTACTGTGTGGAACTCACGGCAACGGCTGAGTTTGATGCCGATTACGCTGCCGAGGTGCTTGAATCCTTTTTGGTGGATAAATTTGTTGAACATACCTACATCTTCAGGCTCAAGCGCGTTAACGCATTCATTCCACAGCATAATCCGATTCGTGTGCAGCCAGAGCACGCAAGGTCTCGGAAACCTCTTGTAAGTATATGCGTTTATAACTATAATTATGGTCGTTATCTTCGTCAGTGCCTTGAAAGTATTTTTACACAGACTTATTCGAATATTGAAGTTTGCTTCTCTGACAATGCCTCGACAGATGAATCCTGGGAAATTGCTCTGGAATTCGCGGAAAAGTACCCAGGCAAGATGAGCTTGACGCGAAATCGGATGAATTTTGGTCCGAATGCAAACCTGTACAACTGCACCTTGAACATGCGCGGAAAGTACCTTCTGAAGCTCTGTTCCGATGATGCGATCCTGCCGGAGTTTGTTGAGCGCTGCCTGAGTGCGCTTGAAACCCACGAGGACGCCGCCTTCGCGATGGTTCACCGGACGATCCTGGATGAAGAGGGCCGTGTCTCCCATGAAGCGCCCTTTTACGACCAGTCCTGCTTGATTCCTGGATCGTCAAAAGCTGCGGTGTACATGATGTCTTCCGTAAATCCAAGCATCTCCCAGATCCTCTACAAGATCGAGAAGGTGGAAGGAAAGCGGATGGCCGGCAACCTGAACGACCGGTGGTTCGGTGACAGGATCATGGATTTCCACATTTGCTGCGATTATCCCATGGTCTACATCAAGGACCCCCTGTTGCTCAATCGGGTCCACGGGAACAGCGAGAGCTCCAAGATGGAGGGGAACCTTCTGCAGTGCATCGGGGAGTACGTGCTGCTGCACCAGTTGGCTGATATCGCTGACAACTATGAGCACATGCAGACGGCCAGCGAGCGGCTCCAGCCGGCCATCGAAAAGCTCGGAAGTCTCTGCCTCAGGTATTGTCTGAGGAGTCTCCTGGCGGGCGATGAGCGTGGGGGGCGCCGCTATTTCCACCTTGCCGCTGCGATTCATCCCGAGATCTCGGAGCAATCTGCATACAAGGAAATGCTTCCGTATTGGGGACTGGAAGAAGCTGGCCGGAGGACCCTGTTGGAGCAGCTGAGGGGGCTTGCCCAGTTGGAACGGCGGACGGTCTCCTATCCGCCTCCCCCCGGGAGTGTGCCCTTGCAGGGGTCGCTGGGCAAGGACTGACGTCTCAACCACTCAAGTAAGGGATAGATCATGGATTACCCCGATGACATTCAGGATTTCCTGTTCAGGGCCCGTCGAGGCGATCGCCTGGATCCGCAGGTGTTTGTGGACTACACCAGGCGTTTCAGTTCCATCATCCTTTGGGGGGCGGGCAACCTCGGGACAGCGATAGGTCTCAAGATGCTGGACCTTGGCATCCCGGTTGCTGGCTACTGGGACACCCAGGCGGATCGGATCAGGACGCGCAATGGTCTCGAGGTGGCTGTACCCTTCTCCGGTGATCTAGACAAGGACACTACCCTCATCATCTTCTGCATCGGCAATGTGGCCATGGGGCCCAATGTCTTCCGCCAGCTTGCGGAAAACGGTTGGAACCATGTGCTGCACGGAAATGATCTGCTGCAGGGTCTCCTTTGCCCGCTCTCCACCGAGGGCCCAGCGCTTACAAGGATTTGCAATCAGTTCGACATCTGCAGCGTGTGTTCCTGTGAACGGCTCGACAACATCGTTCGGGCAGGTGCGGCACAGAGGCATCACATCGACCAGGATGAGCTCCTGTCCTTCGATCGCGTGCACTTTATCGTGAACAACGTGTGCAACCTCAAGTGCAAACACTGCTTTATCTACATCAATAGCTATCGCAGCGAATGGAAGCAGAATGTGCCGCTGGGGCAGATGCTGCAGGACATCGATGTGGTGATGGGTGCTGTCCACTCCTTCGGGGTTGTGAACATCTTCGGGGGCGAACCCTTCCTGAGGAAAGACATCGGGCAGGTCGTGGAGCGGGTCCTCGCCCACGACAATTTTGGTGCAGTTATCGTCAACACCAATGGCACGGTTCCCATCGACCCAAGCCAACTTGCGAGCCTGAAGGACGAACGGATCCGACTGGCATTCTCGAACTACCTGGAGGTCCTCGATGAGGATAAGCGAGAGCTTTTCCACAGGAATCTCGAGGTGGCCCTGGCCGAGGGGGTGAATGCGAAATGCCAGAATTCGCTCCCCACCTGGAATATGTCCTCAACCCTCGAACACAAGGGCGATTCCATCGAGACGATGGCTGGCAAGAAACACGCATGCGGGGTGCGTTTCCTATACGTATTCAACGGCAAGGTGTTTCCCTGCGCCTTCGCGATGTCCATTCACGATCTGCGAATCGCTGATTATCCTTCGGATTATCTGCGACTGGACCCTGGAAAGACCCCGGAACAGATCCGCGCGGGCATCCGGGAACTCATTGAGCGGACCCATTACGGAGCCTGCGGTCATTGTGAGGCGTTCGGATCTCCCCTCCTGACAGGGAAAGCCGCCGAACAGGGCTTCGATTCCCGCTACCGACTGCCAGAGCCTTGAAAGGGGACCCGGATCATTCAGGGCCGTACTCATTTGAATGAAGGAAGCTGCTCATGCCAACCCCCCCTGTCCTCCCGGATCTGCCCTCCGCCCACACCGGGAAGGTCATTCCTGTGATACGCCCCTGCCCCGTGTGCGGTGGCGGGGCTTCGACCCTTCTCCGGCGAATGGAGCTGATGGTTCCGGAAAGTCTGCGCTTGCAGAATTCCTTCGCGATCATGGCCTGTTCGGATTGCGGGGCGGTTTTCCACGATGTGCAGCATCAGGATGATCGGGAAAGCTATTACGAAACCTACACGGGGTCCGAGTCGCTTCACTACGAGGTCATGCCGGATCAAGCAGCCTTCAATGACATGACACTCCGGTTTCTCGAGCAGGCTGGCTTGGAGCCAGAGAAGCATGCCATTGCAGACATCGGCTGTTCTTTTGGCATCACGCTCCTGGCACTGAAGGAGCGGGGCTTCAAGGACCTGTTTGCCATTGATCCCGATCGGGCTGCGATAAGATACCTGGCTTCCCAGGGGGTGCCCGGGCGTCATGGGCTGGCAACAGAAGAGCTACCAGAGCTTGAAGGCCGGTTCGACCTGGTCATTCTGAGGCACGTCCTGGAGCACTTAGAATCTCCCCTGGAGGCCATACGCAATGTGGTGAAATGGCTCAAGCCGGAGGGACGCATCTATATCGAGCTTCCGGATCTCTCACGCTTTCGCCAATGTGCTCCTTTTCCTGGCTTCTACTTCGAGTTCGAGCACATCAATCATTTCAGCCTGGTTTCGCTGGTGAACCTGATGCGTGGGTTCAGCCTTGTCCGGTACGAGTCGACTCCGGATATCTACCCCTGCATGCGGGCCCTGTTCGAGAAATCCACGATTGAGCGGAAGATCTGCTTTTCGGCGGCGGACGCCTCCTTCGCAGAGGATTGCCTGCTGCGTCCGAGCGGAAAGGGAGACCAGGTCCTGGCCAACATCCAGAGCTTGGGGGATCGGGAGATCGCCCTCTGGGGGGTATCGGTCTTCGTCTACCGGATGCTCACACACACCCCTCTCAAGCACTGTTCAATCCGGCACCTGGTGGACAGCAACCCCCAGCGTCAGGGTGAGAAGATCATGGGGTTGACCGTCAAAGAGCCGGAAAGTCTGCGGTCCTTTCGGGGTGACATCGTGATCTGTGGCGAGAATTCCATGGGAAGCATTCAGCGCGCTGTCCGCGCCATGGGCCTGGACAACCGGGTCGTGTGCCTGATGGAAACGCAGGGCGCTGCCTCCTTCGACTCAATTCCTTAACCAGGTGAGCACTCATGACTGATATTCACGAACTTCTGGAACAGGCCCGGCGGGGTGACGGGGGGCATACCCGGGAACTGCTCGCCTTCCTGGAGGGATTTGAAAGGATCGTCCTGCGGGGGGCAGGGCGCTTCGGTGAGGCTTTCGGGGCGGGGCTGATCGGGCTGGGGATACCACCCGAGCGGCTCTGCTACTGGGATCTTCGGGCCGATGCGCTGGGGGCCGTGAACGGTGTCGCAGTCGCCCTCCCCTTCTCTACGGAGTTGGATCGAGCCACGACCCTGATCATCAATTGCATGCCCAATGGGAGCCTGTCCGGCAGTGCTGGCAGCCAGGAGTTCCTGGACGCCGGTTATGGCCATTACCTGTCGGGAATGGCGCTGTTCGAGGCCTTGATGTGCCGGATGACGGGAGAAACCGGATTCGACCCCAGCATCTGCATGAAAACCACCATCTGCAATTGGTGTGCCTGTGAACGGCTCCCGAGCCTGTTGCGGAAACACGGCCAGGCTGCCTGCCCGAATGGATTCAGCGACGAGTTGGTCTTTCCGGTTGCGACATTTGTCATCAATCAAAAATGCACCCTTCATTGCCAGCACTGCGGGCAGTACATCAACCACTATGGCCAGGCAGAACGCATCAATTTCCCCCTGGAAAGGCTCAAGACCGATATTGACCGGATCTTCGAAGCTGTGGATGGAATTGGGTACGTATCCATCATCGGCGGAGAGCCCTTTCTCCATCCCGAGCTGAATGCCATCCTTGACCTGATCTTGGCGAAACCCAACTTCGGGGTAATTGGTGTCACCACCAATGGGATATGTGACATCAAGGATGAGCACCTGGAGAAGCTGAGAAACGACCGGTGCCGACTCATCTTCTCCGACTATACGGCCGTCCTGTCTGAACAGCAGCGGGCCCTGTTTGCGAGCAATGTTGAGCGAGCCACCCGTGCGGGGCTGCACATTACGGTCGGCCAACCCTTGTGGGCCACCCCTGCCTCGCTCCGGAAACTGGATCTCGAAGACAGCGTGAAAGCCGCCATGAAGGCTGGATGTCAGTCCCGGCACAGCTGCAAGACAATCCAGAACGGCGTCTACTATCCATGCTCGACCACGGCGGGCCTGGGTTCCCACCATCTTGCGGACCATTCTCTGGACTGGGTCAGGATCGATGAGGCCCGTTCAGCCCGGGAACTTCGGGAACGCATTCAAATGGTAGACCGGCGGGCTTTCTACGAAAGCTGCGATCATTGCGGTGAAGGTGGGGAGATGCTTCAGTTCGCCGGGGAACAGGGCTTTTGTGAACGCTATCGCCACATCGGCGGCCCCTTGTGAACGGGTTCTCCCAAGGCACCAGGATTCTCACTTTTCGAAAGCATGGTTTCCCATGACCGCGACCGAACCCGAACTTCCGGAGGCGGACCTCCGCCATATCCTGTCCCATGGCATGGGGGCTTGGCAGGAGCTCCGGGGCAAGCGGCTTTTCGTCACCGGGGGAACCGGATTCTTCGGGAGCTGGATCCTGGAGAGTCTGCTCTTCCTGAACCGCCATCTTTCGCTTGGGGCTTCGGCCCTTGTGCTGACGCGGGACCCGGAAGGCTTCCAGCAAAGGTTTCCCCATCTGGCGAATGATGCGGCCATTGCGTTGTGGGCGGGGGACGTCAAGACCTTTGCCTTTCCCGAGGGCACCTTCGATCTCCTCATCCATGCTGCGACCACCAATGCCCGGGAAACCTTCTGTGGTGAGGCTCCGTTGGCCAAGTACGATACCTTGGCCCTCGGCACACGGAGGGTTCTCGATTTCGCCATCCAGTGTGGGGTGAGGCGCATGCTTTTCACGAGTTCAGGCGTGGTCTACGGAGCCCAGCCCGCAAACCTGAAGAGCATTCCGGAGGACTATGCCGGGGGGCCCGTCCCGGGGTACTCCCAGCGGGCTCTGGCGGAGGGCAAGCGGGCGGCTGAGTTCCTCTTCAGCACCGTGGGGGAATCCCATGGGATTGCTGCGACCATTGCGAGATGCTTCAGCTTCGTCGGGCCGAGGCTTCCCTTGGATCTTCACTACGCCATTGGCAATTTCATCCGGGATGCCTTAGGTGGCGGCCCCCTCGTCGTCCAGGGGGATGGCACGGCGGCGAGGGCTTTCCTCTATGCTGCGGATCTCTGTGTGTGGCTCTGGACGATCCTCCTGAAGGGCGAGCCAGGCTCGATCTATAACGTCGGCTCTGAGGATGCACTGAGCATCGGTCAGCTCGCCGGCATGGTTTCGGCCTGCGCTCCACTCCAGCCGGAGGTCCGCATTCTTGGAACCCCCATGCCTGGAAAGCCCCCGGAGCGTTACGTTCCCTCGGTCATGAAGGCCAGGGCCGAACTGGGGCTGGAAGTATGGATCAGCCTGGAGGATGCCGTCCGCCGAACACTCGCGTTCCATGCCGGATTGCTTGACTATGCCGGCTCTCCCCGGGATGCTGGCACACCCGATCCCCTTCCCCGTTAAAGAGCCGGCTATGCATCCACGCCCAAGAATCTCCCTCTGCATTCCCACCTGCAATCGATCACGCTTCCTGGCACAGGCCCTCCAGAGCGCCATCCGGGAAGCCTCTGCCCACCCGGCGGGAACGGTGGAAGTGCTTGTCTCGGATAACGCCTCCACCGATGACACCCCGGAGCTCCTTGCCCGCTTCAGGACGGCCTGGCCTGAGCTTCGCACCTTCCGCAATGAGGCGAATCTCGGATTCGACCTCAACTACCTGAAGTGCGTGGAAGAGGCCCGGGGCGAGTTCGTCTGGGTGCTGGGCGATGACGATGTTTTCCTTCCCCAGAGCGTCAGCAAGGTGCTGAGCGAAATCGAGGGTGGCGCCGATGTCTGCCTCTGTCTGGCTGAAGCGTGCGACAACGACCTGAATCCCCTGATCACCCTGCCCTGGTTCCTGGACGCCGACCCGCCACGGGTCTGGAGGCTGGAGGGCCGTGAGGACAGGATCGCCTACTTCAACGCCTGCGCCCGCAACGCGGGGGTCTTTGCTTTCATCAGCGTGACCATCTTCCGGCGGGACCGTTTTCTTTCCAATCGGCCAAGCATCCAGACCGCGGTCAGATCCGGGTATGTGCATCTTTGGGGGATGATGGAATTCATCCGCCAGCCCACTAGGCTGCACTATATCCCGGAAGCTCTGGTCCGGAACCGCATGAGTGATCTGCATGCGGATTCCCTTGCCGCGACAGACCTGTACGCCCGTCTGATGAACGACCTCCGGGTCTGGTGCTGGGTTGCGGACCTGTTGCTGGAGGATGAGGAGCTCAAGGACGCCTTTGTCCGTGTAGTGGGCCGCAACCACCACAGCACGATCCTGCCTGGTTTGCGTCGGAACGCGGGTTCCGAGGCTGAATGGCAGGAGGCTGTGCCCTTCCTGCAGCGCGCGGGATTCTCCCCCCTCCGTATCGCTGCCACCGGCCTCGGCTTCCAGTACCTGCAGGGGCAGCGCCAGCCACCACCGGCTCTTGCTTCCGGCTCCCTCTGTCTGGCGGACCTGCCCCTGGTGGCCCGTGGCGCTCGTCTCACGGCCGTCCTGGCTCTGGGGGGGCTCCAGGACCTCTTGGCCGGGGCGGGTCTGCTGGCCGCTCTCAGAGCCCAGAAGGGCGGGGATCAGGTCCTGGTCTTCTGTCGTCCCGAGACCGCCGACCTGCTGGCGGGCTTTCAGGTTATCCCCGTGGAGACCCAACGCTATCTTTCCGACGAGAGCTATCGGGAAAGCCTTGTGGCGCCCCTGAAGGACAAACCCATCGATCTGCTGGTGAACCTGAACCCGCAGCGTGGGATCGAGGGGGATGATCTTTGCGCCATTCTTCACCCTCCTGGCGCGGTGGCCTTCCACCTGCCGGAGCAGGACCAGAGCCAGGACCTGGTCCAGGCCCTGAACGAGGCCTACACCTGCCTCCTTCCGGTGGCAGATGGGATGGAGGGGTTCCGGAAGACGCTGGGCTTGCCGCCCAGCGAGCCAGTCCTATGGCCTGGGAAGGTTGCCCTGGAGCAGGTCCAAGGTTTCATGGCGCAATTCGGATGGGAGTCCGCGACAACCATGGCGATCCTCCTGGACCATCCGTCCATTGCGGAGGACCCGGCATTCCTGGTCGCCTTTGCCCAGGCGCAGGCTGCGGGGTGGAACTTTGTCGGCATCGGCGGGCGAGCAAGCCAACCCCTGCTGGCAGGCCTTTGCGATGCACTCGATGGCCGTGCGATCAACCTGGCGGGCATGCTGAATCTGGCCGCCATGGCTGCCTTGCTTCAGCAGTGCGGGGCTTTCATCGGCGGAACTCAGTTGTTACGCGACATGGCGAAGGCCTGTGAGTGCGTGCCTTTCGAGGCCTAGGCCCAGAGGCGGCTAAATAGTGGCTTCCGGGTTGTAAAGGTTTGCCCTCAACTCCTCCCGATCCAACAGCGGGAACATGTCCTCCATGGGGCGGGAAGCCATGCTGCCATCGGGTTTCTGGTAGCTGGTGACCCGGGGCAGGGTGGGCTGGTTGGGGTCGAGCTTCACTTCGCACACACAGGGGCCGGGTTCGGCCAGAAGGGCTTGGATCCGCTCGCAGATGCCTTCGTGGGTCTCCAGGCGGGCGGTCTTGAGTCCATAGGCTTTGGCCACTTCCAGGGTGTTGGGGAGGGTCAGGCCCGAACCCGCGTCACTGGCCACCAGGCGGCCCTGGAAGTGGGCCCGCTGGCTTGAGCGGATGGAGCCGTAGCCCTGGTTGTCCAGGACGAAGAACTTGATGGGCAGGTTCAGGCGGCGGATCACCTCCAGTTCCTGGATGTTCATCTGGAAGCCGCCGTCTCCATCCACGCAGACAGTCCGTTTCCCGCCGGAGGCCACGCAGGCCCCGAGGGCCGCGGGAATGCCGAAGCCCATGGGGCCGAGGCCCTGGCTGTTCAGCATCCGCAGGCCCTTGGAAACGCGGAGGGCCTGGCAGGTGAGTTCGCTGGCCTGTCCGGAGGAGCCGGGGACCAGGAGATCGTCCGCCTGCAGGCACGCGGAAAGCACTTCGATGAGGACATAGGCATCCACATGATCGGTGGGCTCCCAGTACTCGGGTTTCAGGACCGGATAGCGTTCCTTCCAGGTTTTCACCTGCTGGAGCCAAGCCGACCGCAGAGGCATGGGATACCCCGGCAGCAGGCGGCGGAGGGAACGGATGAAGAGGCCTGCGTCCATGCAGAGGGCTAGCTCCAGGCTCATCTTCAGCTTTTTCAGCTCCGCCTCGTCGATATCCACCACGATCTTCCTGGCCCCGGGGGCGAAGAGCTCATGCATGTAGGCTGTCTGCCCCAGGTCCAGTCGCGCACCCAGCACCAGCAGCACATCGCTGTTCTGCTGAGTGAAGTTGGCTGCCCGTTGCCCGGAACCGCCAGGCCTCCCAGCGAAAAGCGGATGCTCTTCCGGCATGAAGTCGGCGGCCTTCCAGGTGGTGAGCACCGGGATCTGGGCTGCTTCGGCGAAGGCCAGGAAGTCCTGCACGGCTCCCGAAAGGCGTACCCCGTTCCCCACCAGGATCGCCGGACGCTCGGCCTTGGCCAGCAACTCCAGGGTGCGCTGGACCGAAGGGGTCCACTCCAGGGAAGGGATCGTGTCCGGGTCCCAGGGCTGGAGGGCGCTCGGATCGACCTCGGCGGCCTGGACATCCAGCGGGATATCGATCCAGACGGGACCCGGACGGCCATTCCGGGCCAGGTGGATGGCCTTGTCCAGGTGGTAGCGGATATCCTCCGGCCTCTCCACGGTCACGGCGTACTTGGTGATGGAGGAGACGATGGAAACGATATCGACTTCCTGGAAGCCCATCTGCCGCAGGCCTGTGCCCTTCTTCAGGTCGGCCCGCTTGACCTGGCCCGAGATGAAGATGCAAGGAGTGGAGTCCTGGTAGGCCGCGGCCACTCCCGTGACGGCATTGGTGCCTCCGGGGCCGGTGGTCACGAGCCCTGCGCCGAATCCCCGGACCTGGGCATAGGCGTCCACGGCCACGGCGGTACCCTGCTCGTGAAGGTTGCAGATGAAGCGGAGCCTGGGGTGGCTGCCCAGGGAATCCACCAGATGCATGCAGCCGCCGCCTGGGAGCATGAAGACATCCTCCACACCTTCGTCAGCGATGCGGTCCCAGACATAATCAGATAGCTTCACGGGATCATCCGAAGAAATAGGTCAGCACGGTCTTGCGATTGGGATTCTGGTTGATGGAAGGGTCCGTATAGAAGGAGTCATCCCTGAAGTGGGTGGAGCTGATTTCCTCGATGATGGTGCCGCTTTCGGTCCAGAACTCGTGCTTGATGCCTCGTTCCACGGTCAGCACTTCTCCGGCCTCCAGGACCCGTTCCACCCCGTCCAGGCGGACTTTCAGGGAACCATGGAGCACATGGAAGGTCTCTTCCTTCTGCTGGTGGTACTGTTCGGGATGGCGCTGGCCCGGGAGGAGGGCGATCAGCTTCTTGCAGTAGGCGCGGTTGACGATGCTGAGGATGGTGGCGCCGGTCTCTTCGAAGTGGTCCAATCCGTAGTGGTGGCTGATCTCCACTTCGGCTTGGGTCGAGACCACTGTGTGGCTCTCCTGGAGGAAGGTCCGGACCCGCTGGACGATCTGGTAGACACGCTCCCGGTTGTCGATCCGCCGGAAGTTCTCCCAGAGGGCCGGGCCCTGCTCCGGCACAGGTCCCAGGGCGATGAACTCGGTGTATTTGGAAAGGTCGTTGGCGGTGATCTGTCCCGGGACCGTGGGGATGGCCAGGAAGGACGAGGAGAGTTCCAGGCGTTCTCCTTCCTTGACGGGGCGTGCCAGGAAGACCCCACGGCGGAGGCCCTGGAGGCTTTCCCGTTCCGCCTGGGAGGGCTGGTAGCGGACCTCGGGGGAACCGAGGGCCTCCAGGGCCTCCGCCGCTGCCTCCAGCCACCGGGTGATCTGCCCGGGATCCGCCGAGTAGGCGTTCAGGGGCCATTGGGGGGTCGGGAGGCCTACGTGTTTCTCCAGGATGCAGACACCCTTTGCCAGGGCCAGCTGGACAGCGAGGGTGTTGGCAGGATCTTCGTGAGTGGAGAACCCGATGGGGTGATTGGCGTACCTGGAGCGCAGGAGGTCGATCTGGTCGAGCTGCAACTGGGAGGAGGGGGTCGGGTACTCGGCGACGCAGTGGAGAATGCTCAACGCGCGGTTGCGGTTCTCGAAGAAGTTGACCACCCGGTCCAGGAGCTCGAGGTCCGACCCTGCGGTGGACGCGATGATGGGGAGGCTAGACCGGCCCATCCGCTCCATCAGGGGCCAGTCACCCAGGGAGCAGCTGGCGATTTTCAGGAAGTCGAAACCATGGGCCTCCACGCGATCCACGGAACGCTCGTCGAAGGGGGTGCAGACCGCCAGGAATCCCTGCTCACGCATGGCATCCCGCAACTGCAGGAACTCAGCTTCGCTGAGCCGGGTCTCTTCGAATCGCTTGACGAACTTGATATCGGTCCGTCCCTGGAACTCGGGGTGGATGAATGTGTCCAGATCCCGGTACTGGAGCTTGAATGCGAAGTCGAATTGCTGGCGGAAGGG
Source organism: Holophagaceae bacterium (assembly GCA_017859955.1). Lineage (GTDB taxonomy): Bacteria > Acidobacteriota > Holophagae > Holophagales > Holophagaceae > Holophaga. The sequence continues at coordinate 16,444 of JAFNAB010000011.1, forward strand.
CCGCACACACTCCGCGAAGGCCGCCAGGATCCGGAGGCCGTGGTCAAGGCTTCCCATGTGGTTGTTGGCCATCTCAAAGATGATGAGAGGTTTCATAGGCTGGGGCATCGCGGGTAATCTCCGTTCAGGTATCCGCTCGGCGAAGGGGCCGCGCTATCTGGGAGTCTGGAGTGTCATTGGAAAAGCATACTCGCGCTCGAGGAGCGGGCCTCCCGGAATCCTGGGAAAAGGCTGCCCAGAAAATCAAAATGGTGCTGACGGATGTGGACGGTGTTTTGACGAGTTCCCATGTCATCTATGACGACCGGGGCGTGCGCCTGCGGGCCTTCAGCACCCGGGATGGGGCCGCCATCCAATGGCTATCCCGCAGCGGAATTCCGGTGGGATTCATCTCGGCCCTCGATGATCCGAGTACCCGGCGCCGCGGGGAGGATCTCGGGGTGGAAGAACTTCATCTGGGGGTCCATGACAAGCTTCAGGTGCTCCAGGGCATCCTGGACCGCCGAGGGCTGGACCCTAGCGAGGTTGCATACTTCGGGGATGACCTCCTGGATTTCCCGGTGCTCCGCCTCGTGGGACTTCCCGTCTGTCCCGCCGATGCCGCGCCCGAATTGCAGGCCAAGTGCCTCACCTTGTCCCAACGGGGGGGGGATGGTTTTTTCCGGGCCGCGGCGGAAGCCGTTTTGAAGGCCCAGGGGCGCTGGGACCGCATCCTCGCCGCCTACGGCCTTGGATGAAACGCTTGTTCTAAAAAAACGCTAAAGAACAAGCCCTTCCCACCCGAAGAGAATGAGGTCGGAGGGAACTCCGAAGCCAACCAGCCGGCAGCACGGACGCTGCCAAGAAACATCACGGAGGATGTCATGGCTTCTATTCTCAATAACGTTGCGGCCCTTCAGGCCACTCGTCAGCTCAACATCACCTCGCTGGGCATGAAGTCCACCATCGAGCGCCTCACCACCGGCAAGCGCATCAACCACGCTTCCGACGACGCCACCGGCTTGGCTAATGCCAACAACTACAACGCTGATTCCAAGGTGGCGCACGAACTGCGGAAGACCTCCTATCAGACCTACTACACCGAGGCCGCCAAGGACGGCTACCTGGAAGAAGCCACCAACCAGGTCATGCGCGCGATCGAGCTGGCTGCAGGCGGTAACGGCAGTTCCTCGGAATTCTCTTCTGTGGCGAGCTTGGCTTCCGCTGCTGCCACCAAGGCAGGCACGAGCCTCTCCTCCATTACCGATCTGGCCAGTGCTTCCACGGCGCTCACCGCAATTGCCACTGCCCGTGGCACCATCGCTGCCAACATGGCTACTGCACAGAGCAACGCCAACCTCTACGGCATCGAGGAAGAGAACAAGACTGCTCAGATGAGCAACATCATGGATGCGGATATCGGCGCTGAAGTGGTCAGCCTCACCAAGTGGCAGATCCTGAGCCAGGCCGGCACCAGTGCCCTGACCAACGCCAACACGGCCAGCCAGACCGTTCTTGGCCTCCTCCGGTAGTTGGGTATTATGATCAGCATTGGGGACCGGCGATGCCAGTCCCCGATGCTGGCATATAAAGGAAAATGTCATGGCTGATCAAGTGAACCCACTGGGTGGCTTGGCGCCGGGGATGGCTCAGACGCTTCAATCCTCATCTGTTCCCAATTCGCCAAAAACCACCCCAATCCGATCCGATGCTTCCAAGCCCAAGGCTGTGGACGGTTCGGCTGTTGGTGCGTCCAAGAAAAGTCTCTCTGAGGCTGCCAAGACCGTGGAAGACTATCTTCAGTCCTCTTCCTCGGATCTCAAGTTTTTCGTGGACAAGGATACTGGTGTTTATGGGTTCAAGATTGTGGATGCCACAACCCATGAGACCATTCGGCAGGTTCCCGCCGAAGAGGTCATTGAGATGGCAAAGCGCTTGCGCTCGCTGAGTGATACCAAGGATGCTTCGGGTGTTTTGATGGATGCGGAGGGCTGAGGCGCGGGCCAGGTCTTCTACGGTGCAGAGAGGTGAGTCATGGCTGTCAGCTTCCAGGGGGTCACATCAGGGCTTCAGACCGACAGCTTGATCTCGGCGATCATGGCCCAGGAGAGTCTGGGCGTGCAGCGCCTTCAGGCTAAGCAGACTCAGAACACCAGTCGCTCCGCGGCCCTCAACACCATGCGGACGCAGCTGGACGCCTTGACGGTCAGCATGTCGTCGCTCTACGACAGCTTCAACAAGCGAACGGTGTCCAGCACGGATGCCGATAGCACCTATGTGTCTGCCACCGCCAATAAGGCCACCAACGGCTCCTACGAAGTCAAGGTGAGCCAGGTTGCCACCTCAGCCAAGCTCAGTTCCACCATGTCGAGTGGTGAGCCCACCAATCTCGCCGTGGCGGACCCCAATGCGGCGATTCTCACCAGCTCCTCCGGCAGCTTTGCGGTGCAGGGCACCGATGGCGTCGTCAAGACCTTCCAGCTCACCAACAACAGCCTTAACGGCTTGAGGGATGCCATCAACGCCTCCGGTGCGGGAGTGTCGGCTGCCATCGTGAACACCGGGCAGGGCACGAATCCCTACCAGTTGGTGCTCACCGCCAAGGACACGACGACGGGTAACACGGCTACGGGAACCGGCTCCACCGGTGGCAAGGTGACCCTGGCTGCGATTGCCAATCAAGATGCCACTGCAACCAGCGTGGTGTCCTCTCTGGGCATCAGCAGCGGAACCATTACCGGCACCTTCTCTGATCCCACCGGGCTATCCGGTGGTCTGTCCTCCTCCGGTTCCAACATTGCCCAGGATGCCCTGTTCTCCATCAATGGCATCGAGATGACCCGGCAGTCCAATACCGTGAAGGATGCGGTGGACGGGGTGACCTTCACCCTGAAGAAGGGCGATACCAGCAATGCCACAACCCTTACGGTGGCCCAGGACAAGACGAGCGCATCGACTGCCATGCAGGATGTGATCACGAAGTACAACGCGATCATCACCGCGTATAAGGATGCCACCACGACCACAAAGAGTAGTGATGGCGTGACGATCACACCGGGGGTGTTGACCAATGACGTGGTGGCCCGATCTGTGATCTCGCAGCTTCGCGCTGTCATGGCCGGCTCACCCGAGGGGCTACCTTCGTCCGCCACCTTCAAGTCCACCGCACAGCTGGGCCTCAAGACGAATGTGGACGGCACCCTCTCCCTGGATGCGACCGTGTTCCAGGCCGCCATGGACAAGGATCCCGTGGGGGTTCAGAACGTCTTCAATTTCTCCGGCAGTTCCACCAGCGGCTCCGTATCCGTCGCCGCAGGCGGGTCCAAGACCGCCTCCGGCGCGGTGAGCTTCAATGTCACCTATGGCACGGGCGGCGCCGTTACGGGTTCCCTCACCGTGGGGAGCACGACCTACAGCGGACTGACCGGCACGAACGGGACCCTTTCGGCCCCCGTGGGTTCCCTCCTGGAGGGCTTGACCCTGAATGTGACGGCCTCCAGTTCAGGCACCCTAAACCTCAGCAAGGGCATTGGGACGCAGTTGCAGGGGCTGATCTCCAGCCTGACCTCTTACAATGGAACTATTGAAAGCACGCGGACCAGCTTGGATGAGCAGAACAAGACCCTGACCTCCCGCATTGAGTCCGCACAGGTCCTGCTGGACAAACGTCAGGCGGCGCTCAAGAAGCAGTTCGACAATATGGAGGCAACGATCTCCCAGTTGCGCACAGTCAGCGGCGGTTTGAGCAGTCTCGGCTGATCCACTCCGGACCGATCAGTGATCCCCCTGGCTTCAGGGGGATCTTTTTGTATGGCCTCGAAGCTACCTCTCAGACCCTTTCCATGAGAGAACAAAAGCAAACCAACTGAGGAGTGCCCGGGGTGAGCCCAAGCCATTCAGAACTGCTTCGCAAGGCCCATGATCTGGACCGGATGGGCAAGGCCGAGGAGGCCCTGACTGCCTACAGGGCATTCCTGGCAGCAGAACCTCGACTAGCCGCAGCTTGGTCGGATGTTTCGGGTCTCCTGCTGGTGATGGGCCGCTTGGATGAGGCCCAGGAGGCATGCGAGAAGGCTCTCCGACTTGATCCAGGGTGCCTGTCGGCGCGGGTCAATGCGGGGTGCATTCAGATGCGGTGCGGGGACTGGGAAAGCGCCGAAGGCCATCTGCGGCAGGCTCTTACGGTGGATGGGCGGCGGACGGATGCCCGTCTGGCGCTGGCCCAGTGTCTAATACGGACGCGAGATCCCAAAGCCGCTGAGCAGGAAGTGGCCCGAGTTATTCAATTCGAGCCCGCCAATGTCACCGCTCACCAGATCCTTGGCGGCATCTTCTACTCCATGGGGCGATGGGCTGATTTTCAGGCCGAGATCGAGCGATATCGGAAGCTGGACTCTGGCTCTCCCTATCTGGTCTTCGAACAGGGCTTCCTTGACCTCCTTTTCGGAGAGATGCCCCGGGGCTGGGAAGGCCATGAGGCACGTCTCCAGGTTCCCGGCCTCGTAGGTCCCGTCCGCCATTTCAGCCAGCCCACCTGGCGCGGCGAGCCTTTTCCGGGCAAGACTCTACTGCTCCACTACGAACAGGGCTTGGGGGATACCTTGATGTTCGTGAGGTATGCCGCCCAGGTAAAGGCCCTCGGAGGGCGTGTGGTCCTGGAGGCCCAGCCTTGCCTAGCGGATCTGGTGGCCACCTGCCCCGGTGTTGATGAGGTGGTCTCCCACGGCGCACCCTTGCCCCCCTTCGACCTTCAGGTGTCCCTGCTGTCCCTGCCCTGGGTTTTCCGCACTGATCTCGACACGATCCCTTGCGAAGTCCCCTATCTGGATCTGCCGGCTGAGGTGCCCCATCGGAAGGTCTTTGCCGAGCTCCTGGCTCTCGCCCAGAGCCATGGGAAAAGCCGCATCGGGCTGGTCTGGGCGGGCAGCCCCGAGCACAAAAGGGATGAGGAACGCTCCCTTCCGCCAGCGGCCCTCGGGCCACTGGCGGCGCTGCAGGGGGTTGCCTGGTTCAGCTTCCAGCTGGGCAGGTCTGAAATGCCTCCCCTGCCGGACCTCATTTCCCTCGCACCGCTCCTGAGCGATTTCTCGGCGACGGCCTACGCCTTGAGTGGGATGGAGCTGGTGATCACGGTTGATACTGCCCTGGCCCACCTCGCGGGAGCCATGGGCATTCCAACGCTCCTATTGCTTCCCTATCAGCCCGATTGGCGTTGGATGCTGGAGAGGGAAGACAGCCCCTGGTACCCCAGCATGCGCATCTACCGCCAACCCTCCCCCGGGGATTGGGGCAGCGTCATCCAACAGGTGCTTACAGACCTGAGTACCGATTAATTCGGCTTGTAGGCTTTGAGAGCCCGGGCACCTCGGCGATGGACATTCATTTCCTCCCGGATCAAGTTCTGCTTGGCCGAAAGGGTGCTGACGGCGATATCCGCCCGTGCCGCAAGGGCATGGGCCCGCTGGACGATGGCGGGCCATTCGGGTCCCCGCTCGGCGGAGGCTACAGCTGCGTCGAAATGCTCCTGCCAGAGGGCCAGGGCGTCCGCCTCCGGCTCTGCGGCCTGAAGCAGCAGCTCCAGGTCGTCCAGGCAGTGGGTGAGGTCCTTGTCGCTCAAACGGAAAGCCCGTCAAGGGAACCGCTGGCTTTCGGCGCCTGGTCACCCCCGGTCTTGCGCCGGTGAAGCTGCTCCCAGGTGGTCTTGAACTCGCCCATCTGGGCAAAGATGAGTTGCAGACGTTGAGGTTGATCGTTCAGGGCACCCTCATAGAGCTCTTCGGTCCACCAGTCGTAGATCCGGATGAGGTTTTCCACGACCTCACCGCCCTGTTCATGGTTGAGGCGTTCCTTCAGGCCGAAGATGATGTCCGCGACCCTGCCCACGTAATTGGCCTGCTCGATTAGGTTACGGGCTTTCATGGCCTGGATGGCCAAGCTGAGGAAGCGCTGTCCGCCTTCGAGCAACATGGCGGCTACCTGCTCCGGACTAGCACCCTGGATGCGTTGGATCAGGTACTGGTCAGCAGCCTTCTTCCCTGAATGCTCATGCATAGTCATCCTCTTAACTTACTATCGGCTCCAGAGCCAAGTCTGATGAGCCCTGGACGAAGTTTGGCAAGCTTGCTAGACCTCGGCAATCAGTTCGATCTCGACCTTGGCCCCCTTGGGAAGAGCTGCGACCTGGACGGTACTGCGGGCGGGCTTGGCGCCCCCGAGGTGCTTTTCATAGACTGCGTTGAAGGCTGCAAAATCGGCGAGATCCGTGAGAAACACGGTGGTCTTGACCACCCGGTCCCAGCCGGTGCCTGCAGCCGCCAGGACGGCATCGAGATTCTGGAGAACACGTTCGGTCTGGGGCTCAATGGAGCCGGACACCATCTCCATCGTCTCGGGGATCAAGGGGATCTGGCCAGCGGTGAAGAGGAGACTGCCGGTGATGTGGGCCTGGCTGTAGGGACCGATGGCGGCGGGGGCGGAGGGGGTGCTGATGAGGCGCATGGCTATTCCTTTCTGGGACTACGGGAACTGCGAAGGGCTGTCTTCAGATTCTCCGCGCACTCCGCGTCTCCGCGTGAGGCATTTTTTCCAATCAACTCTTCTTCGACCAGCGCCGCTTGCGGTTGCGCCAGGCCTTGGGGCGGGGACTGGGCGCGGGCATGGGGCTCTCGAAGGGGGAAGGACTTGCGGCCTCCTGTGTGCCTTCTGCGTCCTCCAGGTTGCCGACCCCCTCTTCGATCTGCTGTTTCACCATCTGGGCGGTGCGGTGCATGAGGGCTGCCAGGCAGAGGCTGGCCTCAATGCGGGCATGGGGCAGGGGCCCCAGCTGGATGAAGACCGCCGGATCCGAGGGGATCTCCCGGGAGATGCTGACCTCCGGGAGGGGCCCCTGGAGGGCATCGTAGGCTTCCTCCGTGGTGCGCAGCCAGGGCTCCGCCATGGGACGCCGCTGCTTCAGAAGATCCTCAAGGGGCGTGACCTTCTTAGGGCGACCCCGCTTGCGGGGGGCCGCCTCGGCGGGAGCGGCATCCATCTTGGACTGGAGGGTGTCCAGGACCTCTTCCCGGGTCTTGCCCCGGAGGTCGAAGAGGAGCCATGGGTCCCGGTCCAGGGCCTCAGCCATGATGTAGCAGACCGCGGCCACGTGCTTGCAGGGGTTGGCCCAGTCTGGGCAGTCGCAGTGGGTCTGGAGCTCCTTGGGAACCCTGGGGTAGAGGCTGGCGCCGGCCTCCCGGAAGGTCTCATCGAGGCCCTGGGGCATCTCCCCCGCCAGGAGGCTGGCCACAAAGCGGCTCTCCTGGTGGATCCGGTCCAGGGCCTTCTCCCATTGGGCCGAGGTGAGGGCCGGCAGGCCCAGGGTGACGTTGTAGGTCTTGCGGCCATGAACCTTGGCCTGGATCTCGCCCGGCACCACCACGAAGTGGCTCACGGCGCCTTCCTCGGCGTATTTCTTCCCCCGGGGGAGGCGGTTCTCGTAGTCGTCTCCGAGCTGTTCGAGCCCGCTGATCCAGAGCTTGCCCCACCAGGTGGTTCCGAAGCGTTCACTGAACTGGATCAAGAGATCACCCCCTTGCGGCTCGGGGCCTTGGGCTTGCGTTTGGCGGGAGCCTTGGGCGCCTTGGGCTTGGGCTCCTTGGTGGCTGCGGGGACAGGTTCTTCCTCGGGTTCTTCCAGGGGTGCTGCCTCAGGGAGGGGCGCAGGCGGAACATGGATGTGCCCATTCCCGTTACCGTTCCCGTTCTCCTCGTCGCCCATGATGTCGGCGTCGGGCTCCAGGGCCACCAGGCGGCGCAGGGCGTCGTCGTCGAGTTCCGTGAGCCAGCCCTCGCCGGTGCCGACCACGCGATCTGCGAGATCCCGCTTGGATTCCAGGATGGCGTCGATCTTCTCTTCCAGGGTGCCCATGGTGATGAGCTTATGGACCTGGACATTGCGGGTCTGACCGATGCGGTAGCTGCGGTCCGTGGCCTGGTCCTCCACCGCAGGGTTCCACCAGCGATCGAAATGGAAGACGTGGGTGGCGGCGGTGAGGTTCAGGCCCACGCCCCCTGCCTTGAGGCTCAGGAGCAGGATGGGTGGAGAATCCGGGTCCTCCTGGAAGCTGCGGACCATCTCGTCCCGCTGATCCCGGGTGGTGCCACCGTGGAGGAAGGGGGGCTCGAAGCCCAGGACATCCTTGAGGTGCACCTGGAGCCGATCGCCCATCTCCTTGAACTGGGTGAAGATGAGGGCGCGATCGCCGATTTCCACCACCTCTTCCAGCATCTCGGTCATGCGTTCCAGCTTGCCGCTGCGGCCCTTGTAGGGGCCGGTCTGGCGCAGGAAGTGGCTGGGGTGGTTGCAGATCTGCTTGAGGTGGGTGAGGAGGGCCAGAATGCGGCCCCTGCGCTCGATGGCGCTGGCCACGGCCAGGTCCTTGTCCATCTGCTCGACCCGGGCCTGGTAGAGGGTGGCCTGCTCCTTGGTGAGCTGGGTGTAGACCTTCATCTCCTGCTTCTCCGGCAGGTCCTGGATGATGTTCCGGTCCGTCTTCAGGCGGCGCAGGATGAAGGGACCCACGCGCTGGCGCAGTTCCTGAGCGGCATCGGGGTCCCGGTACTTCTCGATGGGGGTGGCGAAAGCCTCCTTGAAGCTGCTCTCGCTGCCCAGGTAGCCCGGGAGGGCAAAGGCCAGGATTGACCACAATTCGGAGAGGCGATTCTCGATGGGGGTGCCAGTGAGGGCCAGCTTGAAGGGGGCCCGGATGCGGCGGACGGCCTTGGCCTGGGCGCTCCCGGCGTTCTTGATGGCCTGGGCCTCGTCCACCACCACCATGCCCCAGGATCGGGCTCCGAAGATCTCCTCCTCCCGGCGGATCACGCCGTAGGTGGTGAGGACCACGGTGTGGGGGATGAAGGAAGCGGGCAGGACTTCCCGGTTGTTGCCGTGGTGTACGAAGAAGGGCAGCCCAGGGGCGAACTTCTCGATCTCCCGTTCCCAGTTGCCGAGGAGCGAGGTGGGACAGATGAGGAGGGTGGGAGGCCCGAACTTCGGGCTCTGGGCCTGACGGTAGAGGAGCATGGCCAGGACCTCGATGGTCTTGCCCAGACCCATGTCGTCCGCCAGGATGCCACCGAGTCCCAGGCGGCCCAGGCCCTCCAGCCAGGCTAGGCCCCGGAGCTGGTAGGGGCGCAGCTGGCCCCGGAACTCCCGGGGCTGGACGATGGGCTTGTCCGGCAGATTCTTGAGCTCCGAGAGGGCGGAGCCGAAGTCGCCGGCCACCTCGACCTCGATGGCCTCGCTGACGCCGGGGATGCGCGCCGTGCCTGTGAGGGCCGCCGCCAGGGCCTCGCCCCGGGTCATGCTCTCGAAACCTGCGCCCCGGCTGGCCTGGATGACCGCCGTGATCTGCTTGAGGGTTTCGGGGTCCAGGGCCACCCACTTGCCCTTCCAGGCCACCAGGGGGTGCTTGAGGCTGGCCATCTGGGCGAAATCCTCCAGGCCCAGCTGGTCATCCCCCAGCATGAGGGACCAGTCGGCGCTCACGCTGCCCTCCAGGCCCTCCTGGGTCTGTTCAATCTTGCTTTCCGCAAGGCTGCGGGCGCCCAGGCGGACCTTGGCGCGAAGGCGGCGGGCGCCTCCCAGTTCGGCCATCTCCTCCGGCGTGTGGATGAGGAAACCGGCCTCCTTGAGCTGGGTGGCTCCCCGGGTCAGGAAGGTCCAGGCCTCCGTGGGCGAGAGTTTGAGGTCTTCGGGCTTCTGCCCAGAGAGGGTTCCCTGAAGGGCAGGGAAGAAGGGCACGGCTCTAGCAAGGCCCCGCAGGAGCACCTTCCGGGCCTCCATGGCCACCAGCTCGGTGCCGGGCTCCCAGAGGCGGGAAACGGGAATGAAATCCCCCTCCTGGGTCTCCAGACCCACGCGCAGGGACCAGCCCGCCTCGGAAAGGCGGTCGGCCTCCTGGATGGCATCCTTGCCGGGGGGCAGGGGAGGAGCCTCCAGGCGGAGACTGGGGCGGATCCACTGGATCCTGGCACCCTCGCTCCACTGCTCCAGTTGTTCGCCCAGGGTCCGCTCCGTGACGCCCACGGTGGGGAACTCGCTCATGGGGTGGCTGAGGGCAACCATGATTCTTTCATCCCATGGCAGGCGGTCCCGCTTGTGGCCCCTCAGGCGGTGGATGAGCCCCAGGCGGGGGTCCTCTCCCTGGCGCAGGGTCCCGGCGGCGAAGCGCACCAGGAAGTCGGCACCGTCCTCCAGGAATGCCTTCACCAGGGCATCGGCCTCAGGGGGCATGGCCAGATCGTCATCGATCTCTTCGGCCTCCAGGCCCCCCAGGGTCATGCCCTTGGTGAAGACCCACATATCGTCCTCGGGGAAGGCCAGCACCGAAGGGGGAATTGCCTTGACCAGCCTGTCCAGGGATTCGCGATCGGAAGGGCTGGTGAGGCTGATGCCCCAGGTAGCCCGCCAGGGCTGGGGGGCGGTGTTGAGCTGGGGCAGGACCGCCCCGCGGATCACAAAGGACTGCAGGAGGCGCAGGGCCGAGGCCCAGAAGGCCAGGCTGCCGCCGACCTTTTCACCATCCGTGGGAAGACTGGCCAGCCAGGGCAGAGCCCGCTGCCAGCGCAGGGGCACGGTGTGGGTTTCAAGGAGGGTGGAGTCCGGCAGGAAGATCCTGGCCCGGGCCGGGGTGAGGCGATCCCTACCGTGGAGGTTCCCCGGCAGGGTCCTGAGAATCTTCTGCCAGGCCTGGGGATCGGCGTCCCCTGGGAGGCAGATCACGAAGCCTCGGTCCAGGGGACGGTACTGAAGAATGGGGCGAATCATAGGGAGACCCCGGGCCGTTCAGCTACCCTGGAGAGGGGAGCTACATCATGAAAATCGGATTTGCGAGCGATCATGCAGGTTACGACCTCAAAGAACGCCTTAAGGCGTGGGCTATTGCCCAGGGACACGAGGCGGTGGACTTTGGTACCGACGGGCCTGCCTCTGTGGATTACCCGGATTTTGCGCACCGGGCGGCGACGGCGAAGGATCAGTGGGAAAGGCTAGTGCTGGTATGTGGTTCCGGCATCGGCATCAGCATTGCTGCCAACCGCCATACCGGCATCCGCTGCGCCCTGGTGACCTCCCACGAGCACGCGCAACTGGCCAGACAGCACAATGACGCGAACGCCATCGCATTTGGCCAGCGGCTGACGGATCCGCTCCAGGCAGAATCTTACCTCAAAACCTTCCTGGAAACGCCATTCGAAAACGGCAGACATCAGGGCCGGGTGGATAAGATTGAAATCCATTAGAAAGGATTAGTGCATGCGGTTGTCTGAAGAACTGAGACCCCTCACCCTCGAGCTGGGGGTCCAGCTCCACGCCGCTGGCTCCTGCCTCGTGCGCATGGGGAACACCCACGTCCTCTGCTCCGCCAGTCTGGAGGAGAAGGTGCCGGGCTGGATGAAGGGCAAGGGCCGGGGTTGGATCACCGCCGAATACGGGATGCTCCCCGGAGCCACCCACACCCGTACGGATCGGGAGGCCGCCCGGGGCAAGCAGCAGGGCCGCACCGTGGAGATTCAGCGTCTCATCGGCCGGGCCCTCCGCCAGGCCGTGGACCTCGAGGCCCTGGGGGAGCGGCAGATCACCCTGGACTGCGACGTGCTCAACGCGGATGGTGGCACCCGTTGCGCCGCCATCACCGGGGCCTGGGTGGCCCTGGCGGTGGCTCTGCGCCAGGCTGGGCTGGAAGCGGCGCTGGTGCGCCAGGTCGCCGCGGTCAGCATCGGCGTGGTGGAATCTGGTGAGGGGCGCAAGGGACTGGCTCTGGACCTGGAATATGAAGAGGACCACCTGGCCGCCGTGGACAGCAACCTGGTGGCGACCCGGGCAATTTCCGGGGGGGAACTGGAGCTGGTGGAATTCCAATCCACGGGCGAAGGCCGCAGTTTCACTCGGACCGAGGCCATGGCCCTGGTGGACATGGGGCTCCGGGGCTGTGAAGCCCTCATGGAGGCCCAGCAGCAGGCCCTGGGATGAGCGTCCGCGGCCTCCTGGCGCTGACTTCCCTGACCCTGGCGGCAGCGCCGGAGACCGCTCCACTGGTTGTCCCGGTCAATCTCGTCCCCCCGGACTACATCTTCCACTTCACGCCCCGGGTGAAGGTGCCGGGGCTTCCCAGGACCGCGTTGGTGCTGAGCGGTGGTGGAGCCCGGGGTATCGCCCACATTGGGGTCATCCAGCGTCTGGAAGAGCTGGGCTACCCCATCGATTCCGTGGCGGGCACCAGCGCCGGGTCCCTCGTGGGCGCCCTCTATGCCTGTGGGTATTCAGGACGTGAGATCGAGACCCTCTTCGCCCGGGTCGACTTCAATCAGGCCTTCCTGGATCCGCTCCAGCGCAGTCCTGGTAGCACCCTGGAGGAACAGGAGGCCGATAACGGCACCCTGCTCTCGGTGGAAGTGGACCGGGGTCGCCCCAGTTTCGCCCTGGGGCTCCGGAACGGCCTGGAGATCCAGCGCACTCTGGAAGGCCTCCTGGCGCGGGGGAGCTACTTCAGCGGCGGCGATTTCGACCGACTCCGGGTGCCTCTCCGGGTCGTGGCCACCAACCTCACCACGGGCAAACCCAAGGTCTTCGCCCAAGGGGATATGGTGGAGGCACTACGGGCTTCCATGGCGGTGTGGGGGGCTTTTCGCCCGGTGGTGATTGGTGATGAGCAATTCGTTGACGGGGCCATGTCGGAGAACATCCCCGTCATGACGGCCAAGGAGGCCTTCCACCAGGACCTCACGCTTGCGGTGGATGTGAGCAACCCCATGGGGCAGGGGAACCCCAACAACTTCTTTTCGGTGACCGCGCGGGCCCTGGATCTGGCCATCGAGCGCCAGCAGGACCTGAGCCGGGCCGCCGCCAGCCTGGTGCTCCGCCCCAAGCTCGACATCGTGCCCTTTGCCAGCTACGGCACCCAAGTGCCCGGTCTGGTCAGGGCCGGACGTGACGCGTTGGACGCCAATATCGATGAGCTGGGGAAGCTTACCCTCGCACCCCTCGGGGAGGAGCTGATCCCAGGAGCGCGGCGGATCGAGATCTGTGGTATTTCTTCGAAGCGTCTCCAGGAAACCCGGGACGCCCTGGTGAATCCGGGCGAACCCATCCGGATGCGCCACGTCCAGGTCCTCCTGCAGCAGGCCCTGGTGCACGGGCTGGCCAAGTCCGGAAGCGTGTCTCTCACTGGGGATCTGCTCCAGCTGAGGCTGGAGCCTTATGCCCCGGTGCGAGGCCTTTTGGTGGAAGCCCCGGAGGCCTGGAGACCGACTTTCCAGGCCGAACTGGCGGCCCAGTGCCCCCTGGGCCAACCATTCAACCCAGAGGCCTTCGGTCTTCTGCTTGAACGCTGGGTGCATAGGATGGTTGGCAACGGCGACCCTCTGGTGGATGCCCGGGGAAGCGGCTTTGACGAGTCCACGGGCACCCTGAAGGTGCGCATTCGGCAGCCCCTGCTGCGAAGCCTGGATATCCGAGGAGGACGTAAACGGGATCGACGCTACCTGGAGAGCCTACTGGCCCCCTTGAAGGGGCGTCCTCTCAAGGTTCGGGAGCTCCGGAACTGTCTCACCCTTGGAGAGCGTCGCCTCAAGCTCTCCGAGCTTCGCTACCGGTTCAGGCCGTTGGCGGATCCCCACAGCGGAGAGGAGGGTGTGGAGCTGGTCCTGGTGCCCGTTCCCCGGGATGTCGATGCCGTGGATTTCACGCTGGGCTTCGAGTCCACCCTCGGCAGCCAGGTGGGCTGCGCCTATACCACCCGGGACTTCCTGAGCACGGGAGCGGAACTGGAAGTGGCCGGGGGACTAAACCGACTCCAGCAGCAGGCTCGGGTGGCCGCCCAGGAGGCCTTCAAGGCTTTCCCCGGGGCCGGACTCGAGGCCAGGGCATCCTGGCTCGATCAGCGGCTGGAACCCAGGCTGAGCCTGGAGTCTGGGACCCGGACCGACGAATTCCGTTTCGGAGAAGTGGGGCTCGGCACCTATGTGCGCTTCGGGAACCTGGGGCAGGGGAAGTTGAGCCTGGAGGCCACCCAGCGCTGGGGCGAGGCCAGGAGCGGCGGGACCTGGACGCCCCATCGTTCCTTCGCGGGAGAGCTCTCGGGGGAATGGGACAACCTGGACCGCCATACCTTCCCGGAGCAGGGACATCTCCTCAGGGCGCGCTTCGGCCGGGGCCTGGCCCAGGACAGCTCCACCTCCTTCCGGTTGGGCTACCTGCGTTCCCGCAACCTGTACCCCCTCCTGGAGCTGGACCCTTCCACCAGGGTGGGGCTGGATCTCGATGGTGAATGGGGTTGGGGGAAGGCCCTGCCTCTGGATCAGTGGTGGACGGTGGGAGGGCCGACCTTCCTCGTGGGCAGCCAGGCCTTGGATTGCCTGACTCCCAACTTTGTGGTGGGGCGCCTGGGCCTGCCCATCCGGACCAACGGCCCCATGGGGCTCTCCCTCCAGGTGGTGCCTCGCTTTGACTACGCCTGCTTCTCCACCGAGGCCGGTCACCTGTTCCGCGGCACCCGTGCCATGGGGCAGGGCCTGGTCGTGCGCACCATGGTGGCAAAGTTCTACGTGGAACTTTCGTACGGATTCCTGCGCGCCTACACGCCGGAGCAGGGCTGGACCCGCGCCACCGGTAGCTTCAACGCGCTCATCGGGGCCCGTCCCTTCGATCTGTGGCGGCGTAAATAAGGGCCTGGTCAGTGCAGGTTCTTCACGACCTCCATCACGCCATCCACCATGAACTGCACCCCGATGGCCGCCAGGAGCAGGCCCATGATGCGCTCCAGGACGGCAATCCCGCTTCGCCCCAGGAGACGCTGGATGGGGTCGGCGGTGCGCAGGAGCAGGTAGGCGATCAGGCAGGTCAATGCTGCGGAGATGACCACCGGAATGATGGCGGTGTAGGTGCCGCCCCGCCCGGCCAGTACCATCACCGTGACAATGGAGCCAGGGCCCGCCAGGAGGGGCATGGCCAGGGGCACGATGGCCACGTCGGCCTTGTTTTCGAACTCCATCTCCTCCTCCGGCGAGGAGCGGGTGCGGGTGGGCTGGGCCCGGAGCATGTCGATGGCGGTCATGACCAGCAGGAAGCCTCCGGCCATGCGCATGGCAGGCATGGTGATCCCGAAGAGCCTGAAGACCAGTCCACCGAAGATGGCGAAAAAGCTCAGCAATCCGAAGGCCAGCAGGGTAGCCCGCTTGGCCATGGCCCGGCGCTTCTCCCGGGTGCTGTGGGCCGTGATGGCGATGAAGATGGGCACCAGACCCAGGGGGTCCACGATGAAGAAGATGGCCGAGAAGGTGACCAGGAAGTAGGTGAAGTTGGCTCTCATTCCAGCCCCCTGATGTTGAAGCCCTTCAGGGCGGAGCGCAGTTCGGCATAGCCGGTGTACGTGATGCCGTGGAGGAGCTGCCGGTCTGCGGCCTCGGTGAACTCGGCCCGGTCATCGATAAAGAGGCATTCCTCCGCCATGAGACCCAGCTTGTCCAGGGCGTCCTGGTAGATCCTGGGATCGGGCTTGAGGGCCCTGGCCTCATAGGAGAGCGTGACGGCATCGAAAAGGGGGAAGACTGGGATCGTGCTGATCCCCCGCTCGAAGTGCCAGGGGTTGGTGTTGGAGAGCAGTCCCAGTTTGTAGTGGGGCTTCAATCGGCGGATCAGGCTGCAGGTGGATTCGATGGGGGTGAAGATCTCTGTGTAGGCAGAAATGAGTAATTCATTGTGAATGTGGCACCCGCAGAGCTCCTCCATGCCCTTCATGAAGCTCGATCCATCCATGTCTCCGCGCTCGAAGGCTTCCGTCAGGGTGGAGAGGCCATAAATGCGTTTCTCCAGCTCATCCACCGGGAGGCCCGAGAGTCCTGAAAGGGCCCTCAGGAATCGGCCGTTGTCGAAGCGGCAGATCACGTTCCCGAAATCGAAGATGATGCCCCGGATCGGCGCCCGGTCCCGGTAGCCCCGCAGGCAGTTCCCGAACTCCAGATCGAGGACGCCGATGTGCTGATGGACCCAGTTCTCGAGAAAGGTCTGGGTCTCCTTCAGGAGTTTCGGATCCGAAGGGTCGTAGGCCAGGCTCAATTCCAGGACGCGGGAGATGAAGTGGCCGTGTTCGGCTTGATGGGCGGTCAGACCCTCGTAGCCTGCGGCCTTCATGTAGCGTTCCTCGGTGCTGAAGTGGATCAGGGCATAGTCTCCCAGCCTGCCGAAGATCTCCCGCAGGCTGACGGGCTTGGCCCTGGCGGAGAGACGGTGCGCCTCGTTCAGGATCTCCAGCAGGCCCCGGTGCTGCTCATCGAGCTCCTTGTAATGAAGCTCGTACGCGGGCTTCCATGCGAAGACATGGGCGCTCACTGCATCAACCCAAGGTAGGCGACCCAGAGGGCCGGTCCGTAGAAGACAATGGGCGGCGTGACAATGGCCAGGGCGCAGCCAAAGGGCAGCATGGTCTTGCCCGTGGCACGCCGCAGTAGGATCAGGGGCAGACCCACCAGGGTGCCCAGGAAGGCGCCACCGAAAAGGATGCCCAGCATGGGGCCCCAGCCCCAAAAGGCTCCCAGCCAGGCCAGCATCTTGAAATCGCCCATGCCCAGGCCGTCGGTCTTTCGGATCCACTTGAAGATCTGATTGAAGAGGGCGGGGCCCCCATAGCCCAGGGCCAGCCCGATGAGGCTGGTCTTCCAGTCCACGGCTTGGCCGAAGAGGTGCCACCCCGGGGCCCCCTGGAGGCCGTTGAAAAAGGTATCCACCGAAAGCAGCTGGTTACCGCTTATCCAGATCCGGGTGGCGTGGGCGGGCCAAAAGATCTGGGGCAGAGTGAAGAGGACCCCCAGGGCCATGAGGGGAAACTGGAGGGCATCCGGGAGGATGAACTCGGTCAGGTCCGTGAAGAAGAGGACCAGAAGGGCGTAGCCACAGATGAGGCCCTTGAGCCAGATCAGGGTGCCGAAAGGGAAGAGCCAGGGGGAGGCCGCGAAAATCAGGCCGGAAAGCAGCTCCACCAGGGGGTAGCGGACGGGGATCCGCCATCCGCAGGAGGCACACTTCCCCCGGAGCCAGAGCCAGGCCAGGAGCGGGACATTGTGGTACCAGCGGATGGGGGCCTTGCAGGAGGGGCAGTGGCTGGGTTTGGTGGCCACATTGCGATCCTCCGGCTCCTCCTGGGGGAGACGGTGGATCAGCACGTTGGCGAATGAACCCAGCACCAGACCGAAAGCGGCCAGGATCGTGGACAGGAGCCAGGGGGGCAGGTCGATGGTGGGCATGCCCCAGTGTAGATCAGGCCGTCAATTCCTGGATCTTCGCCAATACCACTTCCACATGTCCCTTGACGCTCACCTTGGGCCAGACGTGGCGGATGATCCCCTTGGGGTCCACCAGGAAGGTGCTCCGGATAATGCCCTCGGTCTCCTTGCCATACATGAGCTTCTTGCCGAAGGCCCCCAGGGGGGCCAGGAGGGCCTTTTCGGGATCGGAAAGCAGAGGGAAGGGGAGCTGCTGCTTCTCGATGAAGTTCGCGTGACTCTTGAGGCTGTCCCGGCTGATGCCATAGACCCGTATACCCAGGGCCAGGACCCGGGCCCAGTTGTCCCGGAAATCACAGGCCTCCTGGGTGCAGCCCGGAGTGCTGTCCTTGGGGTAGGCATAGAGGACGGTCCATGACCCCCGCAGATCCCCGGGGCCGATGTTGCGCCCCTCGGTGGAGGGCAGGGAGAAGGGGGGAAGAGCTTGGCCGATCATCGCGTTTCCTTTCGATGGGTCTTGGATGCCGCGGCGAGGCCGAGTGCCACGACCAGGGTGCCCCAGCCCAGGGGCGTGGGGTCGGTGACGAGGCGGGGCAGTTCCTCCTGGAGCAGCAGTCCGAGGGAATCGTGGTGGGGGCCTGGGCCCAGGCCGAGGGCGCGCAGGGTCGCCTCACACCACAGGGCGCTGATCCAGGCCGAGGGGAAGAGGGTCGAGGCCTGCTCCAGGAACCAGGGGCTCCAGGTGCGGATCCGGTGGACCCGTCCCGCCCCCATGACGAGGCCGTACTGCCAGGCTGGGCTTTCGATGAAGGAGCCCAGCCTGGCCCGCAGGGGGGCTTCCAGGTGGAGACCCAGCAGGCAGGCCAGCAGCGAGCCGAGGCCGATCCATCCCGCGCTCTCCCAGCGTGCAGCCAGGGGGATGAGATAGAGCAGGGGCGGAAGGGCACGAAGGGCTGAACGGGCAGGGCTTCCGGGGCGGAGGGCCAGGAGCAGGCCGAGGCTCAGGGCCGCGAGCGCGATCGCCGAAGCGAATCCACAACTCCGGGCGGCCGCGTGGAGAAGGCGGAGGAGCGCCTCCCGTCCCAGGGCATCCGTGCCCAGGGGATGCCACCAGGTGCAAGCCAGATTGGCCCGGAAGGGGTCCAGGGGGAGTTCGGGGAAGGCCAGGGCCAGCAGGAAGCCGAGGCGAAACCTCACGAAGGCTCCCGATGACAAAGCCCCCAGATGGCAGCAAAGCCAAGCACCCAGAGGACCATGCCCGGGCGATCCCGGTAGCTCACCCGCATCGCCCAGTCGGTGCCTGGACCCCGTACCCCGAGGATCCGCTCCAGGACCAGGGTGGCGGTGAGCCATTGCGGCAGACGTGCCCCCAGCCAGATGGGCAGGAGGTGGCACAGGGCCCGGCGCCGGGCGTTGCGGATCGCTGCCGGCCCCCAGGCCGCCAGGGGCCCGGATTCATCCGGGAGGGTCTGGGCGAGCCAACGCAGTTCTCCGGGCAGCGCCGCCAGGAGGAAGGCCAGGGCCAGGGCGGGGAAACCCGGGGGTCCCCAGGCGCTGGGCCAAAGGAGCAGACTAAGGGCCCCCCAAAGGAGATCCGGGACGGCTTCCCATGGCCCCAGGCTGCGACTCCGACCCAGCCTGGGGCCGCACCATCCGGTGAGGAGGAGGGCTAGGAGCGTCAGGCCCACCAGAAGCCCCAGCACCTCCAGTGAGGTACGCCAGGGGAAGGGACCAAGGGGGTGGGCCCTGGGGTGTCCCGGGAGTACGAGGGCCAGGAGCAGGGCCAGGCTCCAGACCGCCAAACCCCGGATCAAGGGGTCCAGGACCAGGCGCTTGGGCCCGGCGTGCAGAGATAGAGTCCAAGGGGGCTGGGAGTTACCTGGAGGCGGCGGTCCACCCAGACCACGCTCTGGAAGTCCAGGAGGGGCAGGGCTCCGGGGTGGCGGGACCAGAGTTCCTGGAGCCGTCCCCAATCCGGGGAATCCCCCCGCTCCAGGGTTTCGAGGACTTTCCGGAAATCCGGATGGCTCCAGCCACAGAAATTCAGGGCTCCCTGGGGCTCCAGGTAGTCCAGCACGCTCCATGGATGGGGCTCGAAGAGGTTGAGGGCACAGGCCAATCCGAATTCACCCCGCTCCAGCCTCTGCACCAGAAGGGCTGGCTCCACCGGGCGAGGCAACAGCTCCACGCCGTCCCGCTTCGCCCGTTCCCGGAGGGCCAGGAGCAGGCGCTGGACCAGTTCATCCCCGGCGGCGTAATCCACTTCCCACGGGCCTCGGGGCCCTTCGGGCTTTCCCTCCCTGCGGATGGCCACCGGGGCAAAGCCAAGGGTCTCGGGCCACAGCCCCCGGCTAGGCCGGGCCTGGGGACCGAAGAAATCCTGGGGGATGGCTTCTCCGCGCCACTTTTCAAAGCATTGAAGAGGGGCCGGGCCAAGTCGGCTGAAGAGGAGGAGCTGGGCGTGGGTGGGCTGGCGGATTTCCCGGTATCCCTCCGGAGGCGACAGGCCCGGCCTGGGGGGGAGGGTGCCGAGGCTGAGCCAACCCTTCCTCAGATTCTGAAGAATGGCCTGACTGTCCGGGATCAGGCGGAAGCGGAAGCCCGGGATGCGGGGGCACAGGAAGTGGGGCCTTGCCTTCAGCCGCCACTCGTCGGGTCCGGTCTCGAGGCTGAAGGGGCCGCTGCCCACCCCGGGATGGCCCTCTTTGGCGATGGGAATGCGGGCCAGTTCCACCAGGAGGCGGGGCAGGGCCTTGGGGGTGCCGAGCCACAGGCCATCCTTTTCTGTTTCCACCCGGACTCCGGCCAGGTAGCTGCGTTTGGCCAGGCTCGCCTGGGGGCAGCGCTGAATCTCTCGAAGGGTCCAGGCCGCATCCTTTGGTGTGACTTCAGTCCCATCCGGGAAACGGGCGTCCTTCCGGAGCGTGAAGGACCAGCCTGATCCCGTCTTCCGCCACCCCGTGGCCAGACGGGGGACGGGCCTGCCGTTGGCATCCATTCCGGTGAGGGCATCGCCCGTCAGCATCTGAAGGATGATCTGTTCCTGGCCATCCCCCCGGATGAAGTCCAGGGGGCCAGGGTCCACGGCGAAGCTCTCCTGGACCACTTGAGCCGACAGGGCAAGGCTTACCGCTAGGAATAGAGCCGGGAGCCGCATGGGTCACCATGAGATGGGTTGGCTCAATGGTGACTCGTTTTATTGAATAATCAATCTATTTGGGAAGATGGATTCTTACGGAAGTGACGATGACCCCGGGTTTCATCATGAGCCCGGCCTTGATGCGCAGGGCCATCTGCCCGTGCAGGAGCCGCTCCCACCAGGTGTAGGTGACAAACTCCGGCAGGATCACCGTGAGGCAGACATCGGGTTCCGCCAGACGGAAGCGCTGTACCTCTTCCAGCACCGGTTCCACGATGCGGCGATAGGGACTTGGCACGGAGCGCAGAGGAACGCCCATGCCGTAGTGGGCCCAGTCGGATCGCAGGCGGATCAGGGCGGGGCTGTCATGGAAGCCGTCGGAGCCCAGGTCCACCGTCAGCGCCTCGACCCGATCCCCGGAGATCAGGCGGGCATAGGACAGGGCCTCCACCACGCCTCCGTGGAGACTCGAAACCAGCACCAGGGCGTGATGCTTGGGGGGCAGGAAGGCGTCCAGGCGGCTGACCGCCAACTTGGCTTTGAGGCCGATGTAATGTCGGTGGATCCGGAAGAACAGGTGCACCAGAAGGGGGATGAGGAGGACCACGATCCAGGCGCCGTGGGCGAACTTGGTGATGCCGATGTCGAGCATCACGATCCCGGAGGTGATCGCCCCCAGTCCGTTGATGAAGGCCTTCGTGTGCCAGTGCCTGGCCTTGTTGCGGAGGCGGAGCCAATGGATCACCATGCCCGCCTGGCTGAGGGTGAAGCCGATGAAGACCCCCAGGGCATAGAGGGGCAGCAGCAGGTCCGTATTGGCATTCAGGAGCCAGACCAGGGCACAGGAGACCACCGTCAGGATGATGATCCCGTTGGAAAAGACCAAGCGGTCCCCCTGGATGGCGAACTGCTTGGGCAGGAAGCCGTCCCGGGCTTGGAGGGCAGCCAGGCGGGGGAAGTCTGCGTAGGCGGTGTTGGCGGCCACCACCAGGATGGCGAAGGTGCAGCTCTGGGTGATCAGATAGATCAGCCTGGGCAGGCCTGAGCTTACGTCCCCATAGACTGCCTTGGCCAGCTTGGAGAGCAGGGTCTCCCCCACGACGGAGGGGTCGGCACTGTGGTGGTAGGTCACCCCGAAGTGGTGGCTGAGGAGGGTGATCCCCAGGAACATGGTTCCCAGCAGCAGGATCATCCAGATCATAGTCTTGGCGGCGTTGCGGGCCGAGGGCTCCCGGAAGGCGGTCACGCCGTTGGAAATGGCCTCTACCCCTGTCAGGGCCGTGCATCCGGCGCTGTAGGCCCGCATGAAGATCCAGATCAGCGCAGCCCCCGAAACCATCTGGGTCCGGTGGAGCTCCTGGCCGACCTGCTCCAGGTTGGGGGCGGGCAGGGACGTCCCGGTGGCCCAGCGCCAGACCCCCGTCAGCAGCAGGAGGAGGATGCACCCGACGAAACCATAGGTCGGGATGGAGAAGAAGCTGCCGGACTCCTTGACGCCACGCAGGTTGGCTGCCGCCACGAAGACGATGGCCAGGATGGTCAGGAGGACGTTGTGGCCCTGGAGCCAGGGCAGGGCGGAGGTGATGGCCGCCACCCCAGAGGACACGGAGGCCGCCACCGTCAGGATGTAGTCCGTGAGCAGGGCCGCACCCGCCGTCTGGGCTGCCAGCTCACCGAGGTTCTCTTTGGCCACGATGTAGGCACCGCCCCCACCTGGATAGGCCCGGATGGTCTGGCGATAGCTGGTGCCCAGGATCAACAGCAGGAGCACGATGCCGCAGGCTACGGGGATGGAGAGGCCGAGGAGCCAGGCTGCGCCCGCCGCACCCAAGACCACCCCGGAGGCCGACAGGGAGGCCATGATCTCCTGGGTGGCATAGGCTACGGAGGAGAGGGCGTCCGAGCTGAAGACCGCCAATCCGACAAAATTGCCGATCTTCGACGCCTCGGTCTCATCGCTGGCCAGCCTGCGGCCGAGAAGAAGGCGTCGAAGATTCAGCATGGGAGCTACCAGATGGAAATGATGTGGGACTGATGACAGCTCCCAATATGGGTCATTCCCCCGGCGTGTCCAAGTGGTACGGAATTGAGATCACGACCGTACGGGGTCGCGTCAGGAGCACGGCCTTCAGCCGCCAGGCGGTCTGATTGTGGAGAAGGTTGCCCCACCAGCGGTCCGGCACGAATTCGGGGATCAGGATTGTGGTCGTGTACTCCGGTTCGGCCCTGGCCATGCGATCCAACTCATCCACGATGGGTTCGACCACCTTGCGGAAGGGGCTGTTCACTACCCGGAGGGGGATTCCCTCACAGTATTTGTGCCAGTCCGCCTCAAGTTTTCCTCGCTCCGTGCTGGGCCTGCCGTGGTCATCGGGGAAGTCCACCGTGAGGGCCACGACTTCGCGGTTCCCGGCGATGGCCTTGCCATAGCGGAGCGCCTCCAGGGTCCCCCGGTGGATCTTGGAGACGAAGATGATCACTCGGTTGGGGCGGGGGTAGATCTCCTCCGTTCGGCTGGCGGCCAGACGGGAGCGCACGGAGATGTAGTGACGGTGGATGCGGAAGAAGAGGATCACCATGGCGGGGATGAGCACCACCACGATCCAGGCCCCGTGGATGAACTTGGTGAGCCCGATGTCCAGCATCACGATGCCGGCCGCCAGAGCGCCGACGGCGTTGATGAAGGCCTTCATCCTCCAGGATTTCTCGGTGAGACGGTGGTTGATCCAATGCATCACCATGCCGGTCTGGCTGATGGTGAAGCCGATGAACACGCCCAGGGCGTAGAGGGGCAGCAGCAGATCCGTATTGGCGTGGCAGGCCCAGACCAGGATGCAACTCACCAGGGTCAGGAAGATGATGCCGTTGCTGAAGACCAGACGGTCACCGCGGCTGGCCAACTGCTTGGGCAGGAAGCCGTCGGCGGCCTGGATGGCGGCCAGGCGGGGGAAGTCGGCATAGGCGGTGTTGGCCGCCACCACCAGGATGGCGAAGGTGAAGCCCTGGGTCACGTAGTAGAGCACCTTGGGGAGCCCCGCCACGGGTGCCCCGTAGATGGCCTTGATGAGTTTGGAGAGCAGGGTTTCCGCCACCTGGGAGGCATCGGTGCTGTGGGAATAGGTGACGCCGAACTTGTGGGCCAGGAGGGTGATACCCAGGAACATGGTGCCCAGGAGGGCGATCATGTAGACCATGGTCTTGGCGGCGTTCTTGGAGGAAGGTTCCCTGAATGCCTGGACTCCGTTGGAGATGGCCTCGACGCCAGTCAGGGCGGTACACCCTGCGCTGTAGGCCCGCATGAAGATCCACACGACCCCGAAGGCCGACGCATGGGTGGCCATCCTCACGGACTCGTGGGCCTGGGCCGGGGTCGGCCCCCCTCCTGCCATGATCTTGACGAAGCCCGTCACCAGCATCAGGAGCATGAGGGCGATGAACCCGTAGGTCGGCACCGCGAAGAGGGCGCCGGACTCCTTCACACCCCGGAGGTTGGCCATGGCGATGAAGATGATGCAGACGATGGTGATGCTGACGTTCCACCCATCAAGGGCAGGGAAGGCGGAGGTGATGGCCGCCACGCCGGAGGATACGGAGGCTGCCACCGTCAGGATGTAGTCCGTGAGGAGCGCCGACCCAGCCGTGAGGGCCGCCAGTTCGCCCAGATTCTCCTTGGCCACGATGTAGGCGCCTCCGCCACCGGGGTAGGCAAGTACCGTCTGGCGGTACCCAATCCCCAGGATCAGAAGGAGGCCCACAATGCTGAGGGCCACGGGGATGGAGAGGCCGAACAGCGCCAGGGCGGCGCCACCAGCTGCTGCTCCAGCGATATGGATATTGCTGGAGAGGCTGGCCATGATCTCCTGGGTGGCGTAGGCCACGGAGGAGAGGGCGTCCGAACTGAACACGGAAAGGCCAACGAAATTGTTGACCTTGGTGTGTTGGGACTCGTCGCTGGCGAGGCGGCGGCCGAGGAGAGCACGTCTTATGTCAAACATGGGCACCTTGAAAATCGAACGAGCTAGGGATTAGCCTCGCCTAACTTCATCATTTCATCCCACCAAGGGAATCGGTATGGATTCTTGATCTCCAGGCCAGGGCCTCCACAAGATGCCGCTGCTCGGGGGAGATGGTCCAGAGCCATCGCTCCCAGGAGATGGGGTCCGGCAGGTGGTCTCCAGGTTCCAGGCCAGGCAGGGGATCGATGAGGTCCAGGGGCGAGGCTGCTTGAAGCTGTCGGGTCCATGCGTGCTCGAAGGGGCCCAACTGGATAGGGGAACTGCCTTGGATCACAGCCCGGTCGTATATCAGGCACAGCTCGGCGCCGGACTCCCTGAGAACCTGGAGGTGGGTCTGGAGCGTCTGACGGGTCCAGCACTCCAGGGCTTCCGCCAGGGGGTCCCGCAATTCCGGGTCCTCTTCCCAGGGGGATTGGGTTCCAAACTCCTGCTCCATCATGCGCTGGGCCACCGAACCCAGTTGCCCCATCCAGTTCGCAGATACCACCAGGCTTGGCCGGTGGGCCTCCAGCCATTGCTGGAGTCGCACGGGCTTGGCCTGCAGGGAAGGCATCAGCCCCGCTAGGCGCCGGGCGGCCAATCCCCGGTCCCGGGTACGGCCGGACCAAGCCTGGCGCACGGAGCGGCGGGCCAGGGTCCGGAGCGCTTCGAGACTGCCCGTGAGATCCTGAAAGACCCAGGCGGGCCAGCGACCCCAGCGCAGCAGGGTGCGGACCCGGCTGGTGGGGTCCAGATCCCATCCCGTGGTGTCGGGGGGGGCCAGGTTCCAGGGCACTTCCAGCCCCGAACCGGCTCCCAGGATCAGGACCGGCCTGTCCCGGGGAGCCCGCTGAAGGCTCTCGCCGATGAAGGCTTGGACCTTTCGGAGGTGATGCTTCCATTCCCGGTTGCGGCGGCGTAGGAAGGCGCTCTGTTCCGCCAGGAAGAAAGTCGAGAGTTTCACAGGGGAATTCTATCCAGGACCACGAAGCTCCCGAAGGGAAGTGGATAGGCGCTTCCGCTTTCTCCAATCGGCCCTAAGCTGGGGTGCATGGCCCCCTGTCCTCCAGCATTCCAACGCCTCCCCGAGTGGATTGCCCGGGAACGGACTCATCTGGGTGGGCTGCACACCATGAAGGCGGGACTCCGGGCCTCCGGGCTGCACACTGTGTGTGAAGAAGCCCGCTGCCCCAACCGGACCCATTGCTTCGC
>JAFNAB010000209.1 GCA_017859955.1 Holophagaceae bacterium
CCCCAGACCTCGCCGCGGAGCCCCCCGCCCCTGCCCAGGACATCCGCCACATCGGCTCCTTCGACAGCACCTACCTGCTGGTGGAGATCCAGGGGGAGCGCGAGCCTGAGCTCTGGATCCTGGACCAGCACGCCGCCCATGAACGCATCCTCTACGAACGTCTCTTCACCCGGCGGCACACCCCCGCGGTGGTTCCCCTCATGCCCCCCAAGGCCCTCCACCTCGGTCCCGCCGCCATCAACCGCCTGGCGCCCTTCCTGGAGGAACTGAACCAGGTCGGCCTGGAGTGCGAGGCCTTCGGCGACGACTCCCTGGTGGTTCGGGGACTCCCGGATTTCCTGGCCGACCGGGATCCCCTGGCCCTCGTGGAAGCCCTCCAGGGCCACCTGGAACAGGGGACCAAACCGGATCTCGATGCCTTCCGGCGGGAACTCAATGCCGAACTGGCCTGCCGCGCCGCCATCAAGAAGCACCTTCACCTGGATGGCCATCTGGTGGTACAGCTTGTCCGGGACCTCCTGGCCTGCCAGGTGCCCCAGACCTGCCCCCATGGCCGCCCCGTCATCAAGAAACTGACGCGGAGCGAGCTTGAACGCAGCTTTGGGCGGCGGAGCTGAAAGACTCAGGCGACCCGGAACCGTTGCACCGCCACCCCCAGAGCCTCGGCCATGGCGGTCAGAGCCTTTGAAGCCTCGCCCATGGAACGGGTTGCGGCCTGGTTGCTTTGGGAGATGTCCGCAACCTGCCCCACGTTGACCACCAGGATGTCGGAGGCCCGGCGTTGCTCCTGCAGCGCTTCCGAAATTTCGGAAATCTCCCGGGTCAGATCGTTGAGGGCCTGCAGACTTCCCCCCAGGGAAAGACTCGCTCCATCGACCTGCTCCACGGTATCCATGGAAAGCCTGCGGCTTTCCGAGATCCCCTCCACGGCGCCAAGGGTGCATTTCTGGATCGCCTCCACCATGAGGCGGATTTCCTGGGTGGAGCGGGCCGTGCGTTCGGCCAGTTTGCGGATCTCGTCGGCCACCACGGCGAAGCCCTTGCCGTATTGCCCCGCCTTGGCCGCCTCAATGGAGGCATTGAGGGCCAGCAGGTTGGTCTGTCCGGCGATCTCCCGGATGACTGTGACCATTCCGGAAATCCGATCTCCCGTGGTGGAAAGACCCCGGATTTCCTCGGTAGTCCGCTCAATCCGCTCCGCCACGAGCCGGATCCGCTGAACCGTGTCCTCCATGGCCCGACGCCCATCCGAGGACTGGCGGTCCGCCGCAAGGGCCACCTCCTGCGCCTTGACCGCAACCTGCCCGATCTGCAGAGTGCTGGCCCCAAAGGCGTCCACGGAGGCCGCCATGGACTGGGTGGCCCGGGCCTGCTCCGAGGCACCGGCGGCGACGCTCTCCGCCGTGCCAGCCATGAAATGGGCTGACCGCGCCAGGTGCTCCACACCGCTGTGGATTTCCCCCACCAGCCCCCGGAGCGTGAGCCGGGTGGTCTCCAGAGCCTTGGCCATCAGCCCGATCTCATCTCCACGGCGGAGAGAGAAAGCAGCACTGAGATCCCCCTCCGCCAGCCGGTCCATGGCCCGGGTCAAACCACGGACGTCCCGAGTCAGAGGCAGGGTGACCAGGAAGAAGAGAAAGAGCCCCAGACCGAGGGACCACCCGAACACGAGGCTCAGTCGGCTCCGGGAACGCTTCAGCAGGAGAGCGGCTTCGGATTCCGTGGTTTGGTTGCCCTGATTGGCCATCTCCACCACCCGATCCACGGCGTTTCGGTGAATCTGGTATTCCCGTTCCATGGCCTTGATGGCCGCTTCGGCAGCCCGCTTGTCCCCCCGGTCCAGGGCAGGGAGCAATTGCTGCTGAGCGATATCAAAAAAACGAGGCACCGGGGCATGGGCCTCATCAAGGAAAACCTTGGCGGTACCAGCCTCCAGGGGCTGCTGGCCCCAGTAGGAGCGCCTGGATTCGTAGTCTGTGTGGAGGGTTTCCAAGCGTTTCCTCAGGATGGTCCGATCCGCTGCCGACTCAGCCCGAGCCAACTGGAGAACCACCAGGTAGGATTCAATGATGTAGTTGGGCGGTGGCAACACATCCGCCACCAGATCCTTGCCCCTCACGATGCGCTCATAGGCGGGACCACCCACCCGAAGCTCCTCGAGGGTGCGATAGGACCAATAACCATAGAGAATGAATCCACAGGCAACCGCACCCAAGACAAAAAACAGCTTGGTGCGGAGACGCAACGTGAATAAACCTTTACCCACAATAACCACCATTTGATTACGAAATCATCAACCAGGATCTTCAAATCCCAGACAACCCGAGATTTAGCAAAGAACAAATCCTGCCAGATTCCGGATTAAACTCAATAGCATTATTGAATTAAAAACCCATAGCGATTTTTATTATTGTTATTAAACTGCCCCCAGGCTGCATCAATCCATGAGTCTCCCGCGAATGGACTCAGTTCAATAATCGTGTAGCGAGCGTTTTTTTAATATTAACCCATAACCCTTACAAACCATATTCCACATAAAACGATACATTTAAAGCAATGAGAAACCAGATATCCTTAACATCTGCTTTGATCAGGAGAAATAACATGCGCACCAAGAAGACTGACGCGGACCTGAAGAACCTCTTTGACATCTCCGGCAAGGTTGCCCTTGTCACCGGCGCCTGCGGCGGGCTGGGTGCCGCCGTTTGCCGAGGCCTGGCCCTGAACGGTGCGGACCTGGTGCTGTGCGACATGAACAAAGCCAACCTCGATGAGTTGGCGGAGGAACTCCGCAAGCTGGGTCGCAAGGTCCTCCCCATGGCCTGTGACATCACCAGCGAGGAGAGCGTTGACGCCATGGTGGCGGAAGCCATGAAGGAGATGGGCAAGATCGATGTCCTCTTCAATGGTGCCGGCGTCGCCCACCGCGAGCTGCTGGTCACCATGGATATCGCGGCCTGGCAGCGGGTGATGGACATCAACGTCAAGGGCACCCTGATCTGTTGCAAGTCCGTGGCCAAGGCGATGATCCCCCTCAACAAGCCCTGCTCGATCATCAACATCGGCTCCGTCCGTGGCTTCAACGGCCACGAAGGTGGTTACACCGGCTACGGCACCAGCAAGGCCGCCGTCCACTACATGACCAAGACCCTGGCCTTCGAGTGGGGCAAGCAGAACATCCGCGTCAACAGCATCGCCC
Source organism: Holophagaceae bacterium (assembly GCA_017859955.1). Taxonomy (GTDB): domain Bacteria; phylum Acidobacteriota; class Holophagae; order Holophagales; family Holophagaceae; genus Holophaga. The sequence goes on from JAFNAB010000209.1 coordinate 3,200, forward strand.
CCTGCGTCTTCTGGTCCCCCCTCACGGAGCCCATCCTGAGCGATCCCAAGAGTGCCGCAGGCTACCTGGCGCGCATCCCCATGGGCGCCGCCCCCGAGCCCGAGGATTTCGTGGGCCCCACGATCTTCCTGGCCTCCGACGCCAGTGCCTTCGTGACCGGGCACATCCTCTCCGTGGACGGCGGCACCGTAGCGGGCTGATCACGCCCTTTCCACCGCATTCCAGCGCCCCGAGCCCTATGGCCGGGGCGTTTTGT
>JAFNAB010000210.1 GCA_017859955.1 Holophagaceae bacterium
TTGGTGGAGGTGGCGGGAGTCGAACCCGCGTCCAAGAAGCGTGATGTGGAGGGTCGTCCACAGGCTTGGTCCATTTTGCGTGACCTCTGCAGGGGAATTGGACAACCCTGATCGAGGACTTGCCTCCTTGTCTCGATCACCGGTCGGAGACGCTCCGGCAACCCATCCTGTCCCACCGTCCGGCAGACCGTAGTCACCCTTTCAGTGGTTTAACGAGCCCGATACCAGGAGATCACGGGGACTCGCTCGATCCGCGGTTAAGCGGCGAGGGCCAGTTCGAAGTTATCGTTGGCAGTTTTGTTTTGATCGGCTTGATAAGGGGGCCAACCGACCAACCCCCGCCTGCGCCTCGCACCCCTACGTCAACCTGTCGAAACCGGTCACCCCCGGGTGCGGTTCCTCCCCTCGAGGAGGGAACCGTGGGATACCGAGTATGGGGTCTGGAGGGTCCAGCCTCAAGGTGTGATCTGTGATCCGGCCCATCTCCGAGTAAGATTAGGTTTTGGAGCTGCCTTTGACCGCATGCCAGGGAAACGTTTATGTCCTTTCCGCGCCCTCGGGGGCGGGTAAGTCCACCCTTGTGCGGCGTCTGCTGGAGAAGCTACCGGATCTCATCTTTTCGATCTCCTTTACCACCCGGCCTCCCCGGGAGGGTGAAGTGCACGGCAAGGACTACTTCTTCGTGGATGACGCCACCTTCGACGCCATGCTGGCCGAAGACGGTCTGCTGGAATGGGTCCAGGTCTACAAGAACCGCTACGGCACCGGCCGCGCCTGGATCCAGGAGCAGCGGGCCTCGGGGAAGGACATCCTCCTGGATATCGAGACCGTGGGCGCGAAGAACGTGAAGGCGGCGCTGCCGGAAGCCATCCTGATTTTCCTTCTGCCCCCCACGGCGGAAGAACTGACCCGCCGCCTGCGGGGCCGGGGCACCGAGACCGAAGAGCAGCTGACGGTCCGCCTCCAGCACGCCCGGCACGAGATGGAACAGTTCCCCCACTACGATTACCTCGTGGTGAACGAGGACCTGGAAGACGCCTACCGCCAGCTCGAGTCGATCTTCGTGGCAGAGCGCAGCCGTCTGGCCCGCATGAGGCCCATCGCCGATCACATCCTCGCCACCTTCTGAGGCTCCCGTGCCCCTCCCCTCCCACCCATCCCGAAAGACAGGAAGCTCCATGGCACGCTGGTTCGGCAGGTACTGGATCGTTCTCACCGTAGCGGCCACCCCCCTGATCTACGCCCCCCTCTCGGGGCGGGCGGGCGAGGAGCGGGCCAAGCAGCGAAGCCTGGACACCCTGGCCGAAGTGATGACCCTGGTGCAGAAGGAGGCCGTGGAGCCCCCGACCGCCAAACAGACCACCCATGCCGGCATCCAGGGCATGCTCCACACCCTGGACCCCCACTCGAACTATATGGACGAGGCGGAGTTCCGCTCCCTTCGCGAGGACCAACGGGGCACATTCTTCGGCATCGGCGCCATGATCCAGCAGCAGCCCGACGGCGTGGTCATCACCAGCGTCGTCCGGGGCGGCCCCGCGGAGAAAATGGGACTGCGGCCAGGTGACACCTTCAAGGAGATTGACGGCAAGACCGCCGAAGGGCTCAGCAGCGCCCAGGTGGTGCAGCGCCTCCGGGGGGACAAGGGAACGGTGGTGGAAGTGAGCGTCCAGCGCCCGGGCTACCCCGAACACCTCAAGTTCAGCATCACCCGGGCCGAGATCCCGTCCAACAGCGTCTACTACAGCTTCATGCTCACCCCCACCACGGGCTTCATCACCGTGAAGGACTTCGGCGAGACCACCTCCGAAGAATTCCAGAAGGCCATCGCCAGCCTCAAGCGCCAGGGCATGAAGGAACTCATCCTGGACCTGCGCTACAACCCGGGCGGGCTGCTGGATGCCGCCATCGGCATCTGCCGCCAGCTCCTGGGGCCCAATGAGATCATCGTGAGCCAGCGGGGCCGTGAGGCCAAGCAGGTCTCCGTCACCCGTACCCCTGCCGGGGGCACCCTGGATCCCTTCCCGCTCCTGATCCTCATCAACCGGGGTTCCGCCTCGGCTTCAGAGATCGTGACCGGCGCCGTCCAGGACCACGACCGCGGCCTGGTGGTGGGAACCAACAGCTGGGGCAAGGGACTGGTTCAGACCGTCCTCCCCATCGGCCGCAGCCGGGGCCTGGCCCTCACGGTGGCCCGCTACTACACCCCCTCGGGACGCTGCATCCAGCGGGACTACCAACACGGCCTGGACGACTACCTGCTGCCGGACGACAAGCAGCCGGAACAGCCCAAGGGCCCTGCCTACCGCACCGACCTCAACCGCGTGGTTTACGGTGGGGGCGGCATCCAGCCCGACTACGTCGTCGACCAGGGCAAGCTGAGCACCTTCGCCGCCACCCTGCGCGGGCGTTACGGGGCCTTCTTCAAGTTCGCCCTGGTGGAGAAGGAGAAGTTCGGCGTGAAGCAGGGAGAGGTCGCCTCGGATCAGGTACTGGCCCGCTTCCAGGAATGGCTGAAGGCCGAGAAGATCCCCTTCACCGAAACCGAGTGGAAGGACGCCGTCACCCAGAACGACATGCGGGATCAGATCACCTACGAACTGCAGAACATGGCCTTCGGCATCGAAGCCGGATGGCGCTACCTCTGCAGCCGGGACCCCCAGGTCCAGAAGGCCCTCCAGCTCTTCCCTGAAGCCGAGCAGCTTCTCAAGCGGCGTCAGCTGGCCAAACCCGTTACTGGCTCAGCCCAGGCCCAGATGTAACAAGGGCCATGCGGGGATCAACCGCATGGCCCGACCTTGGGGAGGCTTGAGCCTCAGGCCTGCTCCCGGGCAATCCTCAGCGCGTCTTCCACACTCGTGGCCTCGAACACGGTGAGGCCGCACTGCTTGGAGGGTTCCTTCCAGCGCTTGGCCGCCATGTTGGTGATGGCGCTGGAGGAGACGATGTTGATCAGGTTTGCCATGCCCGCCGCCAGCTGGTTCTTGGGGACGTATTCCTGGAAGAGGGCAGCATCCTCCTGCTTGAGGGCAAGACCGGCCGGCACCTGGACAATCAGACTCTTCGCCCCGAGCCGCTTCCCTTCCGAATTGCACTTGTCCACCATCTCCTTGACGTTCAGAAACTTCTCCCAGAAAACGAGCAGGGCCTTGCAGGTGGGCTCGTATTCCATACGAATCACGCCAGACGCACTGAAGGCCGGTTGAGTAGCCATGGTGTTCTCCTATCCTGTTGATGGTACGGGCATTACCCGCCATGAATGAATTTCATTCACATTAGATCACCATTCACAACAAGACAAGCCCCTGATACGCTTTCACAAACAAAAGCATAACTTCCACCACGAAGGCACCAAGGGCACCAAGTCTCACGAAGAAAAGCATGGTGTTGACCAGGACACTCAGGCCTGGTTCCGGGA
>JAFNAB010000012.1 GCA_017859955.1 Holophagaceae bacterium
GGCAGGGGGGCCAGGCTCCGCATTCCGCCCGGAACCAGCAGATGCTTCGCACAGGTGCTGACCGCTGCGCGGGCCTTTGGACCACCCAGGATCCCCAGGCTCACCAGGAAGAGCTGGTTGGGACGCACAAGGCCATCGGGCAGCCCCTCGGCGCTGAGGAGGTCCGAGAAACAGCCAAGTTCCGGACTCCAGAAACGGTCCAGGGAATTCAGGGCCCGCCGGGCCACATGGTCCCAGGCGGGACCCGGGACCTTCAGGCGCTCCAGCTGTTCCAGGAGCCGGATCCAGAGGGCCTGGATCTCGATGGGATAGCCTTCCCGGGGTGTGCCCGCGGGGAAGTTGGTGTCCATCCAGGTGAAGTGGGGGGGGCTCCAGACCAGGCCGGAGTCCTGATCCACCCGGATGCCGTTGGGGGTGCCCCTCAGGTAGCCCGCCCCGATGGAACCCAAGACTTGGGACAGGGTGCGTCCCCCCACATCCTCGCCATAGAGTTCATCGCCCAGGGCCGCCGCCGCTTCCTCACAGGCCAGCCCGAACCAGAGGGGGGCGTCCGAGGTGTCCCGGTTGGCGGTGGAGTCCGCCGAGAGCATGTTGGGCAGGGTGCCGTCCTCCTCCAGCCGGGCGTAGGTGAGGAGGATGTCCCGGACTTCCTCATGGAAGCCCCCGGTGAGGAGGCCCCGCACGGCGATGAGGGTATCCCGGCCCCAGTCCAGGAACCAGGGATACCCGGCGATGACCGTCATCCCCTGGCCCCGCTGGGCCAGGAAGGCGGAGGAAGCCCGCAGGAGCTGGCGTCCCAGGGAGTCTTCGGCCCGCAATCCTGGGCGAAGGTCCAGACTCAGTATCCGGGCCGGTACCCGGGGAAGATTCAGGAGCAGGGCTGGGTCCGGAGGGGTCTGTTCGGCATCGAGAACCAGGGTTGTGCTGCCGCCATGGCTGAGGGGCACTTCGAACCATCCCGGGCTCCAGGCGTCCCCGGTGTCGGTCATGCCGCGGCTCCCTTCCACGGGGTGGGGGATGTTCCAGCACCACTCCGGGGAGTCGTGATAGCGGCCTCCCTCGCAGCGGACCTTGAGGGTCCGCTCCGGCGCAGGACGGAAAATGAAGCCCCGTCCATCCTCGAAGGGAGCCGTGGCCTCGTCGAAGAATCGCTCGGCATCGAGGTTGCCCTTGGTTTCGCCGTGGAAACCGCGGTCCTCCAGGTCCACCCGCAGAATGAGGGTGACCTCGCAGCGGAAGGGGAGGGGGTCTCCGGAGGCTGGCAGGAGATCGGGCCGCAGCAGGTGGAAGGCCACCGTGTTCCGGTCCGGCAGAAGATCGGCGCAGAGGTGGATTTCGGCCATCCGCCCATCGCCAGCGTGGGCCAGGAATACCCAGCGGGCGGGGGGGCCGGGGTTGAAGCTGTGCAGGTTCGTGTGGTCCAGGGCTGTGATGAAGCCGTCGGCGTTCACCCAGGCCCTCAGGCGCTTGGCCAGGATGTGGCGGTCGCAGGGGTTCTCCGGGTGGAGATTGGCCCCCAGCAGGCAATCGTATTTTGAGCTGATGGCCCCCAGATTTGCATGGAGCCGCGCCATGGCCCCCCGCCCGTTGGTGAGCAGGGCCAGGCTTCGAGGGGTCCCGCCATGGAACCTGGGTTCAGGGGCGCAGAGGCGCAGGCTTCCCCGGGCCTGGCGTCCCTCCTCCGTGAAACGTTCCAGCAGGAGTTCGGCCTCCTGGGAGGCTCCGCCCTCGACCTTCAGGGCCTGCGGGGGGAAGACCACCACCTGCCCCCCGTCCACGGGAATGGAGCGGAGGTAAAGGTCCCGGGCGCCGGCCCGGTGGAGCGTCGCGGCGAAGGGGGCCGTATCCCGGACCAGGAGCCAATGCCGCCCGGGTACCGGTGTGATGCGGCGGATGTCCGCCCGATCCCACAGAATGACCGGGGCATAGCCGTTGCGCGCCCTGGCCTCCTGGAGGGAAGTGAGGAGGTCCTGGCGGGCGTCCGAGGGCTTGAGGTTCACCAGGGCCGCCAGGAAACCAGCGGGATCCCGTCCCACCCAGGCTCCCAGCTCCCGCCACGGGGCCGGACCCAGGTCTTCAGCGGGCCAGGCGATGGCCAATTGCTGGTAGGCCCAGGCCGTTTGGGCCCGGCGGGTCCGGTAGCGCGCCCCTGCCAGCCCACGGGGCTCCGGCAGGTGGGAAAGGCAGTGGGCGCCGGCGGGTTCCAGGGTGAGAGTCACAACTGTTTCCTGGACCAGGATTTCCGGGGGTGCCTGGCCGAGCAGGTCTACCCTGGGGTCGCCGAAGGCCTGCCAATGGGAGATGTCCAGGGTCAGACTGGCCGGAGCTTCCTGATCCAGGTTGAGGACGATGAGGCAGCGGTCCTGTCCGTCCTGGGAGATGCGGCCTAGGGCCAGGACCGGGGAATCGGTCGGGCTGAGACGTTCCAGCCTTGCGCCGTCGAAGAAGCAGGGGTGCTCCGCCAGAAGGTGATTGAGGCGGGAGAGTTCGCTCAGGAGATTGGGGGAAGCGTTCCAGTTGAGGCTGCGGCTTCCGTGGACATCGATCTTTTCCGTGGCCAGCCATTCCACTCCGGCGGTGAAGCCGAAGGCCCCGCTCAGGCTGGTGAGGGCGCTGAGGCGGTTCCGGAAGAGGGACCAAGTCTTTCCCTTTTTTGCCAGGCGGTCATTGTCGTGGGTCTCACTGTAGTGGACCAGGGGCCCCAGCCTTTCCCCCTGCCTGAAGGTATGGTCCAGATAGTGCGAGAGTTCCTGGGGCTGGAAGTTCTGGAAGAGCTCGGAGTAGGCCCACTGCATCCCCCCTTCGGAAAGCAGGGTCTCCGTGGCTTCCCAGGCCCCTCCGAGCCCTTCCAGCAGGAAGGTGCAGTCCGGGAACTCCTGGCGCACCCGGGCGATGATGTACTGCCAGGCCGGCAGGGGCACCATGTAGCCCGCATCGCAGCGGAAGCCGTCCACCCCCCGGCGGCACCAGATCAGCAGGGCGTCCGCGACGGTTTCCCAGAGCAGAGGCTGGTGGTTGTCCAGCTCCACCAGGTCCTCCCAGGTGGTGCCCCAAGCTCCGGGGCTGTGGAAGCTGCCATCGGGGTTGCGGTGGAACCATTCGGGGCGCTCGCCCATGAGACGGCTGCCCCATCCCGTATGGTTCACCACGATATCCAGGAATACCTGGGCCCCCCGCAGGTGAGTGGCGTAGGCCAGTTCCCGGAACTGGTCCTCGGCGGTGGTGCGGCGGTCGAACTCCACCAGGGCCGGATCGATGGCGGTCAGATCCAGCTGGGCATAGGGGCTGCCGAAGCGCCCCATGCGGGCGTAGGTGGTGGGGACGGGTCCCAGGGGGAGCAGGTGGAGGATCCGACAGCCCAGGGTTTCCACGATGTGGGGGATCTGCCGGACCAAGCTCCTCAGGGTGCCGCTGGGGGGGATCACCGTGAAGGCGCGATCGTCCAGTTGGCGGATGCCCTCCTCCAGATGGGGCTCCAGGGTTGGCGTCGGGCCGAACATCCGGGGAAAGGCGCAGTAGACGGTGTTGCCGGTTCGGAGGTGGTCCGGAAGGACGGAAATCCCGAGATCGGGCCCGTCGGGCCAGTACTGGTTGCCAAAGGGGTCTACGGCATAGGCCTTGGCGCGGAAATAGCCGACTTCCGCGAGGGGCAGGTCCAGCTCCCAGGCCTCGCTGCCGGGATGCAGGGGGATGTCCCGCCAGGAGGCTCCGGCGAAGGTGTGCCCGTCGCTGGGGCGGGTGCCCGCCAGGGCCACCACCTCTTCCCGGGCCTTGGCCCCCCGGGTCAGGTTCGTGCGGAGGAGGCCCTTCCAGCCCTCCTTGGCGAAGGGCGGGCGCTTGAGGGTGAAGCGGATCCGATCCCCTACGTAGCGGACACATCGCCCGCCTGGCTCCGGAAGCATCGTGAAGGAATCCATGGATGTCTATTCGGCCAAGGGAAGCCGGAGGGTGAATGTGGCACCGGATCCTGGGGTGCTCCGGAGGGAGATCTCCCCCCCCATGAGGGAGGCCAGGTGCTTCACGATGGCCAGGCCCAGGCCGGTGCCGGGCACGCCCCGGGTCAGGGGGGAGCGGTAGAAGCGCTCGAAGATGCGGGATTGTTCGGCTTCGGCGATGCCCGGCCCCTGGTCCACCACCGAGAGGCTGACCCACTCTCCCTCCCGGGAGGCCATCAGCTTCACTTGGGCCTGCTCGGGGCTGAACTTGATGGCGTTGGACAGGAGGTTGTCCAGAAGCTGCTGGAGGCGGTGGGGGTCCGTGACGAGAGTGGTGCTCTCCAGTCCATCCTCGAGGTGGCTGCTGAGGTGGATCTGGCGGGCCTGGGCCTGGGAGGAGACATCCTCCAGGACGCCTTCCAGGAATCCGCCCAGGAGGATGGGAGCCGGTTCCAGGGCGGTGGCGCCGGTCTCGATCTGGGAGAGCTCCGAGATGTCATTGAGGAGCATGGCCATGCGCTCCACGGAGCGGATGATGATGCGCAGACTGGTTTCGCCCTCTGGAACCACCAGGTTGCCCTCCAGGAGATCCTCGGCGGCGATGCGGATGCTGGTGGCGGGGGTCTTGAGCTCGTGACTGGCGTTGGAGATGAACTTCTGGCGCGTCGTTTCCAGGGCCTCCTGGCGGGTGATGTCATCCAGGGTCACCAGCACGCCGTAGGTCTCGCCCGGATCCAGGTCGATGGGGAAGGCCCGGATCCGCAGGATCCTGGGGTCCCGTTTCAGGTCCCATTCCGTGCCTTCGCCTGCGAAGGCCTTGGCCAGATTGGCGAGGCAGAGGGGCTCCCGGAAGACCCCCACCAGGGGGGAACCCAGGGTGATGACGCTTGAGGAGCCCAGGAGGGACTGGGCGGCCCGGTTGAAGAGGCGCACCTCGCGGTTGCTGTCGAGCACCACCACGCCCGCCTTCAGGTTGGCCAGGATGTTGCGCCGCAACTGGTCTTCCCGGAGGTTCAGGAGTCGGAGTTCGCGGTTCTCCCGCTCCAGGGCCTCCCAGACCTTGGGAGCCTCCCGGAAAAGGGATTCATCCTTCCGCTCCACGGGGATGACGCTCAGGAGGCGCTTGATGAGGCCCTGGGACTTCCGCTGCCCCCAGAAGAGCCAGACCGTGGCTCCCAGCAGCAGCAGGCCGCCCATGACGCGGTTGGCGGGATCCCCGGCTTTGGCCAGCATGCCCGTGCCCAGAACGCCCAGGAGAAAGGCCAGCCAAGGGCTGGGCAGGGCGCGGGAAAGCTCGTGGGGGGTGCGGGGCATCGGGGGGCTCCTCGGTTCTTCCATTCTTTCGGGAGCTGGCCCTTAAAGCCAGGAACGAGCGTGTGAATTTGTGCAAGTTTCGTCCTCGTTTCGCTTTTGTTTTGGCTTGTGGTTCCACGAGGGGTTCCTAGACTTGGGAGTGGATTCAAGTGGCAAATTTTGGAACTGAGTGGACCAAAGTGGTCAGCGAAGTCTTCCGATCTTTTCCGTTCCGCTTTTTGAAAGGTCACCGAGGTGCTGCGACTGCGCGGCAATTCCCCGGCCACCGTGGATGAAAAGGGCCGTCTCAAGCTCCCCACGGGTTTCAAGGCCGATCTGGAAGCCTTCGCCAAGGGCGAGGGTGGGGAAGGCTTCGCCTGCTACCTCACCTCCTTTGACGGTCAGTCCGCCCGCCTCTATCCCATGCCGGTCTGGGAGCAGATCGAGGAACGCCTTGCCAAGCTCCCCAGCACCAGTCCCGCCAAGCAGAAGTTCCTCCAGGTGACGGCCTACTACGGCAGTGAAGTAGCTCCCGATGCCCAGGGGCGCTTCGTCATTCCCGGTACCCTCCGGGAGGCTGCCGAGCTCACCGGGGAAGTCGCCATCCTCGGCCAGATGGACTATCTGGCCATCTGGAGCCGGGCCCGCTTCCAGGGCCGTCTTGCGGCCGAACCGCTCACCACCGATGACTTCGCGCAGCTTGCTGAGCTGGGGATCTGACCATGACGCCGACCCCCACCCACGTTCCCGTGCTGCTCCAGGAAGTCCTGGACTCCCTGCCGGTCCCCCCGGCGGGCAGGGTCCTGGACCTGACCCTCGGTCTGGGAGGCCATGCCGAGGCCATCCTGGCCCGCTGCGACGCCGATACCCGCTATCTCGGGGTGGACCGGGATCCCTTCGCCCGGGAACTGGCCAAGGCCCGCCTGGGTTCGGATGCCCGCTTCAGCATCCTGGCCGGGGCCCACGAGGACATCTGGGAGGATCCCCTCTTCGAATCCTGGCGCCATCTCCAGGCTCCCCGCGGCTTCGACGCCATCCTCATGGATCTGGGCGTCTCCAACCTCCATCTGAGGACCCCTGAACGGGGCTTCAGCTTCATGGAGGAAGGACCCCTGGATATGCGGATGGATCCTGAACACGGCGAAACCGCCCTCCAGTGGATTGCCGAGCAGAGCGACGAGACCCTGGCCAATGCCCTATACGAGTATGGCGAGGAGCGGGCCTCCCGGCCCATCGCCCGGTCCATTCTCAGGGCTTTCAACGAGGGGCGCCTTCATACCACCCTGGACCTTGCCCAGGCCATCTACCAGGTGCTGCCCCGGGAGATCGCCAAGCGCAAGAAGCAGATCGATCCCGCCACTCGCAGCTTCCAGGCCATCCGCATCGCCGTGAACGGCGAGCTGAGCCGCCTGGAGGCCACCCTCGAAAAGGCCGTGGAGGCCCTGGTTCCCGGGGGGCGCCTCGGCGTCATCTCCTTCCACAGTCTCGAAGACCGCATCGTCAAGCACACCTTCCGCCGCCTGGCGGGGGTTTACGACGGTCCCGGTCGCATCGCCCCGCAGGCTCTGCCTGAGAAGGTGCGGGTGATCCACGGCAACGGCCTGAAGGCCGGTGACGCGGAACTGCAAGCCAATCCCCCCTCCCGATCCGCCCGTCTGCGGATCGCCGAGCGCCTTTCTGATTCCGCATCTGTGAGGACGCCATGAACAACAAGATCCCCGTTCATCACGGCTATTCCGTCACCAGCCGCCAGCCGGAAGGGGAGGGCGTGCTGCGCATGCTGCTCCTGGCGGTGGCGGTGGCCATGCCCCTGGCCTCCATGGCCTACCTCAAGATCCAGCACACCCGCCTGAGCTATGCCATGAGCGAGGTGAGGGCGGACATCAAGAAGCAGGAAGAACTGCAGCGCAACCTGCTCCTGGAGCGTTCCCACTATCAGAAGGACGAGGAGATCCAGGTCTTCGCCGAGAAGGTGGGGATGATGCCCCGCAAGCAGAGCTACCTGATCCACCGGAATTTCACGACCCACGATCAGAAGCTGGCGAAGCTGCGGCCGGTGTTTTCGGACGAGTAGGAGGCGGCGGCCGGTCGCTTCGGCAAAGGGCCGGGAGTTCGCTGGAACCACCTCTTTATCGCTGTCCATCGCTGTCCATCGTCGGCTCAGATTCTTTGACGGCAAAGGGAAGACCACGACCCTGGTTGCTCCCCATCAACCTTTTTAAGAATGTTTCAGCCAGCGATGGACGGCGATGAACGGCGATAAGAGACAGAACCCTTGCGCGCTTTGGCGATCAGGGTCCGGCCCGTGTCCCGATGCTGCCCGGGATCGCATGGCTCGGAGTGGCTCCTGAACGCGGCATGCCCGCGTACAATGGTCCTTTTGCATCTAATGAAGGAGCCCCCATGGAACCCATCAAGGAAGCCCTCGCAGCTGGCAAGCTGCTGATCGCCGACGGCGCCACCGGGACCATGCTCATGGCGGCGGGCCTGCCCTCCGGCAAGGCCCCTGAGCTGTGGAACGTGGATCGCCCCGAGGAGATCCTGGCCCTCTATCGCGCCTACATCGAGGCTGGCTCCAACATCTTCCTGACCAACACCTTCGGCGGGAACCGCACCACCCTGGCCCGCCATGGCCTGGAGGGCCGGGTGCGGGAGCTGAACCTGGCCGGGGCGCGCCTCGCCCGGGAGGCCGCGGGTGACCGGGCTTATGTGGCGGGCGATATGGGGCCCACGGGAGCCCTCCTGAAGCCCTACGGCCCCATGAGCGCCGAGGAGGCCCTGGAGGTCTACACCGAGCAGGCCGCAGCCCTCGCAGAGGGTGGCGTCGACCTGCTCTGGATCGAGACCATGTCCGAGATGAGCGAGATCAAGGCGGCCATCCAGGGCGCCCTCACCACGGGACTTCCGGTCTTCTGTACCCTCAGCTTCGATGCCAACGCCCGCACCATGATGGGGGTTCGGGCCAAGATGGCCGCCCAGCAGCTCTGGCCCATGGGCCTTTCGGCCCTCGGCCTGAACTGCGGCGAGGGGCTGGAGATGGTGCCCAAGGTCCTGAGCCAGATGAAGGAGGGGGCCCCGGAGGCTGTCCTCATCGCCAAGCCCAATGCCGGCCTTCCCCGGATGGTCGATGGGAAGGCTGTCTATGACGTGACGCCCCAGGACTTCGCGGCGACGGCCTCGGACTTCGTCGAGCTGGGGGCCCAGGTGCTCGGGTCCTGCTGTGGCAGCGGCCCGGCCTACATCAAGGCCCTGGCGGAACGTTTCCAGGGATGAAGACGGTCATCGTCGCCTGTCAGACCATTCAGGACGAACTGGCCATGGCCATGGGAGAGGTGGGCTGCACCTTTCCCGTGGTCTGGATCGAATCGGGCTTGCACCTCGAACCCGGCAGCCTGAAGAAGCGGATCCAGGAGGAGTTGGACAGGCTTCTGGACATGGATCTGGTGCTGATGGCCTTCGGCATCTGCGGGAACTGCTTTGTGGGCGTGACCCCTGGGGACTACCGCCTGGTCTTTCCCCGGGCCGATGACTGCATCACCCTGATGCTGGGATCCGCCCAGCGCCGCAAGGAGATCTCACAGGACGGGGCCACCTACTTCCTCACCAAGGGGTGGCTGAAATACGAAAAGAACATCTGGGCCGAATACCGGGAGGCGGTGGAGCGCCTGGGGCAGGGCAGGGCCGATCGGGCCTTCAGGATCATGCTCCAGCACTACCGCTTCCTGGGGCTCATCGAGACCGGTGCCTACAACATGCCGGAGTTTCTCGATCAGACCCAGGTTGTGGCCCAGGATCTGAAACTGGAGCCGCAGGTCATCCCTGGTTCGCTCCGCTACATCAAGAAGCTGCTGACCGGTCCCTGGGATGAAGAGTTCGTTTCGATCGCTCCCAGGGAAACCGTTCTCCTGGAGCACATCTACCGGTCGGCCTAGGGGTTGGTGGAAATTATTATTGTTTTTTATATTCCCGAGGTTCCATACTTTCCTGAACATTCAACCCCTAACGGGTATACATGGGAAAGACTCGGACTGATCAGGAGATCCGCAAGTGGTTTGACCACTTCATATGCGGCTATCTGTCCAGACGGAATCCGGCGGACGGTTGGGATTTTGTGGACCATGCCCCCATGGGCTCCTGGGGCTGTGACGGTACCCATTCCCTCGCCACCTTTGCCCTTGATCCCGAGCACCTGGATGTGACCCCGATCTCTGAGCAGGCTGCGGTCGTCCGGGGGCTCTGCATCCTGAAGGAGGGATCCTCTCCACGATACAGGGAGACCCCTCTGCTCCGTCTGACTGCGGTTCTTTCGTGGATGGATGGCCGGTTCCGGGCCCACCATCTCCACGTTTCCCACCCCAGGGGGCGAAACCTGGAAGAGTTGCGCCGTCTCCGTAACCTGGTGGATCACCTGCCGGGTTTTGCTTTGCGATGCCGTCTGGATCTGGTCTGGCGTCTGGAAAGCCTGGACGGCCGTTTCCAGGAATTGACGGGCTACGCTCCCCTGGAATGGCTGGGGGAATCGGATCGCTGCTTCAGCGAACTGGTGCACCCGGATTTCCGGGAGCCGCTCCGGGTTCAGTGGAAGGAGGCTCTGATGCAGGGGAGCGCTTTCCAGTCGGAGTACCCGGTCCAATGCGCCGACGGTTCCAGCAAGTGGGTGTGGGAACAGGGGCGGGGGGTGCAGGATGACACCGGAATGCCTTCCCACCTCGAGGTCTTCATCACGGACATCACGGAGCGCAAGCAGATTGAACGCAGCCGCCTGGAGTTGGAAAAGCGGCTGATGCAGACCGAAAAGCTCGAAAGCCTGGGGGTGCTGGCCGGGGGCGTCGCCCACGACTTCAACAATCTCCTGATGGCCATGGTCGGCAATCTGGATCTTCTGGCCATCCAGCTTCCCTTGAATTCTCCGTGCCGGGGGCCCATCGACCGCTGCATGGCCGCCGCCCAGAAGGCTGCCCGTTTGACGGGGCAGATGCTGGCCTGTTCCGGGAGCCGACCCGCGTGCACCAGACCGGTGGATTTGAGTTCTCTTCTGGAGGAGAACGAGGCCCTGCTTCGGGAGCTGGTCCCCCCGCAGATCCGGCTCATTCTGGATGGGTCCAGGCGAGTCCGGCCCGTGCAGGGGGATGCTTCCCAACTTCTCCAGGTGGCCCTGACCCTGGTGACCAATGCCGTGGAGGCCATCGGGGACAAGGCCGGGGTGGTGACTGTGCGCTGTGATCAGCGATATGTCCAAATGGACGACTTCGCCCGGAGTGTCATCGAGGCACCGCCCCGGGCGGGCTGGCATGTGCTGCTGGAAGTGGAAGATACCGGGTGTGGGATGAGCCCCGAAACCATGAACCGCCTCTTCGACCCCTTCTTCACGACCAAATGTTTCGGTCGGGGCCTGGGCCTTCCGGCCGCCATGGGGGTCATCCGGGGCCACCAGGGGGCGCTCCTGCTCGAGAGCCAACCCGACAGGGGTACCCGCTTCGAAGTGCTGCTGCCGGTGATGGAAGGCTGATACGCCTTCGCGTACAAAAGCATAAATTCCACCACCAAGGCTCCAAGGGCACCAAGTTTCACCAAGAAAAGCCTGATGCGTTAACCAGGACACTCAGGCCTGGTCCCGGGAGGGGCAGGTGGCTATGGCACGCCCGCGTGCCTTCGCCGCCTGTCCCTCCCGGAACGCGTGCGGCTTTGCCGCGCGCCCCCGCGCAGCGGGGCGGCCTGAGTGTCCAGCCCGGTGGAGCGATATGGCACGGGCTGGCTTTCACATTCACCCTGGGGCAAAGCCATGGATCGCTGGTAAGCCCTTGGTGACTCCTTGGTGCCTTCGTGTCTTGGTGGTGGAAGTCGTTTTTATGCTTTAGTTTATTGATTGCGAATTGGTATGAGGGGGTCTACTGTCCCTCGTGAGCGTGGCGGGCCTCAAGGCGTAGCGCCTCGATATCCTGGATCAGCTCCTCGGGATCGTTGCGTTCATTCAGTCGGTGGCGGAACTTGGCGCCCCCTGGCAGGCCCTTGGTGAACCAGGCACCGATCTTCTTGATCTTGTGGAGGGCCGCCCGTTGGTCGCCTTCCTCAAGGGTGAGGCGGAAGAAGCGCAGGGTGGCGTCGATCCGCATGTCCGAGCTGACTTCCAGATCTGGGTCCAGGACCTGCTTGAAAATAAAGGGGTTGTACATTGCACCCCGCCCAATCATCACCCCAACGCAGCCCGTTTCCCGGACCATCTGGTGAGCCTCCTCGGCCCGGTTGACGTCGCCGTTTCCGATGATGGGGATGCTCAGTCCCAGGTCCACGGCCCGGGCGATGAGGCTCCAGTCCGAGTGGCCGAGATACTGCTGGGCCCTGGTCCGAGGGTGGATGGCCACGGCTTGGACGCCGCAGGCCTCGTACATCCTCAGGAAATCCAGATACTCCTCCCGCTCCTTCTGGGCCGCGTCCCAACCCACCCTCATCTTTACGGTGACGGGGATCTTCACGGCCTTGACCATAGCCTGCACGCAGCGTTCCGCCAGGCGGAAGTCGCGGAGCAGGGCGGAACCCGCCCCGCCACTGGTCACGTTGCTGGCGGGGCATCCCATGTTCAGGTCCACCAGGTCGGCGCCGTGTTCCTCGCACATCCGGGCGCACTCTGCCAGATGCTCGGGGATGTAGCCTGCGAGTTGGATCGAGAAAGGGCGTTCCCCCTCCGAGGCCATCATCTCCTTGGCCTTCCTGGCCTGGCGCCAGAGGGCCTCGGCGCTGATCATTTCGGAAACCGTGAGGCCCAGGCCGCCGATCTCGCGGATCATCCGCCGGAAGGGGAGGTCCGTGATCTCGTGGAGAGGCGCCAGAACCAGGGCGGGCTTGACCTCGACAGGGCCGATGAAGAAGGAATCAAAAGGGAAAGCCAAACCGGAACCTCAAGCAAACCTTTAGTCTAAACCGGGCTTCGTGCTCCGTGGACAAAACGGCTTTGCGACCAAGGCCTGTTGGGGTGCTTTCGTTTATTAGTGATTAAAAATAGGTGTTGAATCGGTTAGGCTCGGTATCAAGAACCAGGCACGTATGACCTGGGCTCCAGAGAGGTAAGCATGACGGACTGTGTGGCTGCCCTGAAGGCCCTGACCCCTGAGGCCAGAATGGCTTGTGGTGGGGCTCTCCTGGTACTGCCGAGACTGCCCTTCAGGGTGGGTCGTGAGAGCCGCGCTTCGAATCGAAACGATACCCCGGCCGATAGGCGGAGAAAGCCCGATTCCCGGCCGAATAATGATCTGTATCTAATCGAAACGGGCTCGGAATTGAACGTCTCGAGGGAGCATTTCCTGATTTCGGTTGAAGGTGATCATTTTGTCATCACGGACCAAGGCAGCACCTGCGGCACGATCGTGGAAGGTGAACTGATCGGTCACAAGGGGTCCCGCACCCGGGCGCGGCTTGAAGACGGGGATGTGATCATTGTCGGCACATCCGCCTCGAAATTCGTCTTCAAGTTCACCCTGCAAAAAACCTAGGCAATCCAGGCTGACGCCAGGCCCCGATCCGCCTGCGATGTCAGTGCCGCAGTTCGCCTTCCACCCAGGACTCGCTGCCCTCCTTGTAGCGCTCACGCTTCCAGATGGGCACACGTTCCTTGATGATGTCCATGATCCAGCCTACGGCCTCGAAGGACTCCTTGCGGTGGGCCGAAGCGCAGACCACGACTACGGCAGCCTCGCAGAGGGGCACGATGCCCGTGCGATGGTGGATGAAGCACTGGGTGAGGCTGAAGCGCTCCATGGCTTCGCTTCGCAGCTTCTCCAGTTCCGACACGGCCATGGACTCGAAGGCCTCGTAGGCGAGGAGTTCCACAGCCTTGTCATCGTGGTGATTCCGGGCACATCCTTCAAAGACCACAACGGAACCGGCCCTTGGATCCCGGGCCTCCGCGCGCAGGGCGATGGCATCCAGGGGGCTGTTCATAACGGCGACATAGGGGATCATCATGATTGGACCTCGTTGCATCTAAGAATACAGTGCTACGGGGATGGAAGGATCGACATGTCGAACGCATTCACTGAACACGCTCGCCCCGAGGAGGTCTTCGGGATACTGGGCCAGCACATGCTGATGGACGGTTTCCATCTGGTCATGGACCTGGAGAAGTCGCAGGGCTCCTGGATCGTGGACGCCCGGGATGGCCGCCGGATCCTGGACTTCTATTCCTTCTTTGCCACCGCTCCCCTGGGGCACAACCACCCTCGTCTCAGGGAACCCGAGTTCCAGGCCTATCTGGGGCGGATCGCTGTGAACAAGCCCGCCAACAGCGATGTCTACACCACGGCCTACGCCGATTGGGTGGAGACATTCAGTCGCCACGCCCTTCCTCCCTACCTGAAGTATCTCTTCTGGATCGACGGCGGAACCCTGGGGGTGGAGAACGCCCTGAAGGCTGCTTTTGACTGGAAGGTCCGGAAGAATCTGGCCCGGGGTCGCGGCGAGAAGGGTTCCCAGGTCATCCACTTCAAGGACGCCTTCCATGGCCGCAGCGGATACACCCTGAGTCTCACCAACACCGCCGATCCCCGGAAGCACCAGTACTATCCCAAGTTCCCCTGGCCCCGGATCCTCAATCCCAAGATCACCTTCCCCCTGGAGGGAGCCAATCTTCAGCAAGTCGAGGCGGCGGAGGCCGAGGCCCTTCGCCAGATCCGGGAAGCGGTGGAGCGGGATCCGGATGACATCGCCTGTCTCATCATCGAGCCCATCCAGGGAGAGGGTGGGGATCATCATTTCCGTGGGGAATTCCTCCGGAAATTGAGCGAGCTGTCCCGGGAATATGATTTTCTGTTCATTTTTGATGAAGTGCAGACCGGTTTCGGGGGCACGGGGCTCTGGTGGGCCCACCAGCACTTCGATGTGGAGCCCGATCTCATCGCCTTCGGCAAGAAGACCCAGGTCTGCGGCATGGCAGCAGGTACCCGCCTCGACGAGGTCGAGAACGTCTTCAAGGTTCCCAGTCGCATCAACAGCACCTGGGGAGGGAACCTGGTGGACATGGTGCGGGCCCAGCGGATCGTGGAAGTGATGGTGGAGGAAGAGCTCCTGGCCTTCAGTTCGCGTCAGGGAGAGAGGCTCCTGCAGGGGCTCCAGGAGATCCATCGGGATTTCCCGGAACTGACCTCCAACCCCCGCGGGAGGGGACTCTTCTGCGCCATCGATCTGGCCAGCCCGGAGCTGAGAGCCAAAGTGATCACAGAAACCCAGCGCCTGGGCATGGTGATCATGGCGACCGGGCATTCGGGACTGCGTTTCAGGCCCGCTTTGAACCTGCGTACCGAGGATCTGGACCTGGGCGTGGATATGCTCCGGGAGGCCATTCGGAGATCGGTTGAGTAAAATGCTTGAAAAATAGATTCATATCTAAAAAAGAACTCATGGGGGCATGAGTAACTTTATTGATATTCGTGGATATGGTTTGCGATAGCCTTGCCTTAGGTTATAGATTTTCGACTGTTATTTCGGTGGTTATGTTTGGCCACTGACGCGCTTTGGATGCTTTCGCAGGATCCACAGGCTCCTTTGTAAAGGCAGCTCTTCCTGGTGACGGGGAGGGCTCTATGCCGCTATTCACCTTTGCCACCCCCCATCTGAAAGGCATCGAAATGAGCCAGACCCTGATCAACGCCATGGCAGATCTTGAAGAATCGGCCCTCGTCAAGGAAGTCAAGCATCTCCAGGAGCAGGGTGTTCCCGCCCTCGAGATCATCCAGAAGCTTCAGGAAGGCATGAACATCGTGGGCAAGCGTTATGAGGAGAAGGAATATTATCTCTCCGAGCTGATCATGTCCGCTGAGATCTTCAAGGAAGCGGCTGCTGCCATTGGAGGCGACCTCTCTGCCGGCGAAGCTCCGAGCCACGCCACCTTCGTCATGGGCACCATTTACGGGGACATTCACGATATCGGCAAGAATATTGTCACGACCGTGATGAGCTGTAATGGTTTCAAGGTCATCGATCTGGGGGTAGACGTCCCCACCGCTGACTACATCAAGGCCATCCAGGAGCACAAGCCGCAGGTGGTGGGCATCTCCTGTCTGCTGACCACGGCCTTTGATGGCATGAAGGAATGCATCGCTTCCATCGAGGCAGCCGGACTGCGGAAGGATCTCAAGATCCTCATTGGTGGCGGTCCCTGCGACCAGACCACGGCGGACTACGTGGGCGCCGACGCTTACTGCAAGACCGCCCAGGACGCCGTGGAATTCTCCAAGAAGTTGATGGGTATCCAGTAACGGGCCTAATTTGCTGGGTGACGTCGGCCAAACGGCCTGTCGGATTTTGAGGCCACTGCTGGAGCTAATTCCACAGAGATCAATGAATATAAAAGTACTGATGAGCTTATGAGTTAATTTGTTGATTTGTTTATGGCTTCAGCGCGATAGGCTCATCTCAATTTCCCTTATCAAGTCGGCGCCCGCTCTCGCGAGGTGGGCCTTGGCTATCTCTGCTTTTAACCCCATGAAAGGATTGGACCATGAAATCCAACCAGGAGCTTTATCAGGAACGCCTCCATCGCATGACCCAGGCGGTCACCCTTGGCAAGCCGGACCGGGTTCCGGTCATGGCCTGGATCGACGCCTGGGCGGCCACCTATCGCAATGGCTCCATGGCCAAGCTTTCCAATAACCTGCTTTACTCCAACAAGCTCATTCTTGAAACCGCCAGGGACTTCCCCCAGCTGGACATGATCGAGGTGGGGGCTGCCATTCCCAGGGCTGTCGCCGCCGCCACCCTCTCCACGGTGAAGGTGGCGGGCAAGGAGCTTCCCGAGGGCTCCCTTTGGCAGGTGGAGGAACTGGACCACATCCAGGAAGCGGACTACGACCGCATCCTCAAGATCGGGTGGAAGGCCTACAAGAAGGAGTATTACAAGAATGTCCTAGGCTGGGGGGGCTACGATACCTTCAAGCTCATCCTGGGGGGCATCATCGCGGGCAGGCGCTGCAAGAAGGCGGGCTTTCCCGAACTTTCCGGCGCCTTCCCCAACATCCCCCTGGATCCCCTGGCCGGGGGACGAGGCATGGCCAAGTTCATGACCGATCTCTACCGCATGCCCGACAAGCTCAAGGAAGTCATGGACATCATGGTGGTGGACATCATCGAGGAGAACAAGGGCATCATCAAGCAGGCCAAGCCTTTCTCGGCCTTCCTCGGCGTGGCACGCGGCTCTAGCAACTTCCTGTCCCCCAAGCTCTGGAACAAGTTCGTGTGGCCCTACGTCGTGCAGATCACCAACGCCATGGTGGAGTCCGGCACCTTCGTCAATCTCCACTTCGATGGCGAATGGAACCGGGACATCGAACGCTTCCGGGAGCTCCCCAAAGGCAAGTGCATCTGGGCCTCCGATAGCGTGACCTCCGTCTACAAGCTGAAGGAAGTCCTGGGGGATCACATGTGCATCAAGGGCGATGTGCCCCCAGCCCTGCTGGCCCTGGGCACTCCCGATGATGTCTACAACTACTGCACCAAGCTCATCAAGGACATCGGTCCCACGGGCTTCATTCTGGCTCCGGGCTGCACCACGCCCTACAACACCCGGGTCGAGAACTTCAAGGCCATGATCGCCGCTGCCACCGGGCAGTGAACACTCTTGAACCGAGGCACCCCTCCAAGGGTGCCTCGGCTATCCATATGCGCTGATTGGGGGCTATCTGTCGAAAAGATAGCCTCTATAAATGTACTCATATACCTATGAGTACATTTGTTGGGCTGTGGCTTGGGGACCTGCGGTAGGCTCTTGGCAACTTCCCCAACCTATCGGCACGATCCAGGGCTTTGGTTTCACGGCTCTGCTTGTGCCTCAGCGCGAAAGGATCGGATCCATGAAGTCCTCGCAGGAGCTCTACCAGGAACGTCTGAACCGCATCACCCAGGCCGTCACCCTGGGAACCCCTGACCGGGTGCCCGTGATGGCCTGGATCGATGCCTGGGCCGCCACCTATACCAAGGGCTCCATGGCGAAGTTCTCCCACAGCGGGCTCCATTCCAACAAGTTGATCCTGCAGACGGTCAAGGATTTTCCTGAGCTGGACATGATCGAGGTCGGGGCCATCGTGCCCAATTGGGTGGCGGCATCCACCCTTTCCAAGGTCAAACTGGCCGGGGATGAGCTTCCGGAGGGTTCCCTCTGGCAGGTGGTGGAGGAGGAGAATCTCAAAGAGGAGGACTACGACCGCATCCTTAAGGTCGGCTGGAAGCGCTTCAAGCAGGACTACTACAAGCAGCGCCTGGGACTCGGTGGCTACCAGAAGCTCCAGCTCATCCTGGCGGGCATCATCGCTGGCAAGCGCTGCCGGAAGGCGGGCATCCCCGAGTACTCCGGGGTCTTCCCCAACATTCCCTTGGATCCCCTGGCCGGGGGAAGGGGCATGGCCATGTTTATGACTGACCTCTTCCGCATGCCCGACAAGGTGAAGGAGGTCATGGACGTGATGGTGGCGGACACCATCGAGGAGACCCTCGGGGTCATCAAGCAGGCCAAGCCCTTCAGCGCCTTCCTCGGCGTGGCCCGCGGCTCCAGCAACTTCCTTTCTCCTCGCCTCTGGAACAAATTCGTCTGGCCCTACGTGGTCCAGACCGTGAATGCCATCACGGCCACCGGTACCTTCGTGAACCTTCACTTCGACGGGGACTGGAACCGGGATATCGAGCGCTTCAAGGAGCTGCCCAAGGGCATGTGCGTTTTCGCGTCGGACAGCGTGACCGATGTCTATCAGCTCAAGCAGCACCTGGACGGCCACATGTGCATCAAGGGGGATGTGCCTCCGGCCCTCCTGGCCCTGGGCAAACCTGAGGATGTCTACAACCACTGCACCCGACTGATCCGGGATATCGGACCCAAGGGCTTCATCCTGGCGCCGGGGTGCACCACCCCGTACAACACGCGGGTGGAGAATTTCAGGGCCATGATCGCTGCCGCCAGCGGGAAGTGATCTTCTCCATCCGAATGTTCCGGGATTCCGTTCGGGTTTCCTGGGAGACCGCCTGGGAATGGCGCTTACTCCGGCTGCCTCCTGGATCCGATAGTGGATTCCGGAGGCAGCACCCATGTTCAAGCAGCTCATTCTTCCCCTTTTCGCCCTGACCCTTTCCGCCGCTCAGCCCACCACCTGGAACTTCGAGCGGGAGACCCCCACCCTGGAGCAGGGCTGGGTGGCCGTTTCGGATCACGAAGTGATCCTGGGCTCTTCCTACGCTGCGGTGACGGCGGAAACGGAAGGTACCAATACGGCTCTTCGTGTCAGTGGTTCGGTCCAGAGCAACACCCGTGACCCCTTCAAGACCATCGCCCCCTTTGCCGGAGCCGTCCACTACTTCAGCGCCACCCCCTTCCGGGCCGTGGATCTCTCCCAGGCCAGGACCCTCAGCTTCCGCCTCAAGGGGCATGGCAGTGTAGACGTTGCGCTCTTCCAGAAGGCCACCGGAACCGTGCCTCACACTCAGACCATCCAGGCCGGCTCAGACTGGAAGGACTACAGCTTCGACCTCGCCTCCTTCGGCGTGGATACCACCCAACTCACGGCCCTGGCCATTGGCCGCAACTCCATCGGCGGCCTGGACGTCATGGTGGACGATATCCGGATCCAGTAGGTCAGACCTGTTCTGCCCATGCCCCGCCTCCCGGCGGGGCATTTCGTTTATGGGCGGATCCGCGACAGGTGTGCGGGGCATTAGAATGGGGATTCCTGTTGGAGGTCCCGATGATCCACGCCTGTTTTCTCAATGCCGAAAAGCTGGACTTCAACCAGGACCTCGATTTTTCGGCCCTCGCCAGTCTGGTGGCCTACAGCGCCTTCCCCAGCAGCCGTCCCGAGGAGATCCTGGAAAGGGCCACAGGACAGGAGGTCCTGCTCACCAAGGAGCTGCCCCTCGGCAGGTCCTTGATCGAAGGGCTGCCGGACTCGGTCCGGCTGATCTGCGAAGCGGGCACCGGCTACAACAACATCGATATCGTGGCCGCCCGGGAGCGGGGCATTCTGGTCTGCAATGTGCCGGAGTACAGCACCGAAGCTGTGGCACAGCTGGCCATCACCTTCATCCTCAACCTGAGCATTTCGCTGCCCCGGCAGCTCCACATGCTGAATGCCCGGAATTTCGACAACTTCACCAAGGCGGTCCAGGTTCCCCTGGCGGAACTCCGGGGCAAGACCCTTGGTCTGATCGGCTTCGGCGCCATCGCCCAGCAGACGGCCCGGATTGCCCAGGCCCTGGGAATGGAGATCCTGGTCCATACCCGCACGCCGAAACCGGAGCTTCACGCCGGGGTCGCCTTCCTGAGCCTGGAGGAGGTGCTCCGGGGCAGCGACTACCTCTCCCTGCACTGTCCCCTGAGCGCTGAGACGAAACACCTGATCAACCGGGAACGCTTGAGTCTGATGAAGCCCTCGGCCTTCCTCATCAATACCTCCAGGGGGGGGCTGGTCCACGAGGCTGACCTGATCGAGGCCCTGCAGCAGGGCGTCATTGCCGGGGCAGGGCTGGATGTGCAGGACCCCGAGCCTCCGGAACCCGACAACCCTCTCTTCTGGATGGAGAACGTCCTCCTGACGCCTCACATCGGCTGGCGCAGGCGGGAAACCCGGCAGCGGCTTCTGGACAAGGTGGAGCAGGCGGTCGCCGCGTACCTGGAGGGGCGGCCGATCAACATCGTCAACTGAAGCCCCCGGGGAGAAGGCTCCCGGATGATTAGAATGGAGGTAGGCGATCCCGGTCGCCTGCTGGAAAGGAAACCGTTTTGAGCACCAAGTACAGTGACTTCCGTGTGGCGACCTCCAGCGTGGGGCCCCGAAATCTTTCCGTGGCCCAGGGGAAGGGGGCGGTGGCTTCGGTATCCAAGGATGCCTCGGCCCTGGCCATCGCGGTGCTGGAGGATGGGGGCAATGCCTTCGATGCGGCCTTTGCCATGGCCTTCTCCCTGGCGGTCTTCCACCCCCAGGCCGGCAATATCGGCGGCGGGGGCTACCTGGTCTACAAAGAGAAGGGGAATGCCCCGAAGGTCTACAACTACCGTGAACAGGCTCCCAGGGGCGCCAAGCGGGAGGACTTCCTCCTCGCAGATGGAAATCCCGATCCTGACCGAACCGCCTTCGGTCCCGCCTCGGTCTGTGCCCCGGGCACCGTCAAGGCCTTCTTCCTGCTCCAGCAGCGTCACGGGCGCCTGAGGGCCTCGGACCTGCTACTGGCCATTGCCCGGCAGGCCAGGGAAGGGGCGGTGGTGACCCAGTACGAGTGTGAGTGCCTGAACCGCCTCGCCCCCAAACTGGCCGAATCCCCTGAATCCAAGCGCAACTACGTGAAGCCCGAGCCCTGGAAGGCCGGGGAACTCATCGTCAACACCAACCTGGCCCAGACCCTGGAGATCCTGGCCCGGGAGGGGGCTGCCGCCTTCTACCGGGGGCGCATTGCCGAGCAGATCCTGGAGGATCTCTCCCGCAACGGCGGCCTCCTGGCCTGGGAGGATCTGGCGGGCTACGAGGTGCGGGAGCAGGCTCCCATCAGCCTGGAGGTGGGCGGTCGGCAGGTCTGGACCGTGCCCCCGGAGGGCGGTGGCGCCATGGTGCTGGAGATCCTGAACATCCTGGATCAGCCAGCCTTCAAAGCTTTGGAATGGGGCAGTCCCGCCTACCACCATCATGTGGTCCAGGCCTGGAAGATGGCCTTCATCCACCGGGGGGACTACCTCGGGGACATTCCCTTGTCCGATAGCGCCATCTACCGTGGGCTCCTGGAGCGGGAATCGGGCCACCGCCTCTTCTCCCTCATCAACCCTCGTCGGGATATCCCCAGCGATGATCTGGCGGCCCTCATGGGGGACGGGACTACCGGGGATGGCCCCAATGGCAAGAACACCACCCACTTTGCGGTGGTCGACGCCGAGGGAAACGCCGTCTCCAACTCCTACACCATGAACCTGCGCTATGGCTCCAAGTGGAGCGTGGAAGGGGCAGGCTTCCTGCTCAATGGCAGCATCGACTCCTTCTCCTTCGCCGAAGGCAAGGAGAACTACTTCGGGGTGGTGGGCAGCCGCCCCAACCTCTTCGCACCCGGCAAGCGCCCGGCGAGCAACATGGCCCCCCTCATGGTCACGGCGGGGGATGCGGTGGAGGCGGTCCTGGGCACCCCAGGGGGTCCCACGATCCCCACCACCACGGGCGAGGTCCTGGCGGCCACCCTGATTCATGGCGTGGATCCAAGGGAAGTCCTGGGCCTGAGCCGCATGCACCACCAGGCCTGGCCGGACAAGCTCTCCCACGAACCCAATTTCGACCGCCCTGAGCTGCTCAAGGCCCTGGAGGACCTGGGCTACACCGTGAAGGATAAGAACGAGCTCATCTCGGATGTCCACGGTGTTTTCCTGACTTCCGACGGCTGCCGCGCCATCAGTGATTACCGGCGCGAGGGCGTGGCTTTGGCCTATTGAATTCCGTCTGCCGTCGAATGGGGTGTCATGCCTCCATCCCCCGGGGCATCTAAGGTCCTTGGGCGATAGGCGGAGGGGCCGATCGGCCCTGGGAGGCGAGCTCCATGGATTACAACCTTCTCTTAGGAGGGGCTGCAGGGCAGGGCATGGAAACCCTGACGGTGCAGCTGGAGGCTGTCCTCAAAAGGGTCGGCTTCCACGTTCACACCACCCACGACTACATGTCCCGAATCCGGGGCGGTCACAATTTCAGCCAGATCCGCTTCGGCGATCTGCCGCTGTGGGCTCCCAGTTCCGATCTGACCGGGGTCCTGGCTCTTAACCCCGAGACAGTCCTGATCCATCAGTCCAGAGTGTGTCCCGGCGGATTCGTCCTGGTGGATGAGGGGCTGGGTCTGACGGGACCGGATCTGCTCGCGCTCCCCCTGGCCCGGATGGCCAAGGGGCTGGGGGAGCCCCAGGCCATCGGAAGTGTGGCCCTGGGAGTTATGTTGAGGCTGTTCGGGATCGGCTGGGAACCCCTGGAGGCCATTCTGAACGGTTTGCAGGGCAAGAAGGATCTCCGGAGTCCGAACGTCGAGGCTGTCAGGGCGGGATTCGGTCTGGTCGAGCCCCGTTATGATCCCCCGAGCCCTGCCGGTGAGGCTCTGCACATGCTGAATGGAAGTCATGCGGTTGCCTTGGGGGCGCTGGCCGCGGATATGCGTTTCTATGCGGCCTACCCCATGACACCTTCGACCGCTGTCATGACCTACCTGGCCGAACACATGGTGGAAACCGGCGTGGTGGTCGAGCAGGCCGAGGACGAAATCGCGGCCATCAACATGGCCATCGGGGCGTCCTTCGCCGGTGTCCGGGCCATGACCGGAACCTCGGGGGGCGGCTTCTGCCTCATGGTGGAAGCCCTCGGGCTCTCGGGAATCCTGGAAGTACCCCTGGTGGTGCTCAATGTCCAGCGGCCCGGCCCCGCTACCGGGCTTCCCACCAGGACGGAGCAGGCGGACCTGAGGTTCGCCATCCATGCCGGGCAGGGGGAGTTCCCCCGGATGGTCATCGCCCTGCGGGACGTTGCAGATGCGTACCGACAGACCCAGCGGGCCTTTGATCTGGCCGATCGGTACCAGATCCCCGTGATTCTGCTCTCGGACCAGTACCTTGCGGACACGCGCAGGACGGTTCCCATACTGCCGCTCCGGATCACCAGGGGACCCCGTTTCATCTCCGATGCTTCAGGCCTGGAGCCCTTCAGTTATCGCCGTTACGTAATCACGGAGGACGGTATATCGCCTCGGATCATCCCCGGGCAGGTGCCGGACCAGATCCAGTGCGTGGACAGCGATGAACATGACGAATGGGGCCATATCGTGGAGTCCTCCGTCCAGCGTGTCGCGATGGCCGACAAACGCTCCCGGAAGCTGGCTGGGATCCGGGGAGAGCTGGAGGAGCCGCTTTTCCTGGGGGATCCAGAGGCTGAGACTTTGCTGCTGGCCTGGGGCTCCCTTGCGGGTCCGATGCGGGAGGCGGTCTCCCTTCTGGTGGACCAGGGGCTGCCCGTCGGCGCTCTGATTTTCGGGGATCTCTGGCCTTTGCCCACCGGAGAGCTGGAAAAGCGGCTGCCCAGGGCACTCCACCGGATCCACGTGGAGCAGAATGGCACCGGGCAGCTGGCCTCTCTCATCCGTGAGGTGACAGGGGTCTCCATGACCGGGAGCGTGCTCAAATACGACGGGCGCCAGTTGACGCCGGTGGAGATCGTCGCGGGGGTAAGAAAGGCGGTGACTTCCCATGCCTGAAGTCCGTGAGCCAAGATTCAAGCTTGGAGAAACGGCCTGGTGCCCGGGCTGCGGGGACTTTGGCATTCTCGAGTCTCTCCGCGCGGCCCTGGATGAACTGGAACTGGAGCCCCATCGGGTCCTGGTGGTGGGTGGGATTGGCCAGGCGGCCAAGACTCCCCAATACATCAACGCCAACGGGTTCTGCGGGCTGCACGGGCGGGCCCTTCCTCCGGCCGTGGCGGCGAAGATGGTCAATCCGGCCCTTACGGTCATCGTGAATACGGGGGATGGAGATTCGTACGGGGAGGGTGGCAACCACTTTCTTCACACCATCCGACGGAACGTGGATATCGCCCACTTCGTGCATGACAACCAGATCTACGGCCTCACCAAGGGACAGGCCTCCCCCACTACGGCCACCGGGCAGGTGACCCATGTCCAGCCGTCCGGCTCCCCCAGCCTGCCCATGAATCCGCTGATGCTGGCCCTTGCCATGGGAGCGGGGTTTGTAGCCCGTGGCTTTTCGGGGGACCGGGATCTGTTGACGCACCTGATGATCGAGGCGATCCGTTTCCGGGGCTACGCACTGGTGGATATCCTCCAGCCCTGTCTAAGCTTCAACAAGATCAACACCTTCGCCTGGTACAAAAAACGGGTCTACCGGCTGGACGAAACCCACGATCCGTCGGATCTCAGCGGGGCCTTGTCGAAGGCCCAGGAATGGGGAGAGCGCATTCCCTTGGGCATCCTATACCGCCGGGAAAAGCCTCTCTGGAGCGATCATCTACCCCACCTGGCGGGCGTTCCCCTGGTGGATCGTCAGCCGGATCCCGCTGTCCTGCAGGCTCTGCTGGATGATCTGACTTGATGCACCCTGCACTCCGCTGAGGGCTCTTCCGGCATACTGATTCCG
The DNA here is from genome assembly GCA_017859955.1 of Holophagaceae bacterium. Taxonomy (GTDB): domain Bacteria; phylum Acidobacteriota; class Holophagae; order Holophagales; family Holophagaceae; genus Holophaga. The sequence goes on from JAFNAB010000012.1 coordinate 24,352, forward strand.
TGGATCAGCCGACGGGCTCGTCCGAGGAGGTGTGCCATGAAAGCCCTCGCCATCAATGGAAGCCCCCGCAAGGGTGGCAACACCCAATACCTCCTGGAGGCTGCCCTGGCGCCTCTGGCGAAGGCTGGGTGGGAGACCGAGCTGGTCCAGATCGGCGGGAAGAATATCCATGGCTGCCGCGCCTGCGGCAAGTGCTTCGAGAAGCGGGATCGCCGCTGCATCTTCAATGCGGATGAATTCAACGGCGTCCTCGAAAAGATGCTGGAGGCCGATGCCATCCTCCTGGGCTCTCCGACCTACTTTGCCGATGTGACCCCGGAGATCAAGGCCCTCATGGACCGCGCTGGCTTCGTGGCGATGGCCAACGGGTGTGCCCTGGCGGGCAAGATCGGGGCTGCGGTGGTGGCGGTGCGTCGCGGCGGGGCTACCCATGTCTTTGATTCAATAAATCACTTATATCAAATCTGTCAAATGGTCATTCCCGGCTCCACCTACTGGAACATCGGCTACGGGCTGAATCCCGGCGACGTGGCCAATGATGCCGAGGGCTTGGCGAACATGGCCCACCTCGGGGGCGTCATCGACTGGCTCGGCAGGGCCCTCAAGGCCAGTTCCACGCCCTATCCGGTGAGTCGGCGAGGGGAGGCCTGATCCCTAATCCAACCACCGTCTGACCACGAACAGGGGCGCGGCCTTCCCATGGGCGGGCCAAGTGCCCGCGGGGCTGCGCTGGGCCATGACCTCCTCCAGTCGCTCCCGGGCGGGTGTCGCCCTGACGCCCCCCTGTCCTGGGGCCCGGCATAGCCGCCGGCTTTCGATGACGGTTTCCCGGTCCAGCACGATGATGACGTGGCCTTTCCAGGCGATCAGATCCAGGGGTTCCAGTCGGGCGATGATCTGATCGCGGTCCAGCCCCTTGATCGGGACGGCTTTCCCGTAGTGGGTAAGGTCACTGGTATTCCGGGGAGTGAACCCGCCGGTGGCCTCGTAGAGCAGCCCCGAGCAATCCAGGCCCGCGTAGGCCCCCTGGACCTCGCCCACCCTCACGCCGCCACGCAGGTTCCCACCCCATACATAGGGGGTTCCCAGGGCGCTTCGCAGGCTCTCCAGCACCGCATCCCGTCCCGGGAAGGTGCGGGGGCGCGGAGGAGGCGGGGCCGGCCTTGCCTGCAGTCCGCTCCGGGACACGTAAAGCCGGACTCCCCGAGGGGTGGGGTAGTCGCAGGTGCTCACTTCCAGTGGACCGGTGTGTCGGTCTCCGGCTGCGCGAAGAACCCTGAAGGCTGTTCCGGGCAAGGCCACGAACTCCAGGGCACGGATCTGGTCGCAGGGAGTCCCCTGGCTGGCTGCGGCTTCGGTGCTGAAGACGGGCAGGGCCTGCTCTGCCACAGCAAAGGGGGGGACCCCCGCCTGGGGCCAGCCCGTCAGCAAACGGCCCAGCAAGGTCCGCAGGGCAAGCCCCATGGCTTTCGGCTACTCCAGGACCAGGTTGTCGTCCGACAGGGCCTTCTGCTTCTGGGCTTCCCGGAAGGCCAGGAGCCGTTCCCGGGTGGCGGCATCGGAGAGGGCGATGATCTGGGTAGCGAGGATCGCCGCGTTGATGGCGCCGGCTTTGCCGATGGCCAGGGTGGCGACGGGGATGCCCGCGGGCATCTGGGCCGTGGAGAGCAGGGCGTCCATGCCTTCGGTGGCCCAGCCCTTCATGGGGACGCCCAGAATGGGCAGGTGGGTCTTGCTGGCGCATACCCCCGCGAGGTGGGCGGCACCTCCGGCTGCGGCGATGATCACCCTCAGGCCCCGGTCTTCGGCCGTCTTGCAGTAGTCGAGAACCTTCTCGGGGGTCCGGTGGGCTGAGGCGACGTGGGCCTCGTAGGGAATGTCCAGCTGGCGCAGGGTCCTTGCGCACTCCTGCATGGTGGACCAGTCCGATTTTGAGCCCATCAGAATGCCAACGAGGGGGTGTTCCGCCATAATGTCTCCGTGAAGTGGCTGCGTCGCCAAGCCTATAGCTTACAGGTGAAGACGGGCTGCTTCCAATTGGGGGCCTTGTGGATGTGATTGTGGTGGGAGGAGGGGCTTCCGGTCTGGTGGCGGCCTGGAGGGCTGGGAGCCGGGGGCACCGGGTCCGCCTGCTGGAAGGAAATTCCCGCCTCGGGGCCAAGCTCCTCATCAGTGGGGGGGGGAAATGCAACCTGACCCACGAGGGGGGTGTGAAGGAGCTCATGGCGGCCTTCCCTTCGGATCAGGCCCGCTTCCTGCGCCCGGCCCTCCATGCCTTCGGCAGCGGGGACCTGCGGGAGCAGCTCCAACGCCTCGGCGTAGCCACCTATGTGCGGGAGAACGGACGGGTCTTCCCCCAGGATCGCCCAGGTTCCGCAGCCCAGGTCCTGGAGGCTCTGGAGACCCTGGCGCGTCAGGCAGGGGTCGAGATTCGCACGGAAGCCCGGGTGGTGGCCCTGGAAGGGCAGGCCCCTGGGCTGAGGCAAGTGCTTCTGGCCTCCGGTCAAAGGCTGGGTGCCGACCTCTTCATCCTGGCCACTGGAGGGGCCAGCTACCCCGAAACCGGCACCCGTGGGGAGGCTCTGGGCTGGTTGCAGCATCTGGGCGTGGGGGGGCGGCCCTGGTTTCCGGCCCTGGCCCCCATTCCCCTGAAAGAGCCCCGGCCTGCCTGGGAAGGCGTGGCCCTCCGGGAAGGAAGCCTGGTGCTGCGGGATGGTGTCGGCGGAAAACGTCTCTCCTCTTTCACCGGGGATATCCTCTTCACCCGCAGGGGCATCACGGGTCCGGCGGCACTGGAGCTTAGCGAGGCGGTGGAGGAGGCTCGCCGTCGGGGGCGCGCCTGGCTGGGATACCTCCTGGGACGCGGCGATGAGGCTGCGCTGGAGGCTGAACTCCTGGAGCTCCAGCGGGTCAATCCCCACCTGAGTATGGGGAAATGGATCCATCGTCGCCTTCCTGAACGATTGGTGGCCCATGTCTGCGAGAAGGCCGGGTTGGCCCCCGATACCCGATTCAAGGCCCTGGCGCGACCGGGGCGCCGCGCCCTGGTCTCTCTGCTGTCCGAGTTCCCCCTGGGGGAACCGGGCCCGGTGGTCCTGGAGCGTGGTGAGGTCTGTGCGGGCGGCGTGGCCCTGGAACAGATCAACCCCCGGACCATGCTGGTCCGGGGGTGGGATAACCTCAAGGTCTGTGGGGAACTGCTGGACCTGAACGGGCCGGTGGGGGGCTACAACCTTCAGGCGGCCTTCAGCACCGGGTATCTGGCTGGCGACATGGCGCAGCAGGAGTAGCCGATTGCCTTTTCTCCGCGCCCCCCGCGTCTCCGCGTGAGTTCCCTCAGCCCTGGGCCTTCTTGAACTGGGCGATGATGTCGTCCACGGACTCCTTCTTGCCATCGGCCTCCATGGAGGTTTCAAAGATCTTGTCCTGCGTGGCCACGGCACGGTGTTCGAAGATTTCGGCGGGCTGTCCCTCCTCAGGCTCATCGATCCTGAAGATGATCAACAGACGGTTGAGGCCTTCCCGGAACTGCTTGAGCAGCAGGACGACCTTCTCGACCTTCTGCCGGGTGATGTCCTGGAACTGGAGGGTGTTGAGGATCTCGAAGGATTCGTCGGAGATGGTCTGAAGGGGCACCATGCCCGCTTCGAGATCCACCGGAGGCAACTTGGTGGTGGTCTGGTGCTCGAACAGGAAGTCCAGCACCTCCTGGGCAACGACCGTGGGGTCTTCGCCCTGGCTGGCGCGGGTCAGGAAGCCGTCGATCTGCTCCTGGAAGTGCCGCTGGGCGCTCTGGGTCTGCTCCAGGGCCTTGGCGGCCTCCCGGAAGCTCCGGCTGGCCTCATCGGCGGCAGCCATCAGGGTATCCAGGCGGTTCATGACTTCCTGGGTGGCTGTTTCGGTGTCGGCGGTGATGGCATCGAGCTGGGCAGCCAATTCAGGGACCTGGGTGCTCTGATGCTTGACCGAGGCGTCCAGTTGCTGCAGGTTGACCATGGTCTGGTTCAGGCTGGCCACCAGGGTGCCCACCTCTCCCTTGGCCTGGAGGTCGATCTGTTGGTAGACCCGGCCGTTGATCATGTCCTGGGCTGCCGAAGCCAGGCGCACCAGGTTGCTCTGGGCCGAATTCTGGAGCTCGCCCCGGATGGACTGGATGGTCTCCAGAAGGGCATCCAGACGGCCGTCCAGGGCCTCGCTGTGCTCCCGGAATTCCTTGAGGAGGGAATCGGGTTCGATCGTGCTCGTGGGGGTGGGGTTCACGGCTTCCACTGCTTCCAGGTTCTCCATGGTTCTCTCCCAAACGGGCTCAAGGCGCGGGGCTGATTTTGACGGAACTGCCTTCGGGTATCCCCCAGGCTTGCATGAGATCCTTGGGCACTGCAACTGTCTTGTCGTGCTCCCGTCCGACGAAATGCACGGACTGAACCGAAGAGCCTCCGGGCCAGGAGAGCCTCACGCGCTGAATTGCATTCTGGCGATTGGGTCCCATGGTGGACCAGAACACCTCCAGGTCGATCGACAGCTCGATGTGACTGACCTTTCGGAATAGGCCGCTCTTGAGCAGCGTGACCCTGAATTCCTGCTCCGGCTCGAAGACTTCCAGGCGGTTGGCGTCCCGAAGGGTCATGCAGGTCTGGCAGACCGTGACCTCGTTTTCACCGCTTGCGGTGATGACATCGCTGAAACATCGATAGCCGTCCAGGTAGGGGATGACCCGGTGGTCCTCGGGGAAAAGCTTGATCCCCGATTCCAGCTGGTGCCCCTGGAGCCGGGCCCATGGGACGGCCCGGAGGTTGGGGAAGATGCTGCGGAAGCGTCGGCGGGTATCACAGGTCCGCGCCCCTTCCATGAGCAGGTCCGGAAGAGATCGGTTGATGCTGTTGGGGCAGTTAAATGCTGGGGTGGCGAATTCAAAGAGCCCCTTTTCCCATTCCAGCACATTGAAGGCTGCAGGTTCCCCTGCCAGGTCCCCCATCTCCGCGTGGATGACCTCCCCGTTGCGCACGAAGAGGATGCCCTTTTCCTGGTCATGGGTGACGAAGAGTTTGCCCGTTTTCCGGTTGATGTGCAGCAGTTGCAGCACATCGGAAAGCGCTATGCTCTGCAGGCTTCCCCGGAGGTGGGACATCTAGCATCCCCCTCTCATCACGAACGGGCCTCGGCCATGGCTTCCAGCATTTCCCGGACGGCCCTGTCGAATCCGACAAGCACAGCCCTTCCCACAATACTGTGGCCGATGTTCAGTTCCGCGATTTCGGGGATGGCCGCGATGGGTTGGACATTCTGGAGATTGAGGCCGTGCCCGGCAAGGGCCCTCAGACCGAGCTTGCTTGCCAGGCGGGAGGCCTTGGCGATCCGTTCCAGCTCGGGTCTGGGATCGGCAGTGCGGGGGAGGTCCGAATAGACACCCGTATTGAACTCGACGGCATCGGCCTCGAGACGGTTGGCCATGGTGACCTGGTCGGGGACGGGGTCGATGAAGAGGCTGACCCGGATATCTGAGGAACGCAGTTCACGGATGATGGTCTTGAGATGGGCTTGGAGGAACACCGCATCCAGGCCCCCCTGGGTTGTCAGCTCCTCCCGGGTCTCGGGTACGAGCGTGACCCAGTCGGGCCGCATGGGGATGAGGGTCTCCAGGGTTTCAGCTGAAGCTGCGCATTCAACGTTCAAGGGGACGGATATGATTTCCCGCAGGAGGCGGACATCCCTGTCCTGGATATGTCTCCGGTCGCCCCTCAGGTGGACGGTGATGCCGTGGGCTCCGGCATTCTGGGCCAGGAGCGCAGCGGCGATCGGCTCAGGATCCCGGGTGGCCCGGGCCTGGCGCAATGTGGCGACATGATCGATATTCACACCAAGACGGACGCTCAACGCTCTTCTCCACTGATTTCCTGATTCCGCTCAAGGTTAGCAGGCTTTTCCTCGGGTTGGCTCTTTCAGATTCCCAGGTCCGTGCGCGCGGCTTCTTCCAACCGGTGGAGGGCCGCTTCCATGCGCGCTGTCTCCCGCGCTTCCACCATCAGGCGCAGCTTGGGTTCGGTGCCTGACCAGCGGACAACGACCCGCAGAGCGTCTCCGTGCAGGGTTTCCAGGCGCTTCAGGGAATCCATCAGATTGGCGCATTCTTCCACGGGACGACGATGCCTAGCTGTGAGGTTCACCAGCTTTAGGGGCCAGGGCTGGAATCGCCAATTCCAACGGGCGCCCTCGGGCCTGGCCAGGAGGGCGTGGAGGGCTGCCAGAGCCGTGGCGAGGCCGTCCCCGGAGGGCCCCAGATGCTTCTGGATAATGTGTCCGGATGCCTCTGCGGCCAGATCCCATCCACATCGCGCCAACTCGCGGAGCATGTGCTTGTCGCCCACGGGGGTGCGGGTGAAGGGGATGGCAGCCCGTCTCAAAGCCTCCTCGAGACCTCCGTTGCTCATCAGGGTGCCGACGACGCCGGGAATGCTGTGGCCCTCGGCTCGAAGGTCCTGCACCAGCAGCCAAAGGATTTGGTCTCCATCGACCAAGTGACCTTCTCCATCCACCAGGAGGCAGCGGTCACCGTCGCCATCGAAGGCAATACCGGCCATGGCGCCTGTTTCAAGCACTTTGGCCCGGAGAGCTTCCAGGTGGGTGCTGCCCACCCCGACGTTGATCCGATCGCCATCCGCAGGGGTACCCATCCAGGAGATGCCCTCGCCTTTGAGCAGGGCAGGGGCCCAGGGGGCGGTGGCGCCATGGGCGCAGTCGACCACCAGGCGGATTCCCTTGGGAAGGCTGAGGGGCCCCAGGTGGGCCAGATACTCCTGGACCGGTTCCGATTCCGGGTTGAGGGGTGTGGGGCGGAGGGCTTCTGAGGCCAAAGCCTCGAAGGCGCGTTCCACTGCCTCTTCGTCCTCTTCGGAAAGCTTCTCGCCCTGATGGTCAAAGCCTTTGAGGCCGTTATCCTCTGGCGGATTGTGGCTGGCGCTGATCATCAGGCCCCAGGCCCCGGGACGCCGGGAGGCGACCCAGGCTACGGCGGGGGTGGGTACCATGCCCAGCACCAGCAACTGGAGCTGATCCCCCAGACCCTGGACGAAAGCCTCGGCCAGGGGAGCGGAACTGTTGCGGGGATCCCAACCCAGAACCATTTCCCGGATGCCGCGGCTGCGGGCTACCTGGCCCCAGGCCTTGCCCCATCGAACCACTTCTTCCAGGGAGAGGGGGGAAACCAGCGCCTGGCCCCGGATGCCATCCGTTCCGAAATAGTTCAATGCCATACGCCAGGGCCTTCCTGTGAATTCAAGTCTCAAGATCGAGTGGATGTGTAGATGATTGCCTAATGACTATGACGATGGCAAGGCGTGAGTCCGGAAGATCCGGTAGCCCCAGGCCATGGCACTGCGATGGGCTTCGTCGGTGAGGCCATCGCGTTGGTCCGGAGGGAGCTGGGGTACTCCAGCCATCCTGGACAGAAAGCGCTTCCTGGAAACGGCGATGCAGAATCTTCCAGCCGGCCATGCCAGACGCTCAGGAAGGGTCGGCAGGCACTCCCAGAGTGCCAGGTCTTCCAGGTAGGTGGTGCCGAAACCAAAACCCGGATCCAGCAGGATCCGATCCCTGGAAAATCCGGCTTGCAGCAGGCGGTCCCGGACCTGGGCCAACTCCTCAATGGCTTTGTCGGCCGTGCGGGGGCTCGGATCATCGTAGGGGGGCATCAGGAAGGTTTCGCCTTCCATGCGGCTGCGCATGGCGATGACATCGCAGCCCTTCTCGGCGGCCAAGGCGAGCATGGCAGGGTCCCGGAGGCCTGCCACGTCGTTCAGGATGGATACGCCGTGATCCAGGGCCAGCCGGGCCGTGGATGCGTGACGGGTGTCCAGGCTCAAGGGGATGCCCGGGAGTTCTGCCCTTAGGCGGGCCAGGACCGGTGCGATGCGCCGCCACTCCTCCTCAGGGGAGACGTAAGCGGATCCGGGTCGGGTGCTCTCGGCTCCCAGGTCCAGGATGCCTGCCCCTGCATTCACGAGGTGGGTGGCCTGGGCCAGGGCGTTTTCCAAGGAAAAGAACCGCCCCCCGTCACTGAAGGAATCCGGTGTGAGGTTCAGGATTCCCAAGTAAAGGGGGGCGGGACCGGCATTCCAGGCCATGCTATGCGTTGCCTTCGGCGGAGGGCTCCTCCAGGGGGCTGCTCTTGGGGGGCAGCACGCCACCGTCCATCAGGATCGCCACATCAGGACCGTCCAGGGTTTCGCGCTCCAGCAGGGCTTCGGCGATGCGCACCAGGGCGTCACGGCGTTCCAGGAGAATGGTCTTGGCACGCTCGTAGTTGGTCATGACGATGCTGTGAACCTCAGAATCGATGAGGCGAGCCGTCTCTTCGCTGAGATCGCTGCGCTGGGTGAAATCACGGCCCAGGAAGATCTCCTGGCCGCCTCCGCCGTACTTCAGCGGACCCACCTTGGTGCTCATGCCGTATTCCGTGACCATGGACTTGGCCATGTCCGTCGCCTGCTGAATGTCGTTGCTGGCGCCGGTGGAAAGCTGGTTGAAGATGATCTCTTCGGCGATGCGGCCGCCCATGCACACGGAGATGCGGCTCTCCATGTAGTCCTTGGTGGTGTTGTAGCGGTCACGCTCAGGGAGCTGCCAGGTGACGCCCAGGGCCCGGCCCCGGGGGATGATGGTGACCTTGTGGACGGGATCGCTGTGGGGCACGGCGGCGGCCACAACGGTGTGACCGGCTTCGTGGTAGGCCGTGACCTTCTTGTCCTCTTCGGTCATCACCAGGCTGCGGCGCTCGCTGCCCATGTAGACCTTGTCCTTGGCGTCCTCGAAGTCGATCATTTCGACCCACTTCTTGTTGCTGCGGGCGGCATTGAGGGCCGCTTCGTTGCAGAGGTTCGCCAGATCGGCGCCGGCGAAACCAGGGGTGCCCCGGGCGATGACTTCCAGGTTCACATCGGGGGCGAGGGGGATCTTCTCGGCGGTATGGACCTTGAGGATCTCGGTGCGGCCCTTCAGGTCGGGGCGGTCCACCACCACGCGGCGGTCGAAGCGGCCGGGACGCAGAAGGGCGGGGTCGAGGACATCGGGGCGGTTGGTGGCGGCGATGAGGATGACGCCTTCATTCCCTTCGAAGCCGTCCATCTCGACCAGGAGCTGGTTGAGGGTCTGCTCGCGCTCATCGTGGCCACCGCCCAGACCGGCACCGCGATGACGGCCTACTGCGTCGATTTCATCGATGAAGATGATGCAGGGAGCGCTCTTCTTGCCCTGTTCGAAGAGGTCGCGCACGCGGCTCGCGCCAACGCCCACAAACATTTCCACGAAGTCGGAACCGGAGATGCTGAAGAACTGCACCTTGGCTTCGCCCGCGATGGCCTTGGCCAGAAGGGTCTTGCCGGTGCCCGGAGGGCCCATCAGCAGCAGGCCGCGGGGAATCTTGCCGCCCAGCTTCACGAACTTGGCGGGGTCCTTCAGGAACTCAACCACTTCCTGAAGCTCAGCCTTGGCCTCGTCGCAGCCCGCCACGTCCGCGAAGGTGATGCGCTTGGCGTTGGTGTTGAGCCCCTTGGCCCGGGCCTTGCCGAAGGAGAGGGCCTTGTTGCCCCCCATCTGGGCCTGGCGCATGAAGACGAACCAGAGGACCACGAAGACCAGCAGGGGCCCCCAGAACATCAGGATGTAGACGAAATTGTTCTCGCTGGGCTTGGCGGCCTTGAACTCGCCGAGCTTGCCCTCGGTCTTCCAGTCCAGGATGGCCTGACCCAGATTCTGGAGGGGCGGGGCGATGGTCTTGAACTTTTCGACCATCTCGCCGTTGGCACCCTTCTTGGGGTTCTTATAGGTGCCTTCGATATCCTGACCGGTCAGGGTGATGGTCTGGTACTGGCCCTCCATGCCCTCGACATAGAAGGTGGAGAAGGGAATCTCCGCAGTGCGACCGTTCTGAGGGATTTGTTTCAAGGCGAGCAGGACCAGAAGGATGATTCCGATCCAGACCAGCGCACTCTTCATCATGGAATTCAAAAGGACCTCCAGCGCAATAGGCCGAATGGACAGTCTAACCCAGGCCTGTGTTCCTGGGATGCAGGATCCACCCACTTGTTTCAGGGTTTAGGCTCCAGGAGCCCCAGGTCTTGGGCTTACCAGGCCGACGGTTGAGATTTGGTAGTAGCCAGGCGGCCAGATCCCGCAGATGTTGGGCTTCCCGAGCCCAGCCCAGCTGGCGGAAGGCAGCTTCCAGGACCCAGTGGAGCTCGGGAAGGGACCAGGGTCCCTGCCAGCGGATGGCTGGGGAGGGGGCCTTTACCAGGGACCAGCGGGAGCCATGCCAGGAGGCCACCTGGGTATCCCTGTAGGCCAGGAGTTCGCGGACCTGGGTGTGGGTTTCCAAGAGGTGCTGGTCCAGGGCCGGGGCTTCCTTCCTGATTTCAGGCAGCAGAGCCCGCCATCGGTTTCGGGGTGTGAAGGGGTCTTGGTTGCTGGCATCCTCACGCCAGGGCAGGCCTTTGTTCCTCAGGTAGGCCCGCAGATCCTCCCGACGCGCCTCGATGAGGGGCGACCAGCGCATGGCCTGGCGGGGGGGCAGGGGCGTCAGGGAGCCAAGGCCGCCACCCCGGGCCAAGCGGATGAGGACGGTCTCGGTATGGTCGTCCAGGGTGTGTCCCGTGGCGATGAGGGTGGCCCCACAAGAGCGCGCCTCGGACTTCAGCCAATCCCATCGCAAGTCCCGGGCGGCCATTTCGAGTCCCAGTCCTTCCCGGTCGGCATGTTCTTTCACGTTCAGTTGGGCCTCCGCGAGGTCCAGGTTCAGATCCCGACATAATCCGCGGACCAGGACTGCGTCGCCTTCCGCCTCCTCCCGCAGGCCATGATGGGCGTGGGCCACGCACAGATCGAGTTGAAGACTTCGCCTGATGCTCCACAGGAAGACCAGCAGGGCCACGGAGTCTCCACCGCCGGAGCAGGCCACTAGCACGCGGCCCGGTGGGATTTCGTCGCGACGGGATTGAATCTGTCGGAGCCAGGTGGCCTCTTGGCGGTTCAAGGGAATTCCGGGGTCAAAGGGCAAGTGTGAACGCGGGCAGGTTCCGGATGCAAGCGAGGCTTGGAGAATGCCAGCGCTCACGCTATGCTGACTGCAATGCCGGCGTGGCGAAATTGGTAGACGCGCTAGACTCAAAATCTTGTTAGGCGACCCCTAGTGCCGGTTCGAGTCCGGCCGCCGGCACCAGATACTGTCCGGGGGGGCTGGGGGCGCGAGTCCGAAATGGAACCTTTTTCCCGGGGACTCCTCGGCCCTCACCGTTATGATGGATGGCATACCTCATGTCATGAGTCCCGTCTGCTTCCCTGGATCGCACAGGGGCAGGGATGGGTGAACGTCCACCAACCTCCTTCTTGAAAGGCACTTATGCTGCGCCGAACCATCCAGGTCGACGAACGACTTCCCCTGGCCCAGACCCTGCCCCTGAGTCTCCAGCACCTCTTCGCCATGTTCGGCGCAACGGTGCTGGTGCCCTTCCTCTTCAAGGTCAATCCCGCCACCTGCCTCCTTATGAACGGCGTGGGCACCCTGATCTACCTCTTTGTCGCCAAGGGGCGTATCCCCGCATACCTGGGCTCGAGCTTCGCTTTCATCGCACCGGTTTTTGCGGTCATGGCCAAGCCGGAATTCGGTGGCTATGCAGCCGCCCAGGGCGGATTCATCGCATTCGGTCTTTTCTTCGTGGTGGTGAGCCAGATTGTCCGGGTGGCAGGCACGAAGTGGATCGACGTCATCTTCCCTGCGGCCGCCATGGGCGCCATCGTGGCCATTATCGGGTTGGAACTGGCCCCGGTGGCCGCCGATATGGCGGGCCTCACCGGCAAGGTCAGCGGAAGCTTCACGGTGGGTTCCGCCATCACCATTTCCATCTTCACCCTCCTGTTGACCATCCTTTGCTCCGTACTGCTGCGGGGTTTCATGGCGGTGATTCCTGTGCTGCTGGGTGTGGTGGGCGGGACTGTGCTGGCCTTGATCATGGGCAAGGTGGATCTGGCGTCCATCGCCGCCGCTCCCTGGTTCCAGGTGCCGACCCTCTACAAGCCCACCTTCCACCCCCAGGCCATCATGATGATCATGCCCGCCGCGCTCGTGGTTCTGGCGGAGCACATCGGGCACCTGATGGTGACCGGCAATATCGTAGACCGGGACCTCATGAAGGATCCTGGGCTGCACCGCTCCCTCCTGGGTGACGGCATCTCCAACATCATTTCCGGCTTCACCGGCGCCACCCCCAACACGACCTACGGCGAGAACATCGGCGTCATGGCCATCACGAAGGTCTACAGTGTCTGGGTCATCCGGGGTGCGGCCATCATCGCCATCGTGGTGAGCTTCTCCGGCAAGATCGCCGCCACCATCCGCGCCATTCCTGTGCCCGTCATGGGTGGCGTCTGCCTGCTGCTCTTCGGGGTCATCGCCGTGGCCGGTATCCGCATGCTGGTGGAGAAGAGGGTGGACTACACCAGGCCCCGGAACATGGTGCTCACTAGCGTGGTTCTGGTCAGCGGCATCAGCGGCGCCGCCATCAAGCTGGGCACCGTGGAGTTGAAGGGCATGGCCCTGGGGACCGTGGTCGCCATTGTCCTGAGCCTGGCCTTCTGGATCTTCGATCTCTGCGGGATCAGCAACGAGGGCCCCGAGATCGAGGCTGACATTTAGGAAAAGAGAAGACTCACGCGGAGGCGCGGAGAGCGCGGAGAAAGAAAAGTGGACCTGCTTTTCCTCCGCGATCTCCGCGCCTCCGCGTGAGAACGTTTTTCAGCCCCCGCAGCCCTCGATGAATCCCTTCGACTTGGATCTTCGACCTCTGCGGGATCAGCAACGGGGGTCCCGAGACCGAGGCTGACATTTAGGAAAAGAGGAGACTCACGCGGAGG
>JAFNAB010000211.1 GCA_017859955.1 Holophagaceae bacterium
CATCTTCCCACCGATCTCACCACCCGCGTGAGGACACGGAAAAACAAAGCTCCAATCCGAACGCGGCCCGGTGGTCCTGGAAAACAGGTGGAGCGAGCATAGCTGACGCTGGCTCCAGGCTTTGCCTGGAACCAGCGTGGGGGAGCCGGAGGGGGGACGCAGAGCGAGCAACGCGAGCGGGCGGTCCCCCCTCATAGAATTAGGGCCGGGCTTACCACGGCACTCGGGGGAACGACTTAGGGCTGCTTCTTCCGACCTGACCCGGTTCATCGCACCCCGATGCATGGGGCCCGGCTTGCTTCCAGGATAGCCGGGGCGCCATAGAAACGCCACAGGATCAAACAGATACTTCAGTTCGAAGACGCCAGGACACCAAGGAGAAAGAGAAATGACAAGGAACTCCATCCGTCCTTGGTCTTCTCTTCCCGTCTTGGTGCCTTGTGGTGGAAGTGTTTTTTACCGGCTCCGCACCCACTTGGGGCTCTGGCAGCCTGCGAAATCCGTCAGGCGCTTGAGCTGGTTGCCCGAGAGATCCGTGGTGTAGAGCTGCATGCCTCCCCGGCTGCCACTGGAGAAGACCAGGCGGCGCTCATCCGGGGACCAGGTCGGGCTTTCGGAGCTGGCGACGCCGGTGGTGATCTGGTAAGCCTTCCCCTCGCCGAGTTTGTAGACGAAGAGGTCGAACTTGCCTTCGAAGCGCGAGACGTAGGCAATCATCGAGCCCTCGGGACTCCAGCAGGGGCTGGTGTTGTAGGTGCCCTCCCGGGTCAGCCGTCGCACATTGGAACCATCCTCCTCCATGAGGAAGATCTGGGGGCCCCCCTCGCGGTCCGAAGTGAAGGCGAGCTGGTTGCCGCTGGGGTTCCAGCTGGGTTCGGTATTGATGCAATCACTGTCCGTAAGGCGTCGGACCCGATCCGTGGTGAGGTCCAGCACCATGATGTCGCTGTTGCCCTTGCGGTCACCCTGGGCGAAGGCCAGGCGCTTGCCGTCCGGGGACCAGCTGGGGGCGAAGCAGGGTCCCTGGGGCTGCTTGTCGCCGATGGGGTAAAGCTTTTCGTGGGGGCCGCCGGGTTTGCGCTGGCCCCATAGGGCAGGGTATCCGCCCTTGTAGGTCACGTAGGCCAGACGTCCATCCCGTGCCACGGTGGGGCTGATGGTGAGGCTCTGGTAGGAGGTGATCTGGGAGGTCTTGGCACCGTCCCGATCGATCTGGAAGATCTCCTTCACGCCCGGGGCCGTCTGGCGTGCGAATACGATGCGGCTGGCGGCCACGCCCCGCTCCCCGGTGAGTCGGGCCACCAGGTCATCGGAGATGGAGTGGGCCATGAGCCGGAGGGCGTTGTCCCTGCCCACATAGGTCTTGGAGAAGACACTCTTTCCGGGTTTGGCATCGACGGCGTCGACACGGATTTCAAGGTCACCGTTGGGGCGATGGGCCATCTTGATGACCAGCAGCCAGTCCGTGCCCGTGGCCACCCAGGCGGGGTAGCTGGCGGAATCCGTGGATTTGGGCAGATTCTGACGGATGACGGAGAAGGGGCCGGCCTCCTCGAGATCGCTGAGGATGACGGTGTGGAATTCCTTTTCCAGGAGAGCACTGTCCATACCTGTGGCCTGGGGGAAGGGCACAGCAATGCCCAGCTTGCTTCCGGCCGTGGCGGAGAGCACGACCTCCTGCTGGACCGGAGCCTGGCCCCAGACCGGGGCGAAACAGCCCAACAGACAACCTAGAATCCATCGCTTCATGGGCACTCCCAAACGAGCATCTAACTCTCTCATGCTAGCAGGCAGGGCCTGGTTCCATCGCCAGGCGGGCCAGGCGGTCCCCGTAGTCCTTCCGCAGCTCCTCGACCCATTCGGGTCTCAGATGTCCGTAGGCCGGTCGCAATCCTTCTGAAACCCAGGCCTGGAGCTGCTCCACCGAAGTGCAGGCATCCAGGGAGGCCCGGATATCCACCAGGATCTTTTCATCCGGACGTAGGCAGGCCTTCACTGGTCCATAGCTGAGGCGATGGATGGAACAGGTACCCATGGCCTTCAGCGCCTTCCGGTGTTCGGGGGTGCCGTAGCCCTTGTGCTGGGCGAAGCCATAGCCCGGGTGTTCCGATTCAAAATTCTTCAGGAGGGCGTCCCGGTGGGTCTTGGCCAGGATGGAGGCGCAGGCGATGGCGCAGCTCAGGGCATCCCCTTCCACCACGAGGCGCTCCGGGAGTCCCGTGCCGGGGGCCCGGTCGCCATCCACGAAGAGGATCCGGGGGCGGATCTGCAGGCCCTTCACGGCCTGGCGCATGGCCTCCTTGGTGGCCTCCAGGATGTTCTCCCGGTCGATGCCCAGGTTGTCCACTTCCGCTACCGCCCAGGCCGGGAGCACCAGCTTGAGTTCCGACGCCAGGGCCTCCCGCTTTTCCGGGGAGAGCTGTTTGCTGTCCCGGGCCCCCCGGAGGACGTGTCCCCACTTGCTCACGACCTCGGGATTCAGTACGGCACATGCTGCCACCACGGGACCTGCCCAGGCGCCTCGTCCGGCTTCGTCCACGCCGCCCCAGGCGATGCCCGGCGGCACGTTCCCCAGATCCCAGTCCAGGGGGTTGCGTTTGGGAGTTGTTGTCATCGTTGGATCCTTCTTGCGGGAAAGGCCAATCCGGTCCAGGCCTTGAAGGCGGCGCGCTGGGCGGCGCTTGCCCCGGGGTCGGCCTGGATCAGTGTGCTGCGGTGTGGGTGCTCCTGGGTGATGAGCTGGTAGGTGCTCACCCGGCCGAGGTGAGTGGCCAGGACCACAATCCGGGAGCCCAGGGGCAGGTCGCTGAAGCGGTTCAGGGCCTCGTGCCCGGATGGGGTCCGCCATCCGTTCACCGCCAGTACCTCCATGCCGTAGCTGAGGCCGGCCAGGGCCGCGGGGGAGCCCGGGAAGACGTTCTGGATGATGGCAGTTCCGGCGCCAAAGGTGATTCCTGTGTAAACCTTGGCGCGGGTCACACCCTCAATATCGTCGGCTCGGTGCAGCTGCTCCCAGGGGGCCTTGAACTCGAAACGCAGCCCGAAGGCCTCCCGGATCACCTGGGAATCCAGTTCCTGGACTCCCGAAATCCAGGCGTTCCAGAAGGGGGCGGGGTCTTGTCCGCTGAGGGTCCGGTAGGCCCCGCGCAGGTCTTCGTCCGTCAGAGGTCCGTCTCCGATCTGCTTCCAGAGCAGGCGGAAGAGATCATCCAGGCCGCACTTCCCTTTCGAGGCGAGCCGAATCCGGGCCTCCATCATCCAGGCCACCAGGGCGCCTTTTTCGTAGTAGCTCACACTGCTGTTGGGGCTCCATTCGTTGGGCTTGTAGAGGCGGATCCAGGCGTCGAAGCTCGATTCCTCCAGGCTCTGCTCCAGGCGCCCGGCCCGGGTGGTGTAGTCGGTCCA
>JAFNAB010000013.1 GCA_017859955.1 Holophagaceae bacterium
GTAGCCGCTCCCGATGGCACGGTACATCCCCGTGAAGACCACGTTCACCCGATTGAGGACAACCCCGGCGATGCTCAGCAGGGAGAAGATGAACAGCCCTTTCTTGGTCTTTCCCCATGGAGAAAAGGCAAGCGCAGCAGGCAGCGCCGTGCAGATGACCATCTCGCCCAGGAACATGGGCACCTCGAAGGATCCGGCACCCAGACCCTGGAGCTGCCCCAATCGGGCGAGGTCCAGGAGCTTTGCAACGAAGTAGACCCCCATGATCGCGCCGGCAATCCGTGCCAACCGAGCGAGAATCCGCGTTTCGACCTCCTGGCCGAAGCACCTGGCCGACCAGATGGCTTCGAGGACCACCATCGCCGGGCCCGCGTAGAAAGAGGTCACCAGGAAGAACCACGGCAGCATGTCCGACCACCACAGCGGATGCAGGCGCCCCTTCATGAGGAGATAGATCGCACCGAGGGAGGCCTGATGGCCGAAGGGCAGGATAGCTCCGATGATGAAGGCCGCGGGCAGCAGAAGCTGAACATATCGGTTGGCCGAGTGGAAAACCTTCTCGGTGGCGACTTCACTGAACTCCACCACCTGGATGGCCATGTAGATGCTGACCGCGATCACGACTTCGAAAAGGGGAGAGGCATGCCCCCAGGACAGGAAGGGGATGTAGGCGTTGTCCCACCGTCCGATTTCGAGGATCAGGGTCAGCAGGACGAAGACATAGCCCAGGAGGGAGATCAGCATCCCGCGCCGCGAGATGCCGTGGAAATCGTCGATGTGCAGCACGTGGGACATCACACACATGCTGTACCCCGCGCCAGCCAGGGCCACAGCGGTCAGATCGACGCCGATCCACAAGCCCCAGGGCCAGTGGTCACTGAGATGAGTCGAAGCGCCAAGACCCGTGATAAGCCGGAAGGCCGCCAACAGCACAAACAAACCTGCCATCCCGACAAGCACGGCCCGGAAGGGGGTCATGCGCAGGCGCCACCCTCCCCAGGTGGTGTCGAATTGAAGAATTCCGCTATTGTTCACGCTTCCCCTCCTTGGCGGCGGCAACCGCTTTCTTGCGTTGAATCAACTTGCTCAGGCCCATGAACAGAGCGGCCCCGCCCAGCAGAAGGGCTGGCGTCTTGCGCATGTAGTGCTCCGCGATGGCAGGCAGGGACTCGCTGGTGACATTCGCTTTGAAGCCCAGCTGGCCGAACGGTATGTCCGAGATATACAGCCAGCTGGTCCCTCCGGCTTCCCTCTCGCCGTAGACCTTGTTCACGTACCGCCCGGTCTTCAGCTTGTCATGCGCGATCCCCAGCAGCTCCTGGCGTCTACCGAAGCGCAGGGCACCCGTCGGGCAAGCGTCCGTGCAGGCTGGCGAGCGGCCGTGGGCAAGGCGGGTGGAACACATCTGGCACTTGGAAACCGATGGGATCACCTTCCCCCACTCGTACTTGGGCACCTCAAAGGGGCAGGCCATCATGCAATACCGGCAGCCAGCGCAGAGGTCCGGACGGTAGACCACCGGGCCCTGCTCGGTCTTGCGCATGGCCTTCGACATGCAGGAGGAGACGCACGCGGGCTCCTCACAATGCATGCACTGCGCCTTCACGAAGCGCCATGCCGGAGCGCCATCCTTTTCTGCTTTCCGCTGGGTGAGCGTCGTCCAGTTGCTATGGTCCGCAACCGGATGCAGGCCCGTCGCCGGGGCCCCCTTGTCATAGTGCTTCCCATTCCACAGTTTGCAGGCGACGGTGCAACTGCCGCAGCCGACGCATTGGGTCAGATCAACGAGTACCGCGTTGGAACCGTTCATGAGCGGCTTGCCTCCGTAACCTGGCCCGCCAGGATTTCCTCGAGGGCCTGCGGATCGACCTTCAGGTGCTTGGCGCGTGAAACATAGTCCGTATGCAGCAGTTGGTGGGATAGATGGCTGAGGGGTCTGCCCAGGAAGCTGCGGTAGAGTTCCTTGACCTCCTGGTTTTCATGACTTTCACGCAGGGTCCCGGCGGCATCCTTGATCTGCAGGCTTCGGATCCGGCTCCTCCGGACATCGTCAGCCGGGGGGACCGAGCTGCGCGGCATGCCTCCACCCCCGATGCAACCACCTGGGCAGGACATCACTTCGATGAAGTCATAGCGCGCCGTGCCTGCCTTCACCCGGTCGAGAAGGGTCCTGGCGTTGTGGAGTCCGTGGGCCACGGCGACACGGACCTTCCCATAACCCGGCACATCCATGCTGGCTTCCTTGACACCACTCAGGCCTCTGACGGGCGCCAGATTGAAGGCCAGGGTCGGCGCCTTCTGACCCGTCACCGCATGGTAGGCGGTGCGCACCGCGGCCTCCATGACCCCCCCGGTGCTGCCAAAGATGAGGGCTGCCCCGGAGCCCTCGCCCAGAAGGGAATCGTAGGACTCTTCGGGCAATGAGGAGAAATCAAGCCCGGCCTCCTTCATCATCAAGGCCAGTTCCCGGACGGTCAGGACGGCGTCGATGTCCCGGAGGGCATCGTTCTTCCAGTAGCGACCGGCAGCATTAAATTCCGGGCGCACGGATTCGAACTTCTTGGCCGTGCAGGGCATGACCGAAACGCTGAAAATGGTCCTGGGGTCGATGCCGGTCTTCTTGGCGTAATAGGTCTTCAACACGGCGCCGAGCATCTGCTGGGGGGACTTCGCAGTGGAAAGATTGGGCATCCATTCGGGGTAGTAGTACTCAACGAACTTGACCCAGCCGGGGCAGCAGGAGGTCAGCTGGGGCAGCGGTGCCTCGGACTTTCCAGTGAGGCGCTCGATCAGCTCCGAACCCTCCTCCATGATGGTGAGATCCGCCGCGAAGTTCGTGTCAAACACCCTGCTGAATCCCAGGCGGCGCAGGGCGGCGACCTGCTGGCCCTCCACCCAGCTACCCCCGGGCATGCCGAATTCTTCGCCAAGGCCCACACGGGTGGAAGGCGCGGTCTGGACGATCACGACCTTGGTCGGATCCTTCAGGGCCTGCAGGACACGTGTCCTGTCGTCGGCTTCCACAATCGCGCCCGTCGGGCACCAGAGGGTGCACTGGCCGCAGTGGATGCAGATGAAGTCATCCTTGACGGGCAGTGCATAGGATCCATAGACGGTCTGGATTTTCTTGCAGACCTCAATGCACTGCCCACAGAGCACACACTTCCGGTCGTCGCGAGCAATCGAGGGGTTCTCCGGATCGATGGGCACCCGTCCGCGGACCTGTGGTGGCCAGCTGCTGGGGGCATCGTACTGCTGGGGAACCCATCCCTTGGCTCCAGGCTCCTGCTCCCGGACGAGACATCCGGTCAGGGAGGCTGTGGCACAGCCTCCCACCAGGGCCTTGAGCATATTGCGACGATCAATCGTCATCTTTTCTTTGACCTCGGAAGCTTTAGCCATACCACTCCACTTAAATTGAATGATATTAAATTAATATACAAATACACGAGATTAACCAAACCGCCATTTGGTGGGTCTCACATAAAATGACCCCTATGGGCACCATCCATCAAAAACCTACTAGGCCAGACTTGTACCATTCTTATAACTTGTATTCATTTTACTTTAATTATTAATTTTAACACAATTGCCTTATTTGGCACATAGAATTGCCTTATTAGGCAATTCGTGTGCGATACATCACATTCGATAATTACCAAAAATAACGATCTAAAAAGAACTGATTTATTCCAGATCAAAAGCATCTGCAATCAGCCCGCGGATGATTTTGCGATTGCTCCTGGTGGCAAGACCGCATGACAGAAGGCAGTCCCGGCGGATGCCCTGGTTAGCTTCCCTTCGCCGTGAGGAGAGTCAGGGGTTGGCCATGCACCGGGCCTAAAAAGCCACAGGGCCACGGTTGTGGCCCTGTGCAGCGGTTTCGTCGGATCCGTCTATGAAATTCTCAGCGGAGGTATTTAACAAAGAATTCCGTCAGTTTGCCGAACGGAATCATATCGGCCCGATCATACAGATCAATGTGTCGGGCTCCTGGCACGACATAGAGCTCTTTGGGCTCTGCGGCCTTCTTGAAGGCGTCTTCGCTGAAATACCGGGAATGGGCCTGCTCGCCGATGATGAAGAGGATCGGCCTGGGAGAGATGGTCTCCAGGTGGCTCATCAGGGAGAAGTTCATGAACGACATGGTGCTCGTCACGGTGAAACCGCCGATGGAGCGCGGGTGGTGCCCACGGGCGGCCACGTAGTATTCGAAGAACTCCCGGGTGATGGGGTCCAGTCCCGCTTCGGGGATCTCCTTGGGGAAGGTCGGATTCAGCTTCGGGGTGCGCGCCTCAACATCGGCCCAGCGCTGCTCCCCCAGCGCATCCAGAGCCTGGCTGCGCTCCCGGTCGCTCATGCTGTCCTTCCATCCGTTCCGCATGACCCTGCTCATGTCGTACATGCTGGCGGTGGCCACGGCCTTGATGCGGTGATCCACCTGGGCGGCGGTCAGGGCGAATCCGCCGCTCCCGCAGATGCCGATGGCACCGATCCGGTTGCGGTCAACGAAAGGGCGTGTCCCCAGGAAGTCCACTCCGGCGCTGAAGTCCTCGACGAAGATCTCCGGAGAGGAGACATGCCGTGGTGTGCCGGCGCTCTCCCCGTTGAAGGACTCGTCGAAGGCGATGGCCACGAATCCTCGCTCGGCCATGGTCTGGGCATAGATGCCGGCCCCCTGCTCCTTCACGCCTCCGTATGGAGTTCCCACCACGATCGCGGGAAGCTTTTTGGACGCATCCCGGTCCTTGGGAAGGTAGAGGTCAGCCGAGACCGTGATGCCGTACCGATTGGGATAGGACACTTTCTCGTGAATGACCTTGGGGCTGAGGGTGAAGGTCTTGTCCCAGGCCGCCGCGTCAGAGGCCGAAAGCAGGCTGGCCGCGGAAATCGAGGCGCCCAGCGCCAGGGAGGTGAGGGCTTTGTTCATGGGGTACCCCTTGAGTTGGGAAAGGCAGGCCAACGGTCGCATTGCTGGCGGTCGTGGGGACTGAGGGATGATCGGGGTGGCTGAAAGTGCGCCGAGGCTTTTTCCTCACCTTGGTTCCCGCTCCACCCGTGCGGGGCCAAGCTCGCAACTGTATTTTCAGACCGGGCTCTCAGGCAGCGGTAGAACGATCCTGCCGTTTTCTTGCCTGATCCGATTTACCTTCGTGCCATCGGGCGAATGCAGGGTCACCCGTTGCTCACCAGATCCAGGGTCAGGGCCCCAGCCGAGCGCAGGCCGAGGATGTCCCGGATGGGTGGCTGACCGAAATGACGGCGGTAATCCCGGCTGAACTGACTGGAACTCTCATAGCCGACCTCAAAGGCCGCACTTGCCGCATCCATTTCGTCAAGGAGCATCAGGCTCCGGGCGGTGTGGAGCCTGAGGCACTTCTGGTACTGCAGGGGGCTCATCAGTGTGAGTTCCCTGAAATGCGTGTGGAAAGTGGACACGCCCATGCCAGCCAACTTGGCCAACTCCTCGGTCCGGAGCGGCCTGGCGTAGTTCTCCTTGATCCAAGCGATCGACCTGGCAAGCCGGTTGTTCCTGCTGCCCAGTGTGGCGATGGCCCGGAGGCGGGCCCCGGCACTGCTGACCAGCACCCGGTAGATGATCTCGCGCTGGACCAGCCCCCCCATGATCGGGATGTCCTCAGGGCGACCCAGCAGCTCGACCAGACGGCAGCATGCGTCGATGAGTTCAGGGGTGTTCTCTCCGGTCGCCATCGCTGGTCCCTCCATCGGCAGGGACGCGATGGGAGTCGGCAGCTGACTGAGAAGATCCCTGACCACCGGAAGATCCAGGTTCATCACCATGCAGAGATAGGGGTGTTCCGGGCTGGCTTCCAGGACCCGGCTCACCGCAGGCAGGTCCAGAGATGTCAAAAGGAACCTAGTGTTGTCGTAAACGAAGGACCCCTGTTCGAGCATCATGTTCTTGCGCCCCTGGGCCACCACCGCCAGGCTCGGCTGACAGGTGAACTGCAGGGGGGAGGTCGGCGCGATCTGCTGGAAGAGGGTCAATCCAGGAATGGCTGTCCGGAGCGTCTCTTCGGTGCCCATGGACCGGGAGATCTCCCGTGACAGACGCGAACACATTACTCCCAAGTCTTGGGAAGCGACATCAGCGACCGTGCTTGACATCCGTTGGACCTCCTGACCGCAGGATAGTTCACCCAGCCCCCCAGGCAAATGGAGCCAACTCGGATCGACCGGCTCGACCCGAAAGCTTATAAGCATTAACCCGCATCCACTTAGCCATCAGACACGTCAAAAGCCAGTTCTCAAACCACCAGAAGACAAGAGGATCAGGCAACAAATTCGCAGGATCGGGATACTGCGGGATCGGATGGGGACGTAGCCTGGAAACGGAATCGATGACCATGTCCATACCAAGCAGGAACTCCAGAAAGCCAAAGGGCCCGATGGCCGGCTGCGGCGTATGCTGGGAAACCAGCCCCTGGCTCCCCCGTTTGAGGCATCGCTGCCCCGGAGGTCACGTTGAATAGATTGGAAGCGTTAAGGTCCTGGCTTCAGCCCTTCAACCGGGTCGGCATCGCCTTCTCCGGCGGCGTGGACAGCGCCTTCCTCCTCACCTGCGCCAGCCGCACCCTGGGTCCGGACCGGGTCCGGGCCTTCATGGTGGTCTCCGCAGCCCTCCCGGGTCGGGAGAAGGCCGAGGGCCTGGCCACCCTTGCCCGGTGCGGAGTGCCGCACCGGATCCTGGAGGCGGACGCCACGGTGATCCCCGGCTTCGACACCAACCCGCCGGACCGCTGCTACCACTGCAAGCGCTTCGTGTTCCAGAACATCCTGGCGGCGAGCCGGGAGGAGGGCTGCGATGTGCTGATGGATGGCACCAATGCCGATGACCTGGGCGACTACCGCCCCGGCCTCAAGGCCCTGGCGGAGCTGGGGGTCGTGAGCCCCCTGGCCCGTTTCGGGCTCCGCAAGGCCGTCATCCGGGAACTGTCCCGGGAGATGGGCATCCCCGGTTGGGACCGTCCCTCCCTCGCCTGCCTGGCCACCCGCTTCCCCACGGGACAGCGACTGACGCCAGAGCTGCTGGCCCGAGTCGACGCCGCCGAGGAGCTGCTCCGCGCCGAAGGCTTCTCCCAGTGCCGGGTGCGCTGTCACGGGGACATGGCCCGGCTGGAGCTGCTGCCAGAAGAGATGGAAAGGCTGATGGCCGATCGTCCCCACATGGATGAAGCCCTGAAGGCCCTGGGGTTCCGCCAGGTCGCCCTCGACCTGGCGGGCTACCGCATGGGCAGCATGAACGCCTGAGAGGTCCCGCATGGAAGAAGAGAAACTGCGCCAGCTGCTGCGAGAGGTCCGGGAGGGACGTCTGTCCGAGGAGGCGGCCCTGGAGGGGCTCCGGGAGCTGCCCTTCGCCGACCTGGGCTACGCCAAACTCGATATGCACCGAGGGCTCCGGCGGGGCCAGGCCGAGGTGATCTTCTGCCAGGGCAAGACCCCGGAGCAGACCCAGGGGATCTTCCAGAAAATGCTGGGGCACCTGGATAACGTCCTGGGCACCCGGGCCTCCCGGGAGGCCTATGAAGCCGTGGCCCAGGTGGCCCCGGACGCCACCTGGCACCCCGAGGCGAAGATCATCCAGGTGCGGCGATCCCCCCAGGAACCCGCTCCCGGAGTGATCGCCGTGATCACCGCCGGCACTTCGGACATCCCGGTGGCGGAAGAGGCCGCCCTCACCGCCGAGTTCCTCGGGAACCGCGTGGAGCGGCTTTTCGATGTGGGCGTGGCGGGCATTCACCGCCTCCTGGCCCACCGGGAGCAGCTGGAGCGGGCCAGCGTAATCATCGCGGTGGCGGGCATGGAGGGGGCCCTGCCCAGCGTGGTGGCGGGCCTGGTGCCCTGCCCCGTGGTCGCGGTGCCCACCAGCATCGGCTACGGCGCCAGCTTCGGCGGCGTCGCGGCCCTGCTGGCCATGCTCAACAGCTGCGCCTCGGGCGTGGGAGTCGTGAACATCGACAACGGCTACGGTGCCGCCGCCCTGGCCTCCCTCATCAACCGGAGGCCCGCATGAAGCTGCTCTATCTCGATTGCGTCTCAGGCATCAGCGGGGACATGACGGTGGGGGCCCTCCTGGATCTGGGTCTGGACACCGAAGCCTTCCGCGCTAGCCTGACCTCCATGGGACTGGAGGGCTGGGATCCCGTGTGGTCCCGAGCCCGGAAGGGGGTCCTCGCGGGCACGGCCTACCGCCCCACCCCCCGTCCAGGCCTAGTAGAACCCGAGCGGCACTTGGCCGAGATCGAGGCCCTCATCCTGGCCGCCCGGCTGCCGGAGCCCGTGGTGCAGAAGTCCCTGGCCGCCTTCCGGCTCCTGGCCGAGGCCGAGGCCCGGGTCCATGGGGTGCCGGTGGAGACCATCCACTTCCACGAGGTGGGGGCCGGGGACGCCATCCTGGATATCGTGGGGGCCGCCCTGGCCATCCACCTGCTGGCCCCGGACCGGGTGCTGGCCTCACCCATCCCCATGACCCGGGGCTGGGTGCGCTGCCGTCATGGCCGGATCCCTCTGCCCGCTCCGGCCACCCTGGCCCTGGCGGAGGGCGTGCCCATCACCCGGCCCCCCCAGCCCTTGATGCGGGAGCTGGCGACTCCGACGGGCCTGGCCATTGCCCGAACCATGACCGACGGCTTCGGCGAGCTGCCGGAGGCCACCCTGCTCCGCAGCGGCTATGGCCTGGGCAAGGCTGAACTGCCCTGGCCCAATGTGCTTCGGGCGATCCTGCTGGAGACCCCGGATGCCGGGAGCGACCGGGTGGCCCTCCTGGAGGCCAACCTCGACGACATGAGCCCCGAGGCCCTGGCCTTCGCCACCGAGCAGCTTCTGGCCGCAGGAGCCCTGGATGTCTGGCTCACCCCGATCCTCATGAAGAAGGGGCGTCCCGCCCAGACCCTGAGCCTGCTCTGCGAACCCGAGGCCACGGAACGCTTCGCGATGGCCATACTCCGGGAGACCAGCAGCCTGGGGGTGCGTCATCGTGTCCTGGATCGGACGGTCCTGCCCCGGGAGCTGGTGCCGGTGGAGACGCGCTTCGGCACTATCCGCTGCAAAGTGGCCCGGCTGGAGGGCCAGATCCGCATCAAGCCGGAATTCGAGGACTGCCGATCCGCCGCCCTGTCCGGCGGCATCCCCCTGGCCGAGGTGCAGGAAGCCGCCCTCGCCGCCTTCCACTCAAACCCAGGCTGGGTTTCCGGACCCATTGGAGGTCAGAGATGAGCAAGCCCTTTTCCCGCCGCACGTTCCTGAAAGCCGGCGCGGCCACCGTCGGCGCCGTGGCCGCTGCCAGGCTGGCGGGGGCCGCCCCTGTGGAAGCCCCCACTTCGACGGTCTATTTCACCGAGGACATCAGCTCCGCCGGGCTGCTGAAGGTCTTTGCGCAGATCCGCGGCAGCGTCAGCGGCAAGGTGGCCATCAAGATCCACACTGGCGAGCCCCACGGGCCCAACATCCTGCCCCGGGACATGGTCAAGGCCCTGCAGCAGAGCATCCCCAACAGCGCCCTGGTGGAGACCAATACCCTCTACAAGGGGGGCCGATTCACCACCGAGGAGCATCGCAAAACCATCCAGACCAACGGCTGGGACTTCTGTCCGGTGGACATCATGGACGAGGATGGCGCCGTGATGATCCCCGTGAAGGGCGGCAAGCACTTCAAGGAGATGTCCGTGGGCAGGCACATGCTCAACTACGACGCCATGGTGGTGCTCACCCACTTCAAGGGTCACGCCATGGGGGGCTTCGGCGGCTCCATGAAGAACATCGCCATCGGCTGCGCGGATGGCCCCATCGGCAAGAAGATGGTCCACGCCGCCCCGGACAACGAGGATTACTCCAAGTGGTTGGCCGGTGCCCCCTTCATGGAAAACATGGTCGAGTCC
This sequence comes from Holophagaceae bacterium, assembly GCA_017859955.1. Classification (GTDB taxonomy): domain Bacteria; phylum Acidobacteriota; class Holophagae; order Holophagales; family Holophagaceae; genus Holophaga. The sequence continues at coordinate 9,900 of JAFNAB010000013.1, forward strand.
GCCAAGGCCACGGTGGACCACTTCGGCAGACGGATCGTCTTCATCAACGTGCTCCGCAACATGAGCGTGGACTGCGACTGTGCGGGGGTTAGGGCCGCCCCCCCCAAGGCCCGCAACCTGGGCATCCTGGCCTCCACGGACCTGCTGGCAGTGGACAAGGCTTCCATCGATATGGTCTACAAGCTGCCCGAAGCGGAACTGCATGACCTCCGGGAGCGCATCGAGTCCCGCAGCGGCCTGCGCCAGATCAGCTACATGAAGGAGCTGAAGATGGGCAACGACAGCTACAAGCTCGTCAGGCTCTGAGAACTCCGGCCTGAATCTATCGAACCGGATCCATGGGTGAGAGCTCAGGAGTGAATCCGCCGGCCCTGATCGGCACCTCCTGGGCGCTCTTCCAGGGGGCATTGGGCCACCACCGAGTCAGCAGGGGCTGGCGGACCGGCTCGAAGGGCTCGCCGGGTCGGGGCGTGAGGGCCAGCACCCCCCGAGCCTGGGCAGCCACCTGGAGCCGCTCGGCGGGCTCCGTCCATCCGTGTCCCGCCAAGGTGAAGAGTCCCCAGTGAATGGGGAGCATGCGGGCACCCTTCACCATGAGATGAGCCTCCACCGCCTGCTCGGGGCCCAGGTGCCAGTCAGGCCAGGCAGGGCCGTAGGCGCCGACCTCAAGCATGGTGAGGTCGAAGGGACCCAGGCGTTCCCCGATCTCCCGGAGCCCCGGAAAGAGGCCCGTATCGCCGGAGAAGTAGACCCGGTGCTCAGGGCTTCGGAAGGCGTAGCCCGCCCAGAGGGTCCGGTCCTTGTCGAAGAGTCCCCGGCCCGAGGCATGACGAGCGGGCGTGGCGGTGATCTCGACGGTGCCCACCTGGGTGTGCTCCCACCAGTCCAGCTCGGTGATCCGACTGGGATGGATGCCCCAGCGCACCAGCCGGGCCCCCACTCCCAGGGGCACCACGAAGCGGATATCCCAGTCCCGCATGGCCTCCAGGGTGCGGCGGTCCAGGTGATCGTAATGGTCGTGCGAGATGACCACCACATCGGGCCGGGGCAGTTCATCCAGGGGGATGGGCGGAGCGTAGTAGCGCCTCGGCCCGACCCAGGAAAAGGGACCGGACCGCTCGCTCCAGACCGGATCCGTGAGGATGCGGGTTCCCCCCAGGGTGAGGAACACCGTGGAGTGCCCCAGCCAAGTGACCTTCAGGCCCCCTTCCGCAAGGGGTGAAAGCTCGGCGGGATGCGGGTGGACGACCGGGATTGTGCCTTCCAGGGGACGCCCGTAAGGGTTTGAGCGGAAGAGGCTGGTCAGGGAACCCCAGGTGTCATTGTGGATGGGCTGGGGATTATGGAAGCGGCCATCACGCCACTGGGGGGAGTTCTGCATGCGGGGACTCACGGGAAGCCCCTGGGCCCCGGCCAGGATGGCCAGGACAGCCAGAAGCGGGATGGACATCAAGAGAGGTCTAAGGCGCACAATCGGGCTCTGGAAAGGATTCAGTGGGGAACGGGGCCCGAGTCTCGGGTGGAGTCATGCGGACGGGAAAAAGCCTTCGGCCATCACCAACGAATAGGGCACCGACCATCAACAGGAGTGCGCCTGCGATCCAGGTGGCAGCCAGGGCGACCTGATCGAAGAGCAGCCCGCCGAAAGCGGCTCCGAGCATGATCGCCAACTGGATGGCTGCCACCATCAGACCGCCACCCGCCTCGGGATCATCCGCGATGCCCTGCGCCAGCCAGTTGGACCAGGCCACCGGGATGGCCGAGTTCAGAAGGCCCCAGACAAAGAGAACCAGAGCCACCGGCCACAGATGGCGCCCCACCAGGAGCAGCGTGAGGGTGGCCAAGCCCAGAGCAACCGGCAAACCGGCCAGCAGTCTTGGAAGGTGCCGACGCACCAGCAGGCTGGCTCCATAGGTCCCGAAGCATCCGGCTACACCGAGGGCAAGAAACAGGAAGGACAACTGGGCCCCCTGGGCGCCGGTCCGCATCTCGAGGAAGGGCCTCAGATAAGTGAAAGTGGAAAAGGCGCCGCCAAAGGCGAGCATCACGGCCACCATCGCGAGCGAAACGTTCCTCCGGCGCAGCAGGCCGAAAGAATGGAGGGGGTGGGCCTTGGTTTCAGACCGCAGGCTGGGCAGGCTCAACCACTGCCAGACCAGATTGACAAGGACCAGCAGGCTCAAGGCCAGGAACACTCGGCGCCATCCCAGAAGGCTCCCGAAATAGCTGCCGATCGGTGCCGCGAAGGTCGTGGCGACGGCATTCCCTGCATACAGAGCCCCCAGAGCCTTCGGCACGGAGTCCTCAGGAACCAGCCGCATCACGGTGGCCGTGGACAGGGCCCAGAACCCACCCACCGTAATTCCGAGGAGGGCCCTGGCGCCCATCAGGGCCACATAGCTCGGGGCGATGGCGATCAGGAGAAGGGAGGCCAGCATCACCGAGGTAAGGCTGAGCAGGACAGTGCGACGATCGAGTCTGGAAGCGATGGCCGTGATGAACAGGCTCGTCGCGACCGCAAAAGCCCCCGAGACCGAAATGGCCTGTCCCGCCATGCCCTCCGTGATATGCAAGTCTGCTGCAATCGGGGTCAGGAGGCTGACCGGCATGAATTCCGATGCGATCAGGAGCGCCACACACATCGACATCGAACCGATGGCGCTCCAAGGGTTGGGCGGGAGGGATGAGGGGATTCTGGTCATGATCCTTCCGGGGCCCGCCGGAAAGGGGGCCATTCTGAGGGCACCGGGCCCCGAAGAGGGTCAGGACTGAGCGCCTGAAGCCATTCTCTGGTGCCTCGTCCCCGCATCGATAGCATGATCCTGCCGAATCCTTGCCTGATCCGCCGTGGCTTCGGACATCCAGGTAAGCTTTGCGCCTCATTGGAATATCATTCCCTGGTAGACGGCCAGGAGATCACCATGCAGCCCACCCTCGCCAAGCATCACGCCGCCCAACTCGACCCCATCCGAGCCCGTATGGCCGCCATCGTTGATCGCTGGACCGCGGGCCAGGAGGGGTGCCAAACCCCCGTGCCCGGGCTCCAGTTCTTCCGGCGAGAAGGTCGGACCGAACCCTGTCCGTGCCTGGTGGAGCCCAGCATCGTCCTGGTCCTCCAGGGCGCCAAGCAGCTGCTGATCGGCGAAGAAGCCTATGCCTATGACCCGGACCGTTTCCTCATCACCTCCCTCGACCTCCCGGCCAGTTCGCAGGTGCTGGACGCCAGTCCGGCCCATCCTTGCCTGGGCCTGAGCCTCAAACTCGACCTGCGGATCATGGCCGAGCTGATTGCCCAGATCGGCCGACCGCCCGCAAAGGGCTCCACCCAGCCCGGGAGCGCGAGCCTGGGCAGCCTCACCCCACCCCTGCTCGACCCGTTCCTTCGCCTGCTGGAGCTGCTGGAGGAGCCCGCCTCCATCCCGGTGCTGGCTCCCCTCGTTGAGCGGGAGATCCATTTCCGCCTTCTGATGAGTGATCAGGCGGCCCGGCTCTGGCAGATCGCCTCCGTGGGCACCCAAAGCCATCGGATCGCACGGGCCATCGATTGGCTCAAGACCCACTATGTCCAGCCCCTTCGCATCGAGGAGCTTGCGGCCCACGCCCAGATGAGCAGTTCGAGTCTCCACCATCACTTCCGCCAGCTCACGGCCATGAGCCCCCTTCAATACCAGAAGTGGCTCCGGCTGAACGAAGCCCGACGGTTGATGCTGAACGAATCCATGGACGCGGCCAGCGCAGCCTTCCAGGTCGGTTATGAAAGCCCCTCCCATTTCAGCCGGGAGTACAGCCGACTCTTCGGCATGCCGCCGAGACGGGACATCGAGGGACTGCGCCACCGCAGCGCAGAACGTTAGGTAAAAATGCTCGTTAGCCGGAAGTCCGGACATCCACCCCTTCAGGGCTGGCCGATGCCGGCGCCCGGATGTCCTCACTCAACCCCAAAAGTAGGATCGCCATTTCTCTAAAGGTCCGGACTGCCTGCTTTCCTGGCAAGCCTCCCAGGGGCGTCAGAACCTTTTATCAACCAAACAAGGATCAACATTTAACGCAGGTTACCCCATTACCAAGCGAGGATTCCCGAGCTCAACCGGGAGTCCACCTGCCCAAAAAACAGAGGATCGGGCAATAAGTCCGAAGGATCGGGATACCTCCCAGACTGCGGAATCCCTAACCTTGTGAGAGGGCGAGGACGCCGCGCTTCACGGAACGCCTTCCCAGCCCATCCCATCAGCCTGTCCGGGGTTCTTGCCCCGGGCCGGGGCTTAATGTCCGCTTCCACCGTGCATGAATTCGGATGCCCCTGGTGCGCTACACACCACAACCGTTCAGCAGTTCCATCCCAAAAAACCTCAAGGAGTCTCACATGCTCAACTTTGATTTCCACAATCCAACCCGCATCGTTTTCGGAAAGGGCTCGGTCGAGCGCCTGGACAGCCTCATTCCCAAGGAGGCCCGGGTGCTGGTGCTCTTCGGCGGCCAGAGCGCCGAGAAGACCGGAACCCTCGCCGAGGTCCGGAAGGCCCTGGGCTCGCGCACCTGGAAGGAATTCGGCGGGATCGAACCCAATCCGGCCTTCGAAACCCTCATGCGGGCCGTCGAGCTCGTCCGCGCCGAAGGCTTGGACTTCCTCCTGGCCGTGGGCGGGGGGTCCGTGATCGACGGCACCAAGTTCGTGGCCTCCGCCGCCGCCTTTGAGGGCGATCCCTGGGCCATCCTCGAGAGCTTCGGGGGCGCCGTGACCCGGGCGCTTCCCCTCGGAACCGTCGTGACCCTGGCCGCCACGGGCTCTGAGATGAACTGCACGGCCGTGGTGACTCGCAAGTCCACCCAGACGAAGGCCTTTTTCGCCAACCCGCTCATCTACCCCAGGTTCTCCATTCTGGATCCGACCAAGACCTACTCTCTGCCCGCCCGGCAGCTCGCCAACGGCGTGGTGGACGCCTTCACCCACGTCGTCGAGCAGTACCTCACCTTCCCGGTGGATGGGCGCGTCCAGGACCGCTTCGCGGAAGGGTTGCTCCAGACCCTGGTCGAGATCGGCCCCAGGGTTGTACAGGAGCCCGCGGACTATGACACCCGGGCGAACCTGATGTGGGCTGCCACCATGGGCCTGAACGGCCTGATCGCCGTCGGCGTTCCTCAGGACTGGGCGACCCACATCATCGGGCACGAACTGACCGCCCTCCATGGGCTGGATCACGCCCAGACCCTTGCGATCGTGCTGCCCGCCATGCTGGAACATCGGCGTGAGGCCAAGCGGGAAAAGCTGCTCCAGTACGCGGAACGGGTCTGGGGCATCACCGAGGGAGTGGCGGATCAGCGCATCGACCGCGCCATCGAGGCCACCCGGTCCTTCTTCGAGAGCCTGGGCGTGAAAACGCGCCTCTCCGATTACGGGATCGGGGCCGACGCAATCGGGGCAATGATCGACAAGCTCGCCGAAAAGGGCATGGTCAAACTCGGTGAGAAGGGTGATGTGACGCCGGAAGTCAGCCGTCAGGTGCTGGCCCGCTGCCTCTGATTGCCCCGCCAAGGCGGCAGTCCTTCACGGGCTGCCGCCCGAATCTCCAGACTAGCCATCCGTCTCTCCCCCACAGGATTCCGATATGAAAGTCCTCACTCTCCTCGCCAGCCCCCGCCCCAAGGGCATCTCTGCCTCCATCGCCCAGCGATTCACTGACACCGCCGCCGCCCTGGGGGCCGACATCGACACCATCTCTCTGGACCGTCTCACCTTCCGGGGGTGCCGTGGCTGCTACGCCTGCAAGGGCAAGAGCCAGCGCTGCATCCTCTTGGACGAACTGACGCCGGTCCTCGCGGCGGTGGAAGCCGCCGATATCCTGGTCCTGGCCACCCCCGTCTACTTCGGTGACGTGACAGCCCCCATGAAGGCCTTCCTGGACCGCTGCTACGCCTTCCTGGCGCCGACCTACATGAGCGGTGGGCCCCGCGGCCGATTCTCGGGAAAGAAGCTGGTCTTCATCTCGACCCAGGGCCACCCGGACCCCGAGTTCTTCGGAGACATCTTCCCCAGAGTCAGTGGTTTCCTCGAGTGGATGGGTTTCGATGAAGCGCGACTCGTGCGCACCTGTGGCGTTGGCCCCGGCCGCAGCGAAGCCGCCCCGGAAGAGGTCCTCGCAGCGGCGGAACTGGCGGCAAGGGAGCTGCTCCAAACCCAAGCCTGAAGAGGCAGACAGAGCGTCGACCCACGCAGGCGGACGGCGTGCGCCCAAGGTCATCTGCTTCAGGTCCGGTTCAGAGTTCTCCCCGTCCCGCCACAGTCTCCAGGAACTGACCAAGTTCATCCAGGCCAAAGGGCTTGCTCAGCAGGGTGACGTGAGGATGGGCCCGGGCGAGCTCCACCGCAAACTGGTCCACGCGGCCCGTGGCCAGGAGGACGGGGACCGTGGGGTTCAGTGCGCGGAGCCTGGGCAGAGTCTCCGCGCCCCCCAGACCGGGCATGTTCATGTCCAGGATCACCACATCAGGGATGTAACCTGCCTCGATTTTCGCCAGAGCCTCCTCACCACTGGAAACCGTTGTCGCTACATGACCTTTCAGTTCCAGGAGGGCCTGGGTTGAGTATTGAATCAGTTCATCATCGTCCACCACCAGCACGGCCAGGGATGAGCGGCGCTCGTCAGGTGCGGGTGCCTTCTCAGCCTCGAGGGACCGGGACGGTGGCGCGCAGGCCGGGAAGCGCATTCGAACCCGGGTCCCCATTCCCGGATCGCTCTGGATCTCCATCTCCCCTTGATGGGCCTTGATGGCGCTGTAGACCAGGGACAGTCCAAGCCCAGTGCCCTTTCCTACCCCCTTCGTGGTGAAGAAAGGGTCCATGGCCCTTTCCAGGACCTCCTTGGGCATGCCCACCCCGGTGTCCTCCACTACGACTTCAATCCAGTCCTGGCCAAGGTTCCGGGTGCGGAGGGTGAGGGTCCCGCTGCCGGGCATGGCATCTACCGCGTTGACACAAAGGTTCATGAAGGCATGGGTCAGCGAGCTGGCCTCCCCCATTATGGGCCTCAGGTCGGGATCCAGATCGGTCAGAAGGGAAATCCTCGCGAGGGTGGTGCGCTCGAGAAGGCGGATCTCCTCCTGCAGAATGGCGTTCAGGTTCAGCACCTGCTGTTCGGCCGGCGTGTGCCGTGCGAAGCCCAAGAGACCCTTCACCATTTTCCCGCCGCGTTCCGCAGCCTTGATGATGGTTTCGAAAGCCCGGTAGGTGCGACTCTCGGGCGCGTGGGCATCGATGTTTGCCGAGGCCATGCCCAGAATGGCTCCAAGCACGTTGTTCATATCGTGGGCAACCCCCCCGGCCAGGAGTCCCAGGCTTTCCATCTTTTGGGATTGCTGAAGCTGAATCTGAAGCCTGGCGGTTTCCTCCTCGGCCCGCTTCAGTTCCGTCAGATCCCGGACGAAGGACAGGAATACCCCCCGGGTGGGAACATAGGTGGTCGACACCTCCACCGGGAAGACCGACCCATCCTTCCTGCGATACACGGAGAGGAAACGGTCGGAAGCGTTCATCTTGATCCGCGCGATGTGTTCACCCAAGACCGGGGGCGTCTCCCGGGCCTCGAGGCGGGAAAGCGAGAGGTTACAGATTTCCTCAAGGGTGTAGCCGGTCATGGCCAGATAGGCTTCGTTGGCGTGAAGGATGACCCCACTGCCACTGACCGTCAGAAAGCCATCGGGGCTCGTCCGGAGAAGCGTCCGGTATTCCTCCGCCTGGGCCACCACCCGGGCTTCCTGGGACTCGAAGTGGAGGGCGTTCTGAAGAGTCAGGGCGAAGACAGGCGCCAGCACGTCCAGGAGGGCCAGCACATCATCCGAATGCTCGTGATCAGGGTAATCCAGGGCCATCAGGGTGCCCACCCTCAGATCCCCAACCCGCAAGGGGGTCACACTCAGGGAGTCCAGCCCCATCCGGTCCAGGATCGCCACCAGGTCAGGACTGACCGAGGACCGGAGGATCAGAACTGCCCCGCCCTGGGGAGGATGGAGATCTATGAATTGAGCCAGGTCTCTTACCAGCACCTGTCCCTGTGTGCGTTTGGGCTCGATGGCCACAATCCGGACTACCCATTCAGAGAGGCGATCGTCATGCTGAAGCATCATGACGACCCGGACCCCCATGAGCTCCCGCAGGAGCCGGGTGAGGTGATCCGCCATATCCGAAGGGCTCGATGAGAACTTCAGGATCTCCGTCAGGAAGTCCACGATCATGAACTGAACGGCAGGACCATCGGGCTTCCGAAGCGGATCAACCATGAGCCCTCGCGAAACTTGCGGCCTGCTTCAGGCTCGCCAGGAGGAAATCCAGCGGAACATTCATGATCTCGTATGGCAGGCCCAGGAACTCGCTGGCCTCCCGCAGGGTCCCGTGGGGCACGGGCACCAGGCCCGTATCCAGATACACCAGCCGCGTATGCATCTCCCGCATGAAGGTTTTCGCGTTCGGCCCCAGCAGACCCAGTTGCTCCACAAAGACATCCTTCCAGGCCAGGGTCCACTCGGGCATAAGGAAGAAAACCCCCTCCTTCCTGAGCCTCCGATAGGCCTCCCGCCCCAGGATGATCTCGCAGCAGTTGATGCCCTCGGTTCGGGCAGTTCCCGGCCGGGACTCATAGGTTTCCATGTGCCCGCAGCAGTCTCCGTAGGCAATGACCACCTTTCGATCCGGGTCCGCAGCGCGGATCGCATCCAGGCTCTCCTGAAGAGTCGACTCCAGCTTGGCCGGGACCATGTGGAGCATGGAGTCCAGGAAGTGGACGGGAAGATCGAGCCGACCTGAAGCCCGCAGCTCCTCAATCTCCCGACGGAAGATCGAGCATGAAACACAGAGTGGCGGGAGCTCAGGGTTCATGACGAAGCACCGCCAGCTTGGCGCAGGACCTCGGAAATGGCAGCGATGGTTTCGGGTGGGGTGTCGATCTGGATATCAGCGCCGCATGTTGAAATAATGATCTGATTATCGCCACCCCGCTGCCCGAGGGCTCGTCGACAAAGCCCCTGGGCGTCTTCAGGCGCAAGGTGAAGGAGTCCTGGCCCATCCAGGTTCCCCAACAGGATAGGGCCGGGCCCCAGCAATCCTCGGGCCGCGCCCAGGTCCTCGGCAATATCGACAACATAGCCAACGACCTGGGGCAGTCCCTTGAAACTCACCAACTGATCCAGCAACGGGCAGCCGCCGTGGTGGAAGATGACCGGACCTGGAACCTCCTCAAGGACCGCTTTCAGATTCGGGAGGGTCAAGGTCTCTGCAACCGAGTTGGTGACCAGGAAGGCATTGCCAAGGTTGCAGGTCAAGACCAGGCCAGTGGCCCCATCGCCAAGCATGGCCTTGGCCAGATCGACGAAGAAGGGAGCCAGGCGGTTCATCAGGGCCTGGGCCACACCCGGCTGGAAAAGGAGAGCATCGATCCAGGCCTCCAGTCCGATGACCAGCGGTGGGATGTCCGCCGGGCTGACCAGCACCCCGAAGATCGGAACCTCCCCGGCGTAATGCGTTGAAAGCCTGCGAATGGTCTCCCGCAGATAGAGCAGCCGGGGGTGACTATCCACGTCCGGCAGGGGGAGCTTCAGCATCTCCTCCGCGGACCCGACGGGGAATCGCATCACATTGGGCGCTTGACCCTGAAGGGCGCGCCAGGGGCTCCCGAAGGCCTCCCCGATGGAAGAAACAAAGAATGGACTGATCAGGAGGTCGGGAGAGAAGGTCTCCCGCACCGCCATTTGCCCTTCCGCATAGATATCAGCCCGGGTGTAATGCTCCGCCAAGGGAGCTCCCGTGAGACGAGCGCCGTACAGGCTCGCGTTTAGAAAGAGGGCCGGACGGTCGGAAGGCTGGTTCCTGAGGGCGGCAAGAACGCGTTCAAGGCTGTTCAAGGGCACCTCCTGTTCCCGGATAGAGGCTGATGGACCTCTGCCACAGCTCATCAAACAGCGCCGAGGCGCTCACGGCACTGTCAGAAGTCCCATCGGCTCCGAATGCCTTCACCAATTCGGGCCTGAGTTTGAAGACCGCACCCCCAACGGCAAGCATGATGCGCCCTGTATACCCGCGCCCGTCGATCTCCTCGCGGATCCTGGCCACATTCTTTGCAGTGGTGTGCATCATGGCGGAGGCACCGATGATCCGGGATCCAACCTCTTCCGCCGCGTCCACGAACTGCTTCGCGGATACATCGACGCCCAGGTCCCGGACATCCCAGCCTTCCGTACGCAGAAAGGCCGCGACCATCTTCCGCCCCAGGGGGTGGAAGTCGTCCTCCACATTGCCCAGCACCACCGGACCTTTGACGGGGGTGTTTCCCCCACCGGCGGGGGCTTCCTGAAGGAGTCGGGAAAGCACATCTTCAGCAACCTTGGAGGCCACGTAGCCCGTGGCCAGGGAAACCCCTCCATGGCCCGAAGCCCATAGATTGCCGAAGGTCTCGAGAACCGGGGAGAGCAGGTCGGGCACTACCCGGCTAAAGGCGTGCTGCCCTGCCCAGGCATCAATGATCAAGGCTGCCCCTGAGCGATCCGCCCGCTCAATGGCCATCAGGAGTTCCTGGGAGTAGTTCCGTTCCATGTCAGCTCTCTGGACAGCAGACAGCGGCTCGTCACGAGGGTCGAAACCCAGCGTGGCCAAGCCACGGTGTGATTGGGTACCTATCGGCCATCGAGTCAGGGGTGTGAATTTCACCAGAGCGCCAACAAGAAGCAGGGGGCCATTGCTGGCCCCCTGCTTCTTCCACCCAACCCGCCCCCTCAACAGACGATTCCGATTGAGGACACTTGCCAATGCTCCCGGGAGAAACAGGAGCGTGACCACCCACCCGCTTCATGCCCCACCGGCCGAAATGGTTCCCCACAATTTTCAGTGTGATTCGAGTTCACACAAGAATGAATGAGCGTCAGTATTTAGCACCATGAAAAAATGTTTAATTAAATCACCCAACCAATAAAACTTCTTGCCATTCATCAATGCAAATTGGGAGCTCACCCGCCGAGAGCCGCATTAGATAATTTTTTCTCGAAAATGTGCCGAGATTTCAATTTGAATCCTGTAGAGTTGTCCCAGAGCCGCGTCGGCCTCGGATTGCACATGGCGCTAGACATTGATGTAAAGGAGCTCCCAGGTTCGGGCGCTCAGGAAGGTTGTATCCCGAAGGGCGGGGTCGGCATGGGCCTCCTCGGCCTTTCTGCCTGCCTTTCCCTTTCGGCAGCGCTCAGCAGGAGCCCTTCAGGCAGTCATTCGCCACATTCGGTTGTCATTACCAGCGTCGCCGTTGTCTCGCTCATCCTGGGGCTGGGTTGGGAGGTCTGGAGGGAACGTTCCATCCAAAGGCGAATTCGCCACCTGCTGCAGGAAGTCCATGGCTGCCGACAGTCGAAGATCGCCCTCAGCTCCGAGCACCACATGCTTTCCAACCTCGCCAGGGAAATGCGGGTCACCCTGGATTCCATCGGGGATGCCTTTATCTCCACGGACCGGAGCGGCCGCATTGTGGACCTGAACCCCATGGCGGTGGCCCTGACCGGCTGGTCCCGATCCGAGGCCCTGGGTCGGTCCATCGACGAGGTGTTCCCCCTGGAGGATCCCGCCACGGGCGCTCCCATGGAATCCCCGGTCACCCAGGCCCTCCAGAGTGGCAAGACAACCAAACGGGCGAGCGCCCTCCTGAAAACCCGCAGGGCGCATTCGCTGGTGGTCGCCGATTCCTGCGCCCCCATCCGGAACCCCGAGGGCCACGTCATGGGTTCCGTGCTGATCTTCCGGGACATCTCGGAGGAGGTTCAGCTCCGGGAGGAATCCAGACAGAAGGACAGGATCTTCCGGAGCATTTTCGAGGCCTGCCCCTTCCCGGTCGCCATCCAGCGCATCAAGGACGGGGTGTATCTGATGGTCAACCCGGCCTTCGAACGGGTGGCGAACCTTCCGGAGGCAGACATTCTCGGCCGCCCGCCCATTGCACCTCTGCCCTCGAATCGGATGTTCCCCTACCACGAGATCCGGAACAGACTCCTCCTGGACGGGCATCTGGACGATGCCCCGGTTGTGAACAAAACCCCTGATGGGGCGGAACGCCATGGGCTGGTGGCCTCCCGGATGATCGACTACCAGGGGGAAACCTGCACCATGACCATGGTGGTGGATGTCACAGAGTACCGCCGTCTCCAGGGCGATCTGGCCCACGCCCAGCGGATGGATGCGGTTGGCCAGCTGGCGGGTGGTGTCGCCCACGATTTCAACAACATGCTGGGCGGCATACTGGGTATCGCCGAGTTCCTCAGGGATGGGGACCTGCCTCGGGAAAAGCAGCAGCGGCAACTCGGAAAGATCGTGAGCGCCTGCCACAGGGCTGCAGAACTGACCGGCAAGCTCCTGGCCTTCGCCCGGAAAGGCAAGGCCGAATCCACGGGCATCGATGTCCACGACGCCATCGACAATACGGTAGCCCTGCTTCAGAGGACCATCAACAAGGGCATCGAAATCGTCCAGGACTTCAAGGCCGAGGCCGCCCAGATCGTCGGGGATGGTTCGATGTTGATGAACGCCCTCCTCAACCTGGGCATCAATGCCTCCCACGCCATGCCTGATGGCGGACGTCTAGCCTTCTCCACCCAGAATACCTTTCTGGACGAAGCCCACTGCCGAAGCAGTGCCTTCGAGCTTTCTCCGGGTGAGTACCTCGTGGTGGAGGTTGCCGACACGGGTACCGGCATCGCCCCTGAGCATCTCTCCCGCATCTTCACCCCCTACTTCACGACCAAAGCGGCCGGAAAAGGCACGGGGCTGGGACTGGCAGCGGTCTACGGCATCATGAAGCAGCATCACGGCGCCATCGAAGTCTCCAGCACCCCTGGATTTGGAACGGTCTTCCGCCTCCTCTTCCCGGTCGCGGCGGTCCAGGTGAAACCCCAGCGGGCCATCGAGCGGCCCTTGCCAGGAACCGGAACCATCCTCCTGATCGACGACGAGGAAATCATTCAAAGCGCTGCCCAGGCCATTCTCCAGCGGCTGGGCTATGAGGTCCTGGTGGCCCGGGACGGGATGGAAGGGCTCGCGACCTTCGCCAAATACCAGGAAGACATCGATCTGGTGCTCCTGGACATGGTCATGCCGGGCATGGGCGGCCGGGAGTGCTTCTACCGGCTGCGCGCACTGGACCCGGAAGTTCGGGTGCTGCTGGCCTCCGGCTTTTCCCAGTCCGGGGATCTGGCCGCGATCCTCAGGGATGGCGCCCTGGGCCTCCTCAGGAAGCCCTACAACACCCTTGACCTCAGTCGTGCAGTCCTGGAATCCATCCAGAAAGAATGCGTCTAACGAAAGGTTGGCCCATGTTGATTCGGCACAAAATCCAGTGGATCGGCTTCGGTTCCCTGATCCTGCTGGGCATCACCATCCTCGCCGTAGCCCTGCCCCTGCTGGCAAGCCACTTCGAACGCCAGGAGGAGCAGCGGATCCGCCAGGCCATGACCGTGGCCCAGCATCAGGTGGAAGGGCGCCTGCTCCTCCTGGAGCGCGGGGCCTCCTACCTGGCCAGCCAGCCCGACATCATCGCCGGAATCCAGGGCAGGGACACGGCCTTCCTCCAGACCGAAGGACGCAGCGCCCTCTCCCGCCTGGGCCTGCCCACCCTGGTTTTCACGGATGCCACCGGGCAGGTCCTGGCCCGGGGGCATCTGCCCAAGGTCGGCGACAATCTGGCCCAGAACCCAGCCGTGGCGGTGGCCCTGACGGGCAGGACCGCCAAGGGGATGGAGTCCGGCCAGCTGGTGAAGTTCACCTTCAGTGCGGCGGTGCCGGTCTATCAGAAGGGGCGCCTGATCGGGACGGTGCTGGCGGGCATGGAAAGCCTGGAGACCCATCAGTTCGTGGACGAGCTGCGGGAGATCCTGGGCATAGAATTCACGGCCTTCCTTGGCCAGACCCGCCTCGCCTCAACCATCCAGAAGAGCGATGGCACGCGTCTGGTCGGCGAGACCATGGACAACCCCGCCATCCTCCAGCAGGTGCTGCAGAACGGAAAACCCTACTTCGGCACCAACAGGGTCCTCGGGAAGACCTACACCTCGACCTACTGGCCCCTTCGGAACTCCCGGGGAGAGGTCGTCGGCATGATGTTCGCGGGCCAGGACCGGGCCCACATCTTCCAGGCCTACAAACGGATCGTCCTGGCCATCGTCGGCTCCGTGATCGTCTTCCTCATTCTCATCGGATTCGTCTTCAGGAGCGTCCTGAGGCGGATCACCCTGCCCCTGGGCGAGGTGGCCCAGGCCCTCGACGAAGTGGCCAAAGGCAACCTCCAGGTGAAAGTCGAGCACATGGGACATGACGAGACCGGCGTCATGGGCCAGGCCCTCAACGCCACCATCGCCCATCTCCGCCAGGATATCGGCGAGATCGCCTCGGCCTCGGAACGGGTCGCCGCAGGCGCCGCCCAACTGGCAACTTCCTCCCAACAGGTTTCCGAGGCGACCCAGAACATCCACCAGGGCGCTGGTGAACAGCGGGCCAACCTGGTGCAGACCTCGGAGGATCTCCATCGCCTCGCCACGGCCATCACCCAGCTTCACGGAGACAGCGGCGAATCGGCGGCCACGGCGGATCGCATCCTCGAGGTCGCCACTTCCTGCCGACAGGAGATGGATGCCTCCATGCGTTCCATGGAGCGGATTCTGGAGAGTTCCACCAAGGTGGGCAACATCAGCGCCGTGATCTCCGGAATCGCCCGCCAGACCAATCTGCTCTCCTTGAATGCTGCCATCGAGGCCGCCAAGGCCGGACAGTACGGCAAGGGCTTCGCGGTGGTGGCCGACGAGATCCGCAAGCTGGCAGAGCGCTCCGGCACCGCAGCCCGGGAGATCAGCGACCTGATCGAAGAGAGCCGGGAGAGGGCCCAGAACGGCTCGCAGTCCGTGGCCGCCGTCAACGAGATCCTCCTCCAGATCGAAGGCAGCGCCCAGGCCTGCCACGCCCTGGCCCGCAGGACCGCGACCACCCTGGAGGAACAGGCCCGACTCAGCCGCCACGCCGCCGATGCCACCACCTCCACCAAGCAGGTGGCCGAAGGCAACGCCGTGGCCGCCTCGCAGCTCCAGAGCGCCACCCTGGAAACCCGTCAGGCCGTACAGGAACTCTCGGAGCTGGCGGGGCAGCTGGCGGACTTGTCACGCCAGTTCCAATTGGCCTGAGCAGGGGTCCCGCGATTCAGCTGGGGCCGCTCCCCCAGCGGACCTGAATCACGTTGGGGGCGTCCTCCTCGGCCCCGGGAAGCGGGTCCGCCGTCGCGGGCTCGGCCCGCTCCAGGTCATCCTCCCGATAGCTGTTCTCGGCACCGTTGTCCCAGCGCACGTAGTAGGGCCGGGGGGCTGCGCCGGGCCTGTGGGGCCGGTCCTCGGCCACCAGCACGGTGCCGGGGGTGCCGCCACCCTGGGCCTCCGGAACCCAGCGGGCCACGCCGCCGTACAGGGAGATGCCCGCCGGGGTCAGGCGGACGCGGTCACCGGGGCTGAATTCGTAGGGCATGGGCCTTCCTTCAATACTCATTGTACTTCCGGGCGCTGCCCCGGACCTGTTCGGCGGGGTAGTTCCGGGCGTTGTGCTCGATCTTCAGGCGCGCAGCCTCCAGAAGATCGAATCCGAGTTTATCCGCCAGGCGCACCAGGTAGAGGAGCACATCCGCCGCCTCCTGCTGGACCCTGGCCATGCGGGCCGGATCGAGGTCCTGACTCTCCGCTTCCGTCAGCCACTGGAATTCCGCCGCCAGCTCACCGGCCTCCCCCGTGAGGGCCATGGCCAGGTTCTTCGGGGTATGGAATCGCTCCCAATCCCGTTCCGCAGCAAATTGGCGGAGGCGCTGAGTCAGATCGCTGAGTGTGTCCTGTGTCATGAATGGCCCCCATCTGATCCCGTCAGGATCCCACAAACGAGAAGTGCAATTCCCGGTGCGCCGCCGCCGGGACTAAACTCATGGGGTTCCCCAGCCAGCAGACAGTGTTCCCATCCTGGAGGTTCCCCATGCAATACCGGACTTTCCCAAGAATCCCGGACCTTCCCATTTCCGTCCTCGGTTTCGGCTGCATGCGCCTGCCGGTGATCGGGGGCGACATGACGAAGATCGACGACGCCCAGGCCATTCCCCTGCTCCACCGGGCCATCGACGCCGGAGTGAACTACGTGGACACGGCCTATCCCTACCACGGCGGGGAGAGCGAGCGCTTCGTCGCCCGGGCCCTGAAGGGGGGCTACCGGGAGAAGGTCCAGCTCGCCACCAAGCTGCCCACTTGGCTGGTGCAGTCCGAAGGGGACTGGGAACGGCTTTTAGAAGAACAATTAATAAAACTCGAAGCCGATCACATCGACTTCTACCTCCTCCACGCCCTGAGCACCGAGCGCTGGGACACCGTGAAGCGGCTCCGGGGCCTGAAAGCCCTGGAGCGGGCCAAGGCCGATGGCCGCATCCGCCACTTCGGGTTCTCCTTCCACGACTCCCTGAAGAGCTTCAAGGAGATCATCGACGGCTATGACTGGGAGTTCTGCCAGATTCAGTACAACTTCCTGGACCAGGACTACCAGGCTGGAGCCGAGGGCCTGGCCTATGCCGCCGCCCGTCAGGTGGGGGTCATCTCCATGGAACCCCTGCGAGGGGGCACGCTGGCGGTGCCCCAGCCCGAGGGGGTCCAGGCGATCTGGTCCCGCTCTCAGGCCCAGCGCCCCCCTGCGGACCGCGCCCTCCGCTGGGTCTGGAATCATCCGGAGGTGGTCACGGCCCTCTCGGGCATGAACGCCGACATCCAGCTCCAGGAAAACCTGGCCGCCGCAGCCGAAGGCCTGCCCGGCAGCCTGGACAGTGGGGAGCTGGCCCTCTTCGAGGAAGTCCGCCAGTACTACGCGGCCAGGACCGCCGTGCCCTGCACCACCTGTGGCTACTGCACCCCTTGCCCCCATGGCGTGGCCATCCCCGAAGCCTTCTCCTCCTTCAACACCGGCAGCATGTTCGGAACCTGGAAAGCCTCGGCCTGGGTCTATGACAACTACGTGGTCCGGGCGGGACACGGCGCGGACCAGTGCGTGGAGTGTGGCGACTGCGAGCCCAAGTGCCCCCAGCAGATCTCCATCATGACCAAGCTCAAGGAGGCCCATAGGGCCCTCACCGCAGCGATTTAGAACCTCCAGGCGCCCCTCCTGACCCGACAACAGAGGGGCGCCGGGGCCATTCCTGCCCATTGCCCTTATGCCCCCCTCCTTCTATATTCTTCAAAGAGGTTTAGCCATGGCCACCACTGCTGTCAGTCTGTCGGGTTTAAATGCGGCCTCGCAGGGTCTGGCGGTGACGGCCAACAATGTGGCCAACGCCAATACGGAAGGGTACAAGACCAAGCGCCTTGACCTGGAGGAAGTGAAGGAAGGCGGCGTCCGGGCATCCAAGGTCACGGAGAGCCAGGAAAGCACCGGCCCCGGCAGTTCCAACGTGGACTATGCCACGGAGATGACCAACCTCATGACCCAGGCCGGCGCGTATAACGCCAACCTCCAGGTCATGAAGACCCAGGACCAGATGCTGGGCCAGTTCATGGATATGAAGGGCTGAGCGAAAAGCCCTCCCTCCTTTCCCTCAAACCGGGCGAAAATCGGCTCAGGAGGATTCCATGAGCACAGCCCTGGCTTTCATCAAGTCGACCCCCGCCTTCTTCGTGGCCACCGCCGAGGACAACAAAGGCCGGGTCCGCCCCTTCAGCTTCGTCATGAAGCGCAATGGGGCCATGTATTTCTGCACCAACACCACCAAGGATGTCTATCGCCAGTTGCAGACTGGAGGGGAGATGGAACTGTCCGCCATGAACGCCACCGGGGAATGGATCCGCATCCGGGGCAAGGTGGCCTTCGATGCCAGCCGCGAGGCCAAGGCCCAGGCCTTCGAGGAAGCCCCCAACCTGCTCCGCCTCTACCCCAAGGGTGCAGACGACGAGGTCTTCACGACCTTCTATTTCACGGAAGCCGAGGCCACCCTCTTCTCCTTCACCGCCCCCCCGAAGCAGCTCCCCCTGGTTTAAGGGCGCGGATCTTCAGACTGGCCACCTGGGCCTCAGCCCCAAGCTCATAGGGGGACTCCCCGAGGACCTCCACCTCCCGGAACCCGGCCTCCCGGATGGCGGCCAGGTAGTCCTCCTTGAGAAGGGCTCCCGCCACGCAGGCCGCATAGGCATCCCTATCGCCCTGGAGGTGGGCCGGCAGGGGGCTCAGGAGCACCAGGTCCGAGACCATGAGTCGCCCCCCGGGCTTCAGCACCCGGCGGGCCTCCCGGAAGGTCTGCAGCTTATCGGTGGTGAGGTTGATGACGCAATTGGAGATGACGACGTCCACACTGTCATCCTCCACCGGAAGCGCCTCAATATCCCCCTCCCGGAACTCCACATTGGCGTACCCGTGACGGCGCGCCAGATCCCTGGCCCTGGCGATCATGGCGGGGGTCATGTCCACCCCGATGACCCTTCCCAGCTCACCCACCCTCGGGGACGCCAGGAAGGCATCGAAACCCGCCCCCGAGCCGAGGTCCAACACGACCTCGCCGGCCTTCAGGGAGGCCAGGGCCAGAGGGTTTCCGCAGCCCAGGCCCAGGTTGGCCCCCTGGGGAACGGCCTGGATCTCCTCCCGGCTGTATCCGACAGCCAGGCTGGGGTCTGCGGAGCAGCCGCAGGGTTCCTTCGCAGGGGCACAGCAGGCGCCGCCCCGCTCCACGAAGCCTGCATAGCGCTTCCGGACGGCGGCCTTGATGGCCTGCCCGGCGCCCAACAGATAAACGGGGGTCCCCGAGCAGAGGCCTCCCGAGAACTGGGTCGTGGCAAGCACACTGGCCGGTGCCTCCTGGAGGGTGGCCCGGCGGTAGCCCCGCCGCTCCATCCAGGGTCCGATGGATTCGGTGCGGAGCACGAGAAGACGTGCCCCTGCCCCATCCTCGGCGGCCTCCACCAGGCGTACCCCAAGCCCCTGGCCCCGCTGGCCCTCCGCCACCACCAGGGAGCGGATCACCGCAGCATCGGGCGTGAGTTCCAGGGCCACATGCCCCTGCAGTGCCCCATCGGCTTCAAGGACCCAGCCCTCGGTGTGCTCCAGGCCATCCGGGGGCAGGCCAGCGGATGCCAACAGTCGGGTCACCTGAGTGAGATCGGCGTGTACACGTTTCCTGAGGAGCATGGCTTCTCCTGAAAAAGGGGTGGAAAGGTTTTCATTGCCCCGATGGACAGCAGGGCGTGGGGACCTCCGCACTGCCCTGCCCCCCCGAGCAGCAGTCCTGCCAGAGGTAGTCGGTAAGGGTGTGGAGGGTCGGGAAATCGGCGCGATAGCGGAGGGTGGTGCCCTCCCGTTCCACCCGGAGCAGTTGGGTGCTGGCCAGGCAGGCCAGGTGATGGCTTAGGGTGGAGGCGGGAATGCCAACCCGCTCCTGGATCTCCCCGGCGGGGGTGCCGCCCTCGGGGCCCTGGACCACCAGGCGGAGGATGAAGAGCCGGAGTGGGTGCCCCAGGGCCTTGAAGCGTTCGGCGTTCTGCTCAATCGGGGTCATCCGGGCCTCCTGGGATTATTCTAGTTTTTTCGAAATAGAGCGCAAGAACAAATTTCGAATATTTTCGAAATTTACAAAGACCCTTCTCCAGGCCCACTGCGCTTACCATGGAGCCATGACCACGCTCTATGATCTTCTCCCCCGGGACGGCGACTTCAGTTCCGAGAACCTCCTGGGGCGCTTCCTCGAATACGCTGAAGCCCAGGGCCTGAGCCTTTACCCGGCCCAGGAGCAGGCCATCCTGGAGCTCTTCGAGGGCAAGAATGTCATCCTCAACACCCCCACCGGCTCCGGCAAGTCCCTGGTGGCCTCGGCCATGCACTTCCGATCCCTGGCCCAGGGGCGGCGCTCGGTCTACACCTGCCCCATCAAGGCCCTGGTGAACGAGAAGTGGATGGCGCTCTGCCGGGAGTTCGGGCCCCAGAACGTGGGACTCAGCACCGGGGACGCCACCGTGAACCACGATGCGCCGATCCTCTGCTGCACCGCCGAGATCCTGGCCAACATCGCCCTGCACGAAGGCCGGGAGGCCAACGTTGGGGACGTGGTCATGGACGAGTTCCACTACTACGCCGACCGTGAGCGGGGGGTGGCCTGGCAGGTTCCCCTCCTCACCCTGCCCCAGACCAGCTTCCTGCTCATGAGCGCCACCCTCGGCGACACCACCTTCTTCGAGAACGAGCTGACCCGCCTCAATGGCCGGGAAACCGTGACGGTCAAGAACACCCATCGCCCGGTGCCCCTGGCCTTCTCCTACGCCGAATCCCCCCTTAGCCTCACCCTGGAGAAGCTGGTGGAGGAGGGCAAGGCCCCAGTCTACGTGGTCCACTTCACCCAGCTGGAGGCCGCCACCAGCGCCCAGGACTTCACCAGCATCAACGTCACCACCCGGGAGGAGAAGACGGCCATCGCCGCGGCCATTGACACCTTCAAGTTCAACAGCCCCTACGGCCCGGACCTCAAGCGCTGGCTGCGCCACGGCATCGGCCTGCACCATGCCGGGCTCCTGCCCAAGTACCGGGTCCTGGTAGAGCAGCTGGCCCAGAAGGGCCTGCTCAAGGTCATCTGCGGCACCGACACCCTGGGGGTGGGCATCAACGTCCCCATCCGCACCGTGCTGTTCACCAAGCTCTGCAAGTACAGCGGCGACAAGACAGCCATCCTCAGCGCCCGGGACTTCCACCAGATCTCCGGCCGGGCAGGCCGCAAGGGTTTCGACACCGTGGGGTACGTGGTGGCCCAGGCCCCGGAGCACGTCATCGAGAACAAGAAACTGATCGCCAAGCCCGGCCGCAAGTTCGTGCCCCGCAAGCCACCGGAGCGCAACTTCGTCATGTGGGATGACAAGACCTTCAACCGTCTCATCGAGGCCCAGCCGGAGCGGCTCCAGTCCCGCTTCCAGGTCACCCACGGCATGCTCCTGAACGTCCTTTCCCGCAAGGGGGACGGCTGCGAAGCCATGCGCACCCTGATCCGGGAAAGCCACGAGACGGACCGGGCCAAGGAGGGCCACCGACGCCGGGGCTGGCAGCTCTTCCGCAGCCTCCTGGCCCGTCGCATCGTGGAGTTCATCCCCCCCACCCCCGAGGGCGCCAAGCTGCGGGTCAACGTGGAGCTCCAGGAAGACTTCTCCATGAACCAGGCCCTGTCCCTCTACCTCATGGACACCCTGCAGCTCCTGGACAGGGAATCCCCCACCTACGCCCTGGACCTCCTGACCCTGGTGGAATCCATCCTGGAGAATCCCGAAGTGGTGCTCCGCAAGCAGCTGGATCGCGTAAAAACCAAGCGCCTGGCCGAGATGAAGATGGAGGGCATCGAGTACGACAAGCGCATGGAGGAACTGGAGAAACTGGAGTACCCCAAACCCCTCCGGGACTTCATCTACACCACCTTCAACGCCTTCGCCGACGCCCACCCCTGGGTGGGCCAGGAGGCCATCCGCCCCAAGTCCATCGCCCGGGAGATGTTCGAGACCTACCGGACTTTTTCGGACTACGTGCGGGACTACGAACTTCAGCGAGCCGAAGGCCTGCTGCTGCGCCACCTCAACAGCACCTACAAGGTCCTGGCCCAGACCGTGCCTGACGCCGCCAAGACCGACGACGTCCGGGAAATGGAACTGTACCTGGGCGCCATGATCCGCCAAGTGGATTCGAGCCTGCTCGACGAATGGGAGAAGATGCAGAACGCCGATTACAAAGCCGAAGAGAGTCAGGAGCTGCGCCCCCCCGAGGCCTTGCGGGATGTCACCAAGGACCGCAAGAGCTTCACCGCCGCCATCCGCGACCGCATCTTCACCTTCCTGCGGCACCTGGTGTCCAGCGACCACGAGGAGGCTCTGGGCCTCCTCCAGGAAATGGGCGACGCCTCAGACTGGACCCAGGAGCGCCTGAAGGCCGCCATGGAAAGCTACCGCGCCGAACACCAGGGGCCCCGCCTGGACCCCGAAGGCCGCAACCTCCGCCACACCTACGTCAAGGACGAGGATGACTCGCTCCTGGTCCAACAGATGCTGGTGGACACGGAGGAACTCAACGACTGGGTGGCGGAATTCCGGGTGGATCTGGCGGCATCAAGGGAGGCAAATCGACCAGTCATGGCCCTGGAGCGGCTTGAAGGGCTATAATTTTCCCGAGATGCTATTAAAAGCAATAATCCAGAATGAAAATCAGGCAGAACGTTTTTTTCAAATCGAAGCGCCCATAAAGCCAGCCAAGCAACAATTCAATCCCTGTATTTCCTCCACAGGCAGTCCAGAATGGTCCTCCACCCAACCTGCAATGAGCCATCATTGCAACTCCGCGGAGACACCATGAAGTCTGCATTTCTCCTCACCGCCCTTGCTTTCGCCACCGTCATGGGCCAGTCCCAAGACGTCAAGGCCGGTTTCCAGGTGACCCTTTCCAACCCTCAGGGGGATCTGGCCGACCTCGTCGACGACAATCTCGGCTTCGGCATCGGCGGCCATCTCTTCATCGACATGAAGAACGGCCATGCCCTGGTCCCCCGGATCGACTACACGGCATACCGCAAGACCCTGAACGACCTCAGCATCGGGTCTGACTCCTACTACGATTACTACGCCACCGAGGTCAAGGTTTCCACCCTGGCCCTTGGTGCGGACTACAACTACTTCTTCAGCGGTCGCGCCAACCGTGGCCTCTATTTGGCTGCGGGTGTCGCCTTCGTCCACGGCAAGGTCACGGTGGATGTCGATGCCTATGACAATTACGGCTACGCGGGCACCGGTTCCGATAGCGAAACCAAGAACGCCTTGGGCTACAGCTTCGGCGGTGGCTACCGCTTCAACCCCAATGTGGGCATTGAGGTGAAGTACAACCAGGTGTCCTTTGACACCGGTGTCTATGGCTTAAACCTCGATGCTCCCAGCCTCAATGCCAGCTTCATCTGCCGCTTCTAAAAGGCACCGCATCTGACTGAGGGCCCCACACAGGGGCCCTCGTTTTTTTCAAGGTTTCAGCAGCTCGAACCCCGAGGCCGCCTCCCAATGGCGGCAGGCCTCACTGTCCAGCAACTCCCAGAGCACCACTTCCATGACGTGCCAGACCTTCACGCCCCGGCGACCGCAACCGGCGAAGGTGGAGCCGGAGCGCCCCCCGGCCAGATGAAAGTGCAGGATCGGCTGGCCCTGAGCATCAGGAAAGAGGGTCCCGGTACCGCTGATCTCGTGGACTCGCTCCAGGACCATCTCCATGGGCACGATGGGCACACTGCGGTCCTCGGCCGGGCCGCAGACCACCCGACTTCCAGCATCCGCCGCCCCCAGGGCGATCAGGGCCGCGGCCTTGATCTTCTGCTCCACCGCAAACTGTTCGACACACTCATGGAAGATGTCCCCATCCTCGAGCCTGAGGATGAAGATCCGGCCGGGTCTGGCTTCGGAATAGCGCATATAAACTCCGTGAAGCCCCGGCGAAAAGCTGCCAAGGGCTGCTCCTCCAGCGTGGCGGCTGAGATCGTTGATGTCCAGAGCGCGCCGACGCTTCCAGGAACCCAGGGGGGTGTCATCTGCGTTTCGAATGATCGGTCCTTTCGTGGGACACCACCATGGCACGCGGGAGGCGATGCTGCCCAGGACTTGACCAGAACGAGGATGTATCACGATTGGTAATTCTTTTTTACATCCAGCCTCCAGGATTGATTCCATCGTTCAAGGAGACTTCATGTCCACGATTTCGTTCCGTCGCCATGCACTGGCAGCCACCGGCCTGACCGGGATCATGTTTGCCCTGGCCTGTTCGGGCACCATGAACCATCCAGCTCCCGACTTGGCGGCGCCCGTTTCAACCCCTGCCACCACCAAGGTATGGGTGACTGGCGACTTACACAATCACACCTACCTCACCGACGGCAGCCACACCGAGACCGAGGTATTCCAGAACGCCCTCGACACCTTCGGGCTGGACTGGATCGCCAATAGCGAACACGGCGGGGCCTACGGCCGCGACCTCGACGGCACCACCTGGTCCACTTTGCTGCCATTGGGCGACACCGCTAATTCCAGCAACACGCGTACGAGGAGCGATACCAGCATGTGGCGCTGGCAGAGCCTGAGGGACTTCTCCTGGCCACTGCTCTTCGGGGGCACTGACGGCGCGGGCGCCGTCCATGCCGGCCTGCAGGCAAGCTACCCTTCCAAGGTCATCATCCAGGGTGTCGAGTGGAACGTCCCCTCCCATGAACACGGAAGCGTTGGCATTGTGGGCGTCTCCAGCGGCAAGGCCGTCGCTGACTTTGAATACATGTTCGACGGATCCGAAAAGGACCGTAGCCGAGACAGCGGCATCAGGACAACCTACAACACTGCGGCTGGAACTACCCCGATCACCGCGAGCAACCCCGCCGAGGTGGACCTGTTCGGCAACGCCCTCTCCGTCAAGCGCTCGACCCATGCCGATGCCGTAGCCGCCATCGCCTATCTGCAGAAGAACTTCAGCACCACCGCCTATTTCGCGATGAACCACCCCTCACGGAAGCTGGCCTACAACGTTGAACACATCCGCGACTTCATCAACGCCGGCCCAGGGGTGGTGATCGGCCTTGAAGGCTTCCCCGGCCACCAGCGGGAGGCCTATCGCGGCGGTTACAGCAGCGGGCCCTACTACTGGAACGCCACGACTCGGACCGTTTCCACCAGTTCCTCCAATGGCACGGATGTGACCTACAAGGCTCGGACCTATGGAGGCGCCGACTACATGCTAGCCAAGACGGGCGGCGTCATGGATGCCCTATGGGGCGAAGGGCGGCGATTCTGGGTGTTCGTCAACTCCGACTTCCACTACTACGCCGATGGGGCGGACTTCTGGCCCGGCCAGTACGCCAAGACCTACCTGAAGGCCGCCGCCAAGACGCCCAAGGAAGTCGTCGCGGCCATGAAGACCGGGAGCACCTATATCGTGCATGGCGACCTGATCAACGCCCTCGACTTCAACGCCTCCACCGGGAACGGCATCACCGGCGACGATACCTCCCTCATCAAGACCATGGGCGAGGAACTCACCGTATCCAGCGGCGGCAACGTCAAGATCACCGTCCGATTCAAGAGCCCAGCCGCCAACAACAACAGCGAAGCGCCCGTGGTGGATCACGTCGACATCATTGCTGGCGAGGTCAGCCCCAAGGCAGAGGCCGGCACTACGGCCTACTTCCTGGACACCAACTCCACCACCCAGGTGCTGGTGCGCCTGATGTCGAGCGAGTTCAAGACCGGTTCCGACGGCTATCATTACGCCACCTTCACCCTCAGCAACGTGACGAAGTCCATGTATTTCCGTCTGCGCGGCACCAATCAGACTCTGGCGGGCGGCCGCCTGGACACCACCACCGGTGATCCCCTGATGGACGAGGTCGACACCGTTTCCGGCACCAACACCACCGCCAAGGCCTGGGCAGACCTGTGGTTCTACACCAACCCCATTTTCATCAAGGTCAACTGACCCCAGTCACGACAGCCAGCCGTCCTAACGCTGAGGGGCCCCTTCCAGGGGCCCTTCGCTATGATGGCCCATGTCCGATACTCCGCTCTTTCAGTTCTTCCGCCGCCTCCTGACGGACTACAGCCCCCAGGGCTGGTGGCCCCTCCTGGACCATTCCGGTAGCAACCCCACCAAGACCGGCTCCATCACGGGCTATCATCCCGGGGATTACAGCTTCCCGAAGACCGAAGCCCAGCGCTTCGAGATCGGGGTGGGGGCCATCCTCACCCAGAACACCGCCTGGCCCAACGTCGAGAAGGCCCTGTTGAACCTGAAGGCGGCTTCGGCCCTCGATCCCCATGCCATCCTCGCCATGGCAGGTGAAGACCTGGGTAGCCTGATCCGCCCTTCCGGCTACTACAACGCCAAGGCCCGAAAGCTCCAGGCCTGGTCGGCCTTCTATCTGAGCCTGGAGGGGGCGATCCCCACTCGTGCGGCGCTCCTCGGGGTCTGGGGCATCGGCCCAGAGACCGCCGATAGCATCCGCCTCTACGCTTATGGGTGCACGGAGATGGTGGTGGACGCCTACACCCGCCGGGTCCTGGAGGCCGAGGGCCTGGCCCCGAAGGGCACGACCTACGAAGCCCTGAAAAAAATCTGCATCGATCATTTGCCAGCGGACCCCTTGATCTACCAGGAATTCCACGCCCTCCTGGTGGAACACGCCAAGCGCACCAGGACTCGCGCCTCCAGGGAGTGATACGATCAGATCACAACCTCAGGGCGGGGCGTAACTCCCCACCGGCGGTATCCCGGCTTGACCGGGGAGCCCGCGAGCGCCTTCCTCGGAAGGGTCAGCAGATCCGGTGAGATGCCGGAGCCGACGGTCACAGTCCGGAAAGAAGAGGTCACTCCAGTCATCCTGGATCATGCCGCCCTGCGTATTTTTTCGAGGAGCGGACATGCAGGAAAAGGGACTGGAAGCCTACGGGGATGCGATGGAGCGCGTGGAGCGCGGTCTGGCTTCGCTGCGGGCAGGCTCGGGCGTGCTGGTGGTGGATGACGAGGACCGCGAGAACGAGGGCGATCTCATCTTCTCGGCCCAGCACCTGACGGTGCCCCAGATGGCCCAGCTCATCCGCGAGTGCAGCGGCATCGTCTGCCTCTGTCTGCCGGACGAGAAGGTCAAGGCCCTGGAACTGCCCATGATGGTGGAGCACAACTCCAGCCACTTCTCCACGGCCTTCACCGTCAGCATTGAGGCCGCCGAGGGCGTCACCACCGGCGTCTCCGCCGCCGACCGCCTGCGCACCATCCAGGCCGCCAGCGCCCCCGATGCCAAGCCCTCGGATCTGCGCCGCCCCGGGCATGTCTTCCCCCTCCGGGCCCGTCCCGGTGGCGTCCTGGAGCGCATGGGCCACACCGAGGCCACCGTGGACCTCATGCGCCTGGCGGGCCTGGGCTCCTGCGGCGTCCTTTGTGAAGTGACCAATCCCGATGGCACCATGGCCCGGCTGCCGGAGATCATCGCCTTCGGGGAGCGCGAGGGCTACCCCGTCATGTCCGTGGCGGATCTGGTGGTCTACCGTCAGGCCCTGGAGCGGGAACTGGTGGGCGTGGAGTAGTCCCCCCTGAGGCGCCGGTTCCAGGGTTCCGTCCACCACCGGGCCACGACCCAGGCCACCAGGCAGGACAGCCCCAGCCAGGCCAGGAGGGCGGCTCCCAGAGCAATCTGTGTGAAGCCCCAGACCTCGTGCCCACCGATCCCCCTCAGGTAGGTGACCGTCACCAGCCCGGCGCCCAGGAGGCTGAGGGCGCGGGCCGTCCTGATTCCCAGGGGGAAGCGGCGAGCCGCCAGGGCCGCCGCACAGCCGAAGGCGATGGCATCGAAGCAGGCCGGATAGGCGTACATGAAGCGGATTTCGTCATCCGTGTGCAGGCTGCGGTACCAGGGACCCAGCAGGATGGCCGCCGCGCAAAGCACCAGAAGCCAGCGCCGGCGGCGCAGGGCGAGGCAGACCCAGGGGAAGCCCAGGTAGAAGACCTCCTCCACCGAGAGGGACCAGTAGATGTTCAGGGCATAGTTGAAGTAGCCCCGGTAGGCCATGAGCACGTTGTGCCAGAAGCTCAGCACGGAGGCGGTCACGGCAACGAAGGCGCTCCGGGACCAGATGAGACCCTCGACCTCGTTTCGGAAGGAAGGCAGGCCCAGGCAGCCAAGGGGCACGATCAGCGCCAGGGCCAGGAGCAGCCCGGGAAAGATGCGGGCGAAGCGGAATCGATAGAAGCCCCCTGCCCTGACCGTTTCCGGGCTCCCGAATCGCTCCAGAGTGATGGAGGTGATGAGGTAGCCGGAGATCACGAAGAACAGGGTAACCCCGTAGTTGCCATTGATAAGGAGGGCCCGCAGCCAAGCCCTGGGGATCCAGTTCACCAGGGGGCTTTCCGTCAGACGGTAGCTCCACCATGCACGGAACCGCGGACGACGAGCTTGCCCCCCTTCTCCACGGTAATGTCGCCGAATATCACGCCAGGCAGGGTCAGGGATCCGCCATCCGCCACGATAAAATTGAGGCGCACGACGTTTTCGATGGTCCTGGCCGTCCTGAGAATGACAGGCGGCCCCTGGGCGAGGAGGGAAGCGGAGCTGGGACCAGCCATGCCGAAAAGAAGCACCAGGGCAGGCAGTAATGAGCGGGAGTGAGGCAGACTCATGGAATTCGAAACCTTCAGATGAAAAAGCCAGGACATGGCCTGACAGGAAACTTGCAATTCGACCGCCCTGCAAGGTGCACAGGACGGTCGGTTGTGGTTAAGTCCAAAAGCAGCTAGAAGGGCCTGCCGCTGGACGGAGCGGTGGCCGTGATGAGGAAGTAGCCGCCGGTCGTGCTGGGGATCAGGCTCGTCGCGTAGACACTCGTCACCGTGATGGGGCTGCCCTTCGCGAGGCCAGTGCCGCCATCGTATTCCTGGATGCTCAGGCTGGAAAGGCCAGAATCAACCTTGATGTAGGAGGTCGCGTCGAGGGTCAGGCTGGTGATCGCATAGACCATGTTGGTGGGAGCCATGGAGCTCACGGTGCCGGTGTAGGTGTTGTTCGCCTTGGGAGCCGTGATGGTCCAGATGCTGGCGCCACTCAAGGTAACATTCAGCGTACTTCCCGTGATATAGCCGTAGGTGTAGTCAAAAGCACCGAAGTAAGGACAGGAGTCGGGATTGGGGGTGGGCATGACGGTCTTGAGCACGCCGTCCAGAGTGCTCTCCTCAGTGGCCGTGGCCATGGAGATGGCGCCGGTCAGGCTGGCACCACCGGAGATCACGACATCCAGTTCCGTTTTTTCGAAGCCGTGGATGATATCGCCGGTCACGGTAGAGTCATCGATGGTGAGGCTGGCAGCGGTGCCGCTCCCATTTCCGCCGCCGGAATCATCGTTCGTCGCCGTCTCCAGGATGCGGCCATTGGCCGAGGTGATGGAGGCGCCATTCTTGATGGTGACATTGGGATATGAGCCCTTGAGGACGAACAGGCCCTTGGCGGTGCTCCAGGTCCCACCGTCCACCTCGAAGGTGCCACCGCTGTTACCCCAGATCACCATGCCGAAGCGGCCGGAGGTGACAGTGTCGTTC
>JAFNAB010000212.1 GCA_017859955.1 Holophagaceae bacterium
TCTCGGCATAACCCCTGCAAGAAAGAAAAGACCATGAACCAGACCTCAGCCTCTGCCCATGTCCAGGCCATCCAAGGCTCCCAGGAGATGCTGACCACCAACCGCAAGGCCCTGACCATCAACCTGGACCCCCAGTGGTACGGCACCTTTGCGGAGATCGGAGCCGCCCAGGAGGTGGCCCGGGCCTTCTTCCGGGCGGGCGGCGCCGCAGGGACCGTGGCCAAGTCCATCTCGGCCTACGACATGTTGTTCAGCGATGCAATCTACGGCAAGGCCCCCCGCTACGTGAGCCGGGAACGCCTGGTGACCATGCTGGATACGGAATACGAGATCCTGAACGAACGCCTGCAGGAGCAGCGGGGCGACAAGACCTGCTTCTTCGTCTTTGCGGATACCGTCGCCGCCCGCAACTTCCGGGGCGACAACGACTGCCAGGGATGGATGGGCATCCGCTTCCAGAGTGAGCCCGGCGGCCCCCCCAGCGAGATCATCATCCATGTCCGCATGTGGGACAAGGAAGCCGTGCTCCAGCAGGAGGCCCTGGCCATCGTCGGCGTGAACCTCTGCTACGCGGCCTTCTACTACCGGGACAATCCCCGGCAGCTCATCGAATCCCTGGTGGACCGCCTGGGTGCCGAGCGCATCGAGATCGATATGCTCAAGCTCAGCGGCCCCGCCTTCCAGGGGATCGACAACCGCCTGACCTCCATCTATCTGGTGGAATTGGGCATCACCAACGCAGTGATGTTCCGCCCGGACGGCGATGTGGTCCAGCCTTCCGAAGTCCTTCGCAAGAAGGCCATCCTGGTGGAGCGTGGACGCTTCAACCCGGTCACCCGCCTCCACACCGACATGCTCGCCTGCGCCACGAAACGCTTCCAGGAGGAGGAACGGGTCCAAGGCAAGGAGGTGGTGGTCCTGATGGAGCTCAGCCTCAACAACCTGCTGGGAGACGCCCACTACCAGGAACCCCAGGACATCATCGACCGGGTGGAACTCCTGAGCCTTCTGGGCCACACGGTCCTGATCTCCAACCTCCCCCACAACCATCGCCTGACCGCCTACTTCCGCCGCTACACCCAGGAAATGGTGGGCATCGCGATGGGAGCCCTGACTTTCTATGAATTGATGAAAGACGAGCATTACGCAAGTCTCCAGGGCGGCATCCTGGAGGCCCTGGGCCGCCTCTTCCGCTACCAGCTCAAGCTCTATGTCTACCCCGCCCATGGCCGGGGGCCCGGCAACCCCCTGGTGACCGGCGACAACGTGGAAGTACTGCCCCATCTCAAGATGCTTTATGCCCACATGCTCCACAACCAGCTGGTGGAGTCCCTGGAGGGCTACCAGGAGGACTGCCTGGATGCCTTCCCGGACGATGTCCTCTGCCGCCTCCAGGCCAACGAGCCTTCCTGGGAGGAACTGGTCCCCGAAGGCACGGCCCAGCGCATCAAGGAACTCGGCCTCTTCGGTTGGCAAGCCAACTGAAGCCGAACGGCATCCAATCAGGTGTAGTCCTTTGAAGGAGTCGCCATGAAAGCCCTCGCCGCTCTGCTCCTCGCAGCCCTTCCCCTGTCGGCCCAGGCCTGGGAGCACGATCTCGCCGCCGCCCAGAAAAGGGCCAGGGCCGAGAAGAAGCTCATCTTCGCCGATGTCTGGACCGAGTGGTGCGGCTGGTGCATCAAGCTCCAGAAAGAGGTCTTCCCCTCCCCGGAAGGCAAGGCAGCCCTCTCCGGAGTCGTGCCGGTTTCGCTGAAGACCCAGCTCCGCAACGGCAGCCCCACGGAGTTGAAGCCCCTGGAAGAGCGCTTCGGGGTGGAGGGTTTCCCCACCCTTCTCATCCTGGATGCGGACGGGAAGGTGGTTCGCAGCCACGCAGGCTACCTGCCCCCCAAGGAATTCGCGGCCTGGGTGAAGGGCAAGTAGACCGAGCTATTGCGCCCCGCTCCCGGGAATGGAGGATAATCCTCCGAGCCCCGGGAGCCTGGCGTGGTGAAACGACAAACCCTTTTCATGGTGCTGGTCTTTGCGGTGCTGGCCATTGGAATGGGCACGGCAGCCCTCACGATCCAGTCCAAGGTCACGCCGAAGGCCCCACCCCGGCAGGTGGAATTCGAAGGCCTCACGCTCCGGATCCCCGGCAGCTTCGGCTCCCCTCGCCGGAGCCGTCATGAACGATGGGAGAAGCTTTCCTACTCCGGGGTCATGGGAAATCTTCTTCTGGCCGCCGAACCCGCCGACGACCGCCCCCTTTCCCAGGCATTCACCCAATGGTTCTCCCTTCCCGGGTACGCCCGGGGCCCCCTGCGTTACGAGGCGGGAGGCTCGCGCTGGTATTTCAGGGAGATCCCCTTCTTTGGGCAGGGTGCCTACGCCCTTCAGAAGCGGGGAAAGACGCTGCAGTTCATCGCCTGCTTCTCAGGAAATGGCCGTCACTACTGGATCCAACTGGAGACCCGCAACACGATCCCCTCGATCATGAAGGCATTCCACGAGGTGCTGCTCTCGGTTCGGGAGCCCGATGGCAGCTCCCCGGAGCCGACCTTGGGGGCCGCCTTGGACACCATCGCCCAGGACTGCGGGTGGCGCTTCATCCTGCCCATGACCTTGCCCTTCATGGTGCCCCTGATCTTCCTGGTCCTGGTCTTCGGCATCCAGCTCCTGGTGAGGGGACGTTCGGGAAGGGCCCCGGAGGTGCTGGCCAATTTCCGGGAAGGGGGCCTGGAGATCCTCCTTTCAGGACCGGGTCAGCTCCAATACCTGGACGGCGCCATCGGAGTCACCGCCCAGGCCCTCACCATCTACACCTTCGGGACTCCCTTCCTGGTGATTCCCCGGAGCGCCCTGGCCGGTAGGGTCAGCACCGGTGAGGGGTGGTTCGGAGCCAAGTTTGTCCTGCTGGACCTGGAAGGCCCCCTGGAATTCCAGAAGTACAAGTGGAAGTTCCGCAACAAGCGGGGGACCAAGATCAAGATCTACTGTGCCGATCCGAACCCCCTCTACTTCGCCTTGATGAACTGAACCCCATGCGCCTCTTCTTCGCCCTGCCCCTGCCCGAGGGAATCGCCAGGATCCAGACCGAGCTCCGACAGAGGGCGGAGCAGCAGGGAGTGGTGGCCAAATGGCCCAGGCCCTCGGGGCTCCACCTGACCCTGGCCTTCCTGGGGGAGCATCCCCTCGACCTGCTCCCGGCCCTGGAGGTCATCGGCCAGGAAGTTTCCGAGGCCTGCCGCGCCTTCACTCTGCAAACCGCCGGGCTGGGGGGCTTCCCCAAGGCCACTGCGGCCCGCATCCTCTGGCTGGGCGTGGCGCCCGAACCTGCCCTGGACACCCTCAGCGCCACCCTTCGGGGGGTTCTCCTGGCGCGGCACATCCCCTTCGACGCCAAGCCCTTCCG
>JAFNAB010000213.1 GCA_017859955.1 Holophagaceae bacterium
CGTCAAGATGACACCAGAACCCGAAGGCTCCCATCCCATCCCGGCTTGACCGTCGTTTCCCGACCGCCTCGCCTTCCGACCCGCCGCAGCCTCAACCGCGCCGGAGGATTAGACTAACAGACCTGTAGACCATTGCAAGGAAAACTTTTCAAAGTGCGGTGTCCCACGTTCCCGCGGCCCCAAGATTCGGGCCTTAAAATGACCATTTCCCTTTGCCCCACATGGCATCTTTCACACCCGGAGTTGGAAGCCAAAGGGCCACCAAAAACGGCACCCACCGAGAGCACCCAGCAAAAGCGAACCGTAAAATGTGGGAAGGCGATGCGTCTTCCCAAGGGGACCCGACCGGAGGCGGGCTCATGCGGAATCCCGGAAACCTCAGTCCCTGGGTTAATTACTACGGCAGCCTTCAGGAGATCCCAAAGCCACCCAGCTCAATACCCTTGACACTGACCGGTAAGACCCCGGACCTTAGCCGGATGACGGCATTAAGCGTTGGGCTGGTCAGCACAGGACAGCGCTGGTGATGGATGGTCCCCGCTGGGGCTGGTTTTCGATGGTTGCACCTGGAATCTTCAGGGGTGGCCTCTCCCGCAATCCGGCAAAGGCAGGACGGCCAAAGCGAATTGCGAACAAGAACTCATTGCCCACGATGGGGCTTTGGGGCTCGTGACTGGACCGATTCTTTACGCCCCTCCAAAAATGGCCCACCGTGCAAGCTGTACCCCAATGGTCCCAGGTTCCAGCCTCCACCTAGAGTTCATCGTGGGGATGATAGAGAGTTGGATACGAACACTCTCTTCACCATGGCTCTCGGCTTGACCTCTCCGTGGGAGGTCAAAGAACTGAAATTCGATGGGGAATCCAAACGCCTGGATATCCGTCATGCGGCCTATCTGGTCGCCCTGGTCCCTCGCTGCAGTCGCGGCAAGGACGGGGTGAAGCGGGTGCAGATCCCTTGGGCCCGCCCAGGTTCAGGCTTCACTCTGTGGTTCAAAGCGCTCCTCATGACCATGGTGCGGGAGATGCCCGTGAAAGCTGTGGCCCGGCTGGTCGGAGTGCAGGACTCCCACATCTGGCGCCTGATCCCATGGCACGTATGGGAAGCCAGAAGTCGGGTGGACCTGCCCTCCGTGACCTCCATGCGGATGGATGCGACGGCTTCCAGGCAGTGTCAACACTACGTATCTCTGTTCATGGACGGATAAACGTCGTCTGCTGTTCGGCACAGATGGCAATGATCAGAGGAAGGTTCTGACCTTCCGGCAAGACCTGGACGCCCACGGAGGCGCTGTGAAGCAAGTGCTTGAGGAAGGAGACCAAGGAACGCCCTGAGCTGAAGCGAAGTTGGTATGTCAGACCGAAGAACCGGTACAACCTGAACGCACAGCAGGCCGAGCGGCTGAAGGAACTTCAGCACCTGAACCCAAAGACGGCTGCGGCCGTCGCATGCGCTTGACCCTACATGCTTTCTACGAGCATTCGATCCCCCAGGCAGCATCGGACTTCCAGGATGACTGGTGCAAGATGGTGAGCGAATCGGGCCTGCGCCCTAGGTCAAGGTCGCAAGACCTTCGCAGACCATGTCGTAGGGGTTCTGCCCTGGTTCTGAAGTGGCGACACGAGCGGCCTCCTGGAAGGGATCAACTCCCTGGTCCAGGCATCCATGGCCATGGCGAGAGGCTTCCGGACAACCCGGAACCTCCTTAACCTCGCCGGCAAACTCGGTTCGCGGTTCAGGTCCGTTGAGGGCTACCCACACGATTCAGCGAAGAGCCTTTAAACCTCCCAAAGACCTCGCCAGATCCTCGGGGTGGAATCCCGATACCTGGCCTACCGGCTTAACACCAATCCTTGAGGAGCTTCTGCTGGATCCTTGCCGATCTTGGGCACCGGCCGCTGCCAGGCCGCCCCTTGGAGCCACTCCAGCATTTCACTCCAGGGTAGTTACCCGATTCGTCACGCTCATGACAGCCTGCCTGACATTACCTGGGCTCTGGTTTTCGGAATTCGCAACCTGGTTGAGCCCACATTGCGGCCCTGCGCCCGCAGGAGGACAACCTGCCTAACCACACCCTTTGCTATCTGTTCCGCCAGGATTCCGTCAACCCCACACTGCAACCCCCAACCCAGCTATCTGATGAGGCCGGAAATAGGTCGGTAAACGAAAGCAGTGCGCCTCCTGCCCCGCCACACCATGGTTGATCAAGGCCCCTTGCCTGCGTCCGGTCCAGAGATCAACTCTTTGCGGATTTCGGCTCGACTTCGGCAACAAGAAATTCAAACTCGACTGACGCGGCCATGGACACCCCTGCAGAACCCTCCGGCGTGGTATTTCATGGCCAATTTTCTAAATTTGTGACTGTGGTCAAGGGTTCTGGCCTTGGCGTCACCGGGCGGCGGAGGACAAGGGGATGCTCTGGTCTTTTTGGTTCAACCGAGGACTCCAGCGGCGGTTGGGGGGGCAGAGCCTCTGGAGTGATTGCAAAGATCTCGGGTCAAGTCGACCGCACAGCGCAATTCAGTCGGGTGAGCTATCCGCGGTTGCTGTGGTGGAACTATCCTCCCCATTGTCGCTCCGCAGACGCGAGGACTACCGATTCCCCATGAGCAGGCGTCTGAGTGAGCGTATTACCTCCTAGGCCCACATAAGCCAACGATATCCCTGGCTAGCGCAACTTTGGGCCCATCCACCCTGCAGAGTATTCCATTTCACACCTCCCCCACTCAGACAGCTATAGCGGCCAAACTCGCTGGCCTTACATGTTTGGTCAATGGACTCATCTGCGGATGATCTGCCTGCTTCAAATGTGATCCTTTGGCCGGCGACGCGCCTTGAGGACAGGGGCTTTGAAAACTGGTGGATCCGTTTCTGGTGCTCACGCATCTGCTGGCGCCGCATCAAGGCATAGGTCCGGCGATCCAAGAAACGCCGGATCGATCCCGTCCGTTTTCGGATGACGCTGGCAACGGAGGGACAAAAGGCTGAGGGTCTGCACTCGCAAGGCGCACTGCAGCGAAATTCCCGTGGCCATCATGGATGGCTGCGGCCTCCTTGCACGGCGATGCGCCTCCTATTTCGGACGACCAATCACTGCAATGACCTCGAGCTCTCGCCCTGACTACAGTCGTTTCACTTGGCTCACATGCCCTCGTAGCCGTGATTCTGAACTCAGTTTGTTCGCCCCTCAGGACCGAAGTTCCATATGGATGCGCCGAGAACCTGACTGAGCCATAAGGACTTGGGTTGATTCCAGGGTTGCAACTACTGCCTACAGCCCCTTGAGGCCG
>JAFNAB010000214.1 GCA_017859955.1 Holophagaceae bacterium
AGGGCGCCGACGAAGGCGAAGGAGACGGGGGGCATGGGCACGGAGACCTGGAGGGTGAGGGGACCTCGTTCCAGGCTACCGGATCTTCCGGGCCTTGTACTTCAGGCCTGGCGCCAGGCCGTCAGATTCCGATCGATCTGGGCGAGGTGGGCCGGCAGATGGGGTTCAAAGAGCTCCAGCCAACGGTCCAGGGTCAACGGGCCCAGGGCCGGGTGGAGTATGGACTGTTCCCACACCTCTTCCGGCAGGGACCTCAGGCGCCGGACCAGCAGTTTCCGCAGCAGCCCGAGCAGTTCCAGGGCCTCGTCCATGGGGTGGGTCTCGACGCCGAGGCTCCCGATCCATCGGTCCTGGTCATAGGGCAGGATGGTGACGCCGGGCTCGGACATGATGAAGCGGGCCCGGGCGTACCAATTGATCTCGCCCTCCAGGAGGTGGAAGACGATCTCCCGGATGCTCCAGGCCTTTGGGTCAGGCCTGAAATCCAGGGCCTCCCCAGGAAGCTCCGCAAGAGCCGCGCAAAGACGGGCATGGCCTTCGGCATAGGAGGTAAGGAGGGGGGCTCGTTGGATAGGAATCATGGATCATCCTGAAAAGCGATTCTGGCTGAATCGTCATGATCAACAGCAAGTCCCTCTTTCAAGGCTGCGGGTCCCGCACGGAATAGATCACGGAGATGATCCTCCAGCCCGCTTCGGTGCGCACCAGGTGCCACATCTCCCGGCCTCGGTTGATCACCTCGCCCTTCTCCGAGAAGGTGTAGTCGAAGGCCACGGAGGCCACCTCGCCATCGGTGTCGATGCGGACATTCCGGAAGTCCTCGGTGCAGGGGGCCGCCCCGGGGGCGGTGATCTCATCGATGAAGGCCAGGTAGGTGTTCCCCGGTACCCGGCGGGCCTTGCGGGCCTCGGGCTTGCGCTTCTGGACCTTGGCCAGCCGGGCGTCGTCCACCACGAACTGCCAGGGGACCTCTTCGGGGTTGGCGGAGTGGAAGAGGCCCAGGAAGCGCGGCTTGTCCTTCTGGATAATGCACAGGCGGAACTGGTCCACCACCGCCTGGATGGCGGCCAGGTCCCGGGCATCGTTTGGGGCCGCCTGAGCCAGGGAGGGCACCAGGAGGAGGGCGAGGGACAGAAGGGTCGCAGGGATACGCCGGGTCATGGGGTGGGCTCCTGAAAGGGCTAGCGGGGAGATGGGGGATGCCCCTAACTCCCCAACTCCCGCATCACCGCCTGGGCCTCCAGCACGGCCTCGGAGGCGGTGTGGACGGGCAGCAGCAGGGTGCCATCGGGGGAGAAGTTCACGCCCTTGCGGCTCGCCACCCAGGCCATGAGCTTGCCGGGGTCCACGGGGGTCTGGGGGCTGAGGCGGATCTTCAGCTTGCCCTTGTCCAGGCTCACTTCGCTGACGGCGGATCTTCAGCTTGCCCTTGTCCAGGCTCACTTCGCTGACGGCGATGGCCTGGGCGAGGATCTTGACCCGGAGCAGCTCGAAGAAGAGGGCGCTCTCCTCGTCGTCCTCGGGGATATGGCCGAAACGGTCCTCCAGCTCCAGGCGGTAGAGCTCCAGGTCCCGCTCGCTGCGCAAACGGCTTGCCCGCTTGTAGGCCACCAGGCGCTCGCTGGCCATATCGACCCAGCGGCGGGAGAGCTGCGCGTGGCCGAGCTCGACCTTGACCTCGAAGGTGCCGGAGGGCTGGCCCTGGAGTTCCTGCAGGGTCTCCTCCAGGAGCTTGAGGTAGAGTTCGAAGCCGATGTCGTGGATCTGGCCGCTCTGCTCGCCCCCCAGGAGGTTGCCGGCGCCCCGCAGTTCCAGGTCCATGGCCGCTACCCGGAAGCCCGAACCCAGCTCGGAGAAGTCCTCCAGGGCCTGGAGGCGCTTGCGGGCGTCCTCGGTGATCTCGCCCTTGCCCGGAATCATCAGGTAGGCGTAGGCCGGGACATCGCTGCGGCCCACCCGGCCCCGGAGCTGGTAGAGCTGGCTGAGGCCGAAGGCATCGGCCCGGTGAACGATGATGGTGTTGGCGTTGGGCACATCCAGGCCGTTCTCCACGATGGTGGTGGAGACCAGCACATCCAGGCGGCCCTCCATGAAGCCCACCATCACCTGTTCCAGGGCCTCGTCACTGAGCTGGGCGTGGCCCACCCCCACCCGGGCGTCCGGCACCAGGGAGCGGACCCGCTCGGCGATGCTGACGATGCTCTCCACCCGGTTGTGGATGATGTAGACCTGCCCGCCCCGGCGCATCTCGAACTGGATGGCGCTGGCCACCAGTTCATCGGACCAGGGGGCCACCACCGTCTCGATGGCCAGGCGGTTCTTGGGGGGCGTTTCGATGAGGCTGATCTCCCGCAGCCCCGTCAGGCTCATGTGGAGGGTGCGGGGGATGGGGGTGGCGGACATGGCCAGGACATCCACATTGGCCCGCATCTTCTTGAGCTTCTCCTTGTGGGCCACGCCGAAGCGCTGCTCCTCGTCGATGACCACCAGGCCCAGGTCCGGGAGCTTGGTGCGCCCCCCCAGGATCTGGTGGGTGCCGATGAGGATCTCCACCTTGCCATCGGAGGCGTCCTGGAGGATCTGCTTGGCGTCCTTGGGGTCCACGAAGCGGTTGACCATCTCCACCCGCAGGGGGAAGCCCGCAAAGCGCTCCTTGAAGGTGCGGAAGTGCTGGAAGCAGAGGACGGTGGTGGGGCAGAGGACCACCACCTGCTTGCCCTCCAGGGCCACCTTGGCGGCGGCGCGCATGGCCACCTCGGTCTTGCCGAAGCCCACATCCCCCACCAGGAGGCGGTCCATGGGGCGGTCGGACTCCAGGTCCGCCTTGATGGCGGCGGTGGCCTCGATCTGGTCTGGGGTGGGCTCGTAGGCGAAGGTGGCCTCGAACTCCGCCATCTCCGGGCCGTCCTCGCTGTAGGCGTGGCCCTTCTCCATCTTCCGCTTGGCGTAGAGCTTGAGCAGTTCCTCGGCCATGTCCCGGATGGCCTTCTTGGCCCGGCGCTTCACCTTGGTCCAGGAGGCGCCCCCCAGCTTGTCCAGGGGGGGCACGGTGCTGCCGTCCGGCGAGACGTAGCGCTGGAGCAGGTCCGCCCGCTCCAGGTTGACGTTCAGGCGCCCGTTGTCGGCGTAGCGGAGCTGGAGGACCTCCTGCTCCATGCCCCCGGCGGTCATGGTGGCGAAGCCCGTGAACTCGCCGATGCCGTGGTCCAGGTGCACCACCCGGTCCCCGGGCTTCAGATCCCGCAGGTCCGAAAGGAAGGCCGCCATGCGGCTTTTCTGGGCCTTGGGCTGGATGGCCTTGCGCCCGAAGACCTCGCGCTCCGTGAGCACCAGGAGCCGAGGCTCTTTGAGGTAGACGCCGGAGGCCAGGGGTAGATGCAGGGGGCGGCAGCCGGCCTGGGTGCCCTTTGATATTGGTAATTCGTATTCGGCCAGGATCTCCCCGAGGCGGTCCCGCATGCCGGAGGTGGAGCCCGCCAGGAAGATCCGGTGCTCGGTGTCCACCAGCTCCCGAAGCCAGGCGGCCATCTCTCCGAGGCGGCCCTGGAACTCCCGCACGGGCTGGGCCTGGAGGGGCACCGTGGCCTCGGCCTGCCACTCCGTGAGGTGCAGGGTGACCCGGCTGGGGTCCGTCGGCGCGAAGCGATCCTCGAAGTCCGGGCACACCACGCCACCCCGGCGCAGGGTGGCCAGGCCTTCCTCGATGCGGACCTTCTCCTTCTCCCGCAAGGCCTCGCTCCAGCTGGCTTCAAGCTTCAGGCGCAGGCAGGGGGGCACCCAGTGGGTGAGCTGTCCCTTGGCCTGGTCCAGGAGGGGGTAGAAGAGCTCCTCGCCGGGGAAGTGACCCTGGGAGGCCAGGCGCTCCCGGCGGAAGGCCAGGTCATCCTCGGGTTCGGGGGTCTTGGAGGCCCGGCTCTCCACGGCGGCCAGGAGCCCGGCGCCCCGGTTCCCCTCGAAGCGGGGGTAGAGGATGAGCTGGGGCGTGGCCTCGCCGGTGCGGCGCTGGGTGTCGGGATCGAAGGGGCTCAGCTTCTCCAGTTCGTCGCCGAAGAACTCCAGGCGCAGGGGGTTCTCCAGGTGATCGGGCCAGAGGTCCACCACCATGCCCCGGGAACTGAACTCCCCGGGGCTGGAGGCCAGTTCGCTGCGGCGGTAGCCCAGGGTCACCAGGGTCTCCAGGAGCAGGTCCCGGGGGACCTCCTCGCCCTGGTGCAGGACCAGCTTCTGCTTCTCGAACCAGGTGGGATGGGGCAGGCGCTCGAAGGCCGCCAGGGGCCCTGTCACCAGGAGCTGCACCCGGCGCTCCAGCAGGCCGATGAGGGTGCCCAGGCGCTCCTTGAGCACCATGCCCGGCGGGCTGGATTCGCCCCCGGCGAAGGGGGCCATGCCCGGGAAGAAGGCGACGCCTGCCTCCGGCAGGAGCACCCCCAGGTTCTGGGCCAGGGTCTGGGCCTCGGCCTCGGTCGGGGCCTCCACCCAGAGGGGACGGATGCGTCCCTTCTCGTTCACCCAGCGGGCCAGGATCAGGGCCAGCCCGGCGGGGGAGGTCCAGCGCAGCCGGGCTTCCGGCGCGTTCAGGGCCTCGGCGGGTCCGTCCAGCAGGCGCAGGAGGTCATTCAAAGAGGCGCGATCACGGCTTTCCATA
>JAFNAB010000014.1 GCA_017859955.1 Holophagaceae bacterium
GGGGGGTCAGGGGCACGTAGGGGGTGTCGGTCTTCTTGGGCCAGGCGCCGGTGTGGGCGACGGTGAGAATGACCTTGTTGGACAGATCGGACATGGTTTCTTCCTTGGAAAGAGGGTGGGTTGGGTTGACTCAGTAGCAGGCTTCGATG
Source organism: Holophagaceae bacterium (assembly GCA_017859955.1). Classification (GTDB taxonomy): domain Bacteria; phylum Acidobacteriota; class Holophagae; order Holophagales; family Holophagaceae; genus Holophaga. The sequence goes on from JAFNAB010000014.1 coordinate 150, forward strand.
ACCAGGGCCGTGCCCAGGCCGCCACCGATGCAGAGGGTGGCAAGACCCATCTTACCCTTGCGGCGGCGCAGTTCGTGGATCAGGGTGGTGAGGATGCGGGCACCGGAGGCACCCACGGGGTGGCCGATGGCGATGGCACCGCCGTTCACGTTGGTCTTCTCGGGATCCAGCCCCAGATCCTTGCAGACGGCCAGGGACTGGGCGGCGAAGGCTTCATTGGCTTCGACCAGGTCGAGGTCGGCAGCGCTGATGCCGAGCTTCTCCAGGGCCTTCTTGGAGGAGGGCACGGGGCCGTAGCCCATGATCTGGGGATCCAGACCGGCAGAGGCGTAGGAAACGATCTTGGCCAGGGGCTTGAGACCCAGGGCCTGGGCCTTCTCGGCGGACATGACCACCAGGAATGCGGCGCCGTCGTTGATGCCGGAGGCATTGCCAGCCGTCACGGAGCCGTCCTTCTTGAAGGCGGGCTTCAGCTTGGCCAGGGCGTCGTAGCTGGCGCCGGTACGGACAAACTCATCGGTGTCGAAGGCGATGGGATCGCCCTTCTTCTGGGGGATCATGACGGGCACGATCTCGTCCTTGAACTTGCCGGCCTTGATGGCAGCCTCGGCGCGGTTCTGGCTGCGCACGGCGAACTGGTCCTGCTCCTCGCGGGTCAGGTTCCACTTGGCGGCGATGTTCTCGGCGGTGATGCCCATGTGGACGCCGCTGAAGGCATCGGTGAGGGCATCGTTGACCAGGGAGTCAACCATGACGGCGTTGCCCATGCGGGCGCCCCAGCGGGCCTTGGGGACGACGTAGGGAGACTGGGTCATGCTCTCGGTGCCACCGGCCAGAACGACCTCGGCATCGCCAGCCTTGATGAGCTGGGCAGCCAGGCTCACGGCGCGCAGACCGGAACCGCAGACCTTGTTGAGGGTCATGGCGCTGACGGTCTCGGGGAGGCCGGCCTTGATGGCGACCTGGCGGGCAATGTTCTGCCCCAGGCCAGCACCGATGACGTTACCGCAGAGGACTTCTTCCACCAGGGCGGGGTCGATGCCAGCGCGCTTGATCGCTTCGGCGGCGGCAATGGCGCCGATCTCGGCTGCGGAGAAACCAGCCAGGCTGCCATTGAAGCTGCCGACGGCGGTACGGACTGCGCTAACGATTACGACTTCTCTCATTCGAGTTTCCTTCCACTAGGAATCGCGATGCAGGTGCATCGAAAAAGCAGTGGAGGCCTCTGCGAACGTCCTTTGACGTTTCGCAGTCGCCTCCACTCCTCAGTAAATCATGTCTTCGTCCGCCTTACATGGCGCCGTACTTGTAGATGCGGGGAGGAACGTTGGGGACGATATCGTCCTCATCGATCTCGGCAACGCAGCGGACCATGGAGCCGTCACCCAGGTGCCAGCGGATGGGGAAGGCCAGGAAGCGGAAGCGCTTGCCGACCACCTTGTCCAGATCGCCACCGAGGTTCTCAACGCCGGTGATGCCGTTGCCGAGCATGAGCTTGTGGCAGGGCTCCCAGGTGCCGTAGCAGCCGATGGCCTCGAGGTGGCCGAACTTGGCGTCGTAGGCGGCCTTGCCGTGGATCTTGATGTAGACGTCCTTGTCGAACTCGGCGTAGGCTTCCTCGCCGTACTTCTCGATGAACTCCTCGATGATGCCCTTGCCGGAGTAGCCTTCGAGCTTCATGCGGGTGCCGTTGTTGCCCATGGAGGTGTGGAGGGGGTGATCCAGGGCCTGCTGGTCCATGGCCACGCACTTCACGCCCTGCTTGACGAACCAGTTGCCGGCTTCGAGGCCGCAACCGAGGGAGTAGTGGTAGTAGTCCTTGCTGTCGTCGAACTTGAGGTGCATGCCGGTGCGGAGCACCAGGACCATGCCCTTGAGCTCTTCGTTCTTCATGCCGACGCGGGCCACAGCGTCGTCGAGGTCGGCGGCGGTGATCAGCTGCCAATCCTTGGTGCGGACGTCGAGACACACGGCCTCACCGGCATAGGCGTCCACAGGGAGCTCGTGGGAGTAGAGAGCGCGACGGCCGTCGAACATGCGCTCCATGACGTGGCGGGGAGCATCGGCGTGGGTGCCGGTGTGCATGGTGCACTTGATCATCTGGGTCAGCACGCCGCCCTTGGCCATGCTGTGCATGGGGGCGATTTCGGGCTTGGCGAAGTAGGGCCAGAGGGGCATGTCGCCGAAGAAGGGATGGCTCAGGTCAACGAAAACTTTCTTTCCCATGGGGGACCTCGTGTTGTTGTGTTGCTTGTTGGAAGGGAAAAACAGAACTACTTGCCGTAGATCACTTTGATCAGGTACTCGGAGAGGTTCTTCTTGGAGGCGGCCATGGTCTCAGGAGTCCACTGCTGCCAGCCATTGCCGTTGGCCTTGAAGCCCAGCTCGCCCTTCTCGACCTTCTCCTTGAGGAGGGGGGAGGGCTCGGTGGAGCTCTCAATGTACTTCAGGATGTAGCTGTGGATCTGCAGGGTGAGGTCCAGGCCCACCATGTCCGAGTTCTCCATGGGGGAGAGCTGGGGCAGGCGCATGCCGAAGCTGCTCTTGATGGCCTCGTCCACGGTGGCGGCGTCGGCGATGCCGCGCTCCACGATGGAGATGGCTTCACGCCACAGGGCGTGCTGCAGACGGTTGGCCACGAAGCCGGGGACGTCTTTGTTCACGCGGATGGGGCGCTTCTCGATCTTCCGGAAGATCTCCATGGAGTAGTCCATGACTTCCTCGGAGGTCTCGGCGGCCTTCACCACCTCGACGAGGGGGATCAGGTAGGGAGGGTTCCAGAAGTGGGCGCCCACCAGACGATCCTTGTGGGTCATCTTGGCGGCGATCTCGGTGGGGCTCATCACCGAGGTGTTGGTCGCGTAGACGCATTCGCGGCTGGTGAGGGATTCGAGATCGCGGAACAGGTTCTGCTTGATCTCCATGTCCTCGGCCACGCACTCGATCACGAAATCGGCATCCTTCACGGCCTCGGCCATGTTGTTGATGGGGATGATGCGGCTCTTGATCTCCTCAGCCTGGGCCTGGGTGAAGACGCCCTTGTCGAGGAGGGGCTTCAGGTTGGAGTCGATCCGCTTGAAGACCTCGTCGGCCGGGGTGGCGCGGCTCTGCAGCATGATCTTCATGTCCTTGCAGTAGGCAAACGCCTGGGCCAGACCGCAGCCCATCAGGCCAGCGCCGATGACGGCGATGTTCTTGTAGCTTCTCATTAATACTCCTTTGAAAAGAGCGGGTTAGTAATACCTCTTGGATTTACAGGCTGAAGCGTGCGCAGTGCTTCGGAGCATCTAGGACTGGCATTCGTTGAACTCGCTATTGATCACACCTTCTCCGTGCGCTGAGGGAGCGAACTGTGCTCCTTCTCAACGGGGATGGGGCCGAGAGCCTCGGCCATGCCCTCCCAGGTATTCCGAAGAGCCGCCTGGAATGGGAAGTAAATCGCCCTGAGAACCTTGCGATTCAAGGCTCCTCAGGAGGGAAAAACGTTCGAGAACCATGCCCAAACCCACCAAACTTGTCCCATGCATCTGTGACAGGAGTCATCATCCCGATTTCCTGGAACACCGTCAATGGGCCTTCGGAAGGGGGTCGGGGTGTAAAAATGATTAAAACATGTGAATTGCAAACCCTTCAAGTGCCCGCGCTTTGATATTTGTGAATCATTATTTGTTGCGCTGTGATCTGGGTCACTCGGGTCCGTGCTTCTGGTGATGGGATGTCCTTATGTTGGACAAGGTGAAATAAATAAAATAGTTACACGGTTATTGCGCCTTGCCGTCAGCCCCTGCTGTCGATCGTGTTGAATGTGGTTATCGAAAAACCAGATACCATCGATAGGGATTCCAAATCCCCTTCCGGTCGTGTCACCCAGGCTCAAATGGGGAGGTCTGCTTTGATGTTTAAGTTGTTGTTGTAAAATGGTTTAGTAGCTGATTCTTGCAGGGGGCACCAGGTGTCAGTCGCGTGACTCATCAATCGTGGATTTCTGGGGTCTTGAGTGTAAAAATAAAAAAAACATCAACACTGCTGGAAAAATTTTCTAACCCCATGACAGACACGCCCCGGAGATTCCGGGGCGTCGGCTGCCCCTGAATCATCCGGGGCGCGGTCTTCAGGGGGCCTACTGGCCCCGTGTCTTGTTGAATTCGTCCACGATGTGGTAGATGCGCTCCTTTGCGCGCAGTTTCGCCTTTTTCAGTTCGACTTCCTCAATGGATTCCCGGGCGGTGAGACGGAGTTTGTTCTGGAGGTAGTGCAAACGCTCGTCGGCGGCCCTGTGTTCCTCCATCAACTTCCGGAACTCGAAGTGTTCCTTCATCAGGCGCTCTTGCACGTCAGGCTGAAGATCCATGATCCCTCCTATGGTGGCCCCGGATGGGGGGTGCTTTTCCTGCCCAAAGGGTAGTCTCAGGCTTTTGGACGTCAAGTGAAGGTTCCCGGGTGCGACGGGTGGCGGTAGGATCCAGCCCATCATGAGACGCCAGCTGCGGGATATGTCGTTGAGCTGCCAAGGGGGGCAAGTCCTGTTGGGGCCTCTGGACCTAGATCTGGAGGCCGGTGAAAGGGTCGGGCTGATGGGCGAGTCAGGTTCCGGGAAGTCGCTCCTTGGGCAGGTTCTGGTGGGTATTCTTCCTGTAGGTGTGAGGGTCGGTGGGAAAGGGCCCGCCATGCCTATTCCTGGGCTGCCGGAAGACAGGGTTGCCTGGGTGCCTCAGGAACCCACCCGCGGGCTCCACCCTTTCCTGACGGTGGAAGAGCATCTGGTCCTTTTGCCCAAGGTCAGGCTGGGGGAGCGGAGACAGTCCTCGAGGGCGAGGCTCCTGCCTTTGCTCGAGCGGCTGTGCCTTCCCCGCGAACGGTCCTTCCTTAGGCGTTTCCCCCACCAGATCAGTGGTGGGCAACGGCAAAGGCTGGTCCTGGCCATGGCCCTGAGCTGGGATCCAGCCTTTCTCATCCTCGATGAGCCCACCACGGCCCTGGACCCTCTCGCCCGTTGGGAACTCTTCGCCCTGCTGGAAGAGCGCAACCGGGAACAGGGCCTTGGGTATCTCTGGATCAGCCACGATCTGGAAATGCTCTCCAAGGCCACAGATAGGCTCCTGGTGATCTATGGAGGACTTCTTGTGGAGGCGGGGCCCACCCAGCGGGTGCTCAAGGCTCCCAGAAGCCCTTATACGTTGCGGCTCCTAGGGGCCAGCAGGGGAGAGGCTAGTCTGGACTCCGGCTATCTTCAGGCCCCGGAGCAGCGGCAGCCTGGCTGCCCCTTCCGGCCCCGGTGTTCCGATGGCCTGCCCTGTTGTGGCCAGGGGGTTGGTTGGCAAGGCACCCTGGCCGATGGTTTCCGGTGCTGGAATCCAATATCCAGGAAGTCCTGAACGGCCCCTAAGCGTAATCCCGCTTCAGATCGGAAACGGCCTGTCTTACCCGTGCATCCTGGCGCCAGTAGCGAGCGGTGGTGCGCATGCACCATGCGATGATCCACGCATTGATCGCGGCGGCCAGGGCCTGGAGCAGAAGGATGAGCCAAACCCCGGGCGTGGCTCCCCCTCCGATACGCCAGGCCAGCAGAAGAACCAAGGCATGGATGCCCAGGCGGATGATGACGCCGATGAAGATCAGGGAGGACCATTGGATGGGGCGGCTCCACAGGCAGACCAAGGCGTGGCGAAGGCGGAGTCCGTAGGGGCGATCCGGTTCGGCTGCCCTATCGAGTCGGCAGAGCCACCAGAGGACCATCAGGGCTGCCCCCATGCACAAGGGGGCGAGGGTCCGACCCACGATGGCCACCCAGCCCAGACCCTGGATGCCGGTGGCGCCGAGGTAGTCCAGGACCAGGAGCAACAGCCAGGTCACGGCACCGAGGGGCAGCAGTCCCATCAGGAGCGCGTCCAGCAGGCCCATGCACCAGGGCCGCCACCGGGCCCGGATACCCAGCTCCTCAGCCTGATGACGCCACCCGAACCAGAGCACCAGGTAGAGGATGACGATGCCGAAAGTGGGCATCCAGAACCCGGTCCAGGCCTGATGGAGCCCACCATTCCAAAGGATTTCATGGATATCCCGGGCCGTCAGGCGCTCACCCCAGTAATGGGGCAAGGCGCTGCTCCCAACCAATCGGCGGAGGTGGATACTCCAGAGCGAGGGCAGTGCCACCTGCAACACCACCCACGCCAGAATGAAGGCCAATCCATTGGGCCGGAAGCCTCCCGGCAGGGATTCCCGGAGGTAGGTCCAGGGCCCTCTGGGGTGCAGATCCTCTTCAGTGGCTTTCATGAGGCCTCCCCTAGAGCTTGAACTTGAGGGTGGTGTCGGCCTGGAGGTCCACGGTGCGCACGCTCGCCGGGTGCCCGGCGATACCTACGGAATGCTTGCCCTTGCTGACTTCGATGGCGGTGCTGCCATCACTCTCGATGCTCGTGGTGATCCCATCGATGGCCACCATGCCGGAGGAGGGGAAGGTGGAGACAGTGAGGCTGGCCAGGCCGGGGGTGGCGAGGCTCAGCTGCTGCCCTGGGGCCGCAGAGATGCTTCGGGTTTCGCGGTAGAAGACCCGGGTGTTGGCCAGTTCGAGGCGGTGGGTGCCGGGGGCGAGCTTGAGGGTGGATCCCGGGTGCAGTTCCCCGGCTTCCTTCCCATCGAGCTTAATGCGCACGGGGAAGGCCCCGCTCATTTTCAGGGTCGCCGGGGTGTTCGGATCCTGGGTCGCGGAGGCCTTGGGGGCCTCCTGGCCGACGGCCAGTGTGAAGGTGCGGCTGCCCGGCGTCTCTCCCTCCAGGAATTCCTGGGAGAAGGACAGTTGGTCTTTACTGAAAGTCAGGTTGTGCTTTTTTCCCTGGTCCCAGGAGACGGTGACAGGAGTGCGGTCCTTCAGGGGGATCGAGTCCATGACGACCGTTGCCCCGGCGGGTTCACTTCGCAGCACCTCATTCCGCACGATGGACCTGAGCTCCAGGTCCGTGGAGGCTCCCTGCTGGTAGACGAACTCCTGGGGCTCGAAACCCTGGTGTTCGATCATGAGGCGATCGCCCGGCTTCAGGGGGAGGACCAGGGGGGTTGCCCCAATCTCCTTGCCTTCCCTCAGGACCTTGGCCTGGGAGGGACGGGAGTTGAGGGTGATAGCCTTGCCGGACTTGCCCCGGAATAGGAAGAATCCCCCAGCAGCCGCCACGATGACCACCCCGATGACGATGGGGAGGGTGGCAGAACGACTGGGGCGAGCCCGGGTCTTATCACCCTGGGATGCCAGCACCGGGGGGACGCTGAGCTGCACCCCCACGGGCGCGGGGGCAAGCTGGCGGAGACCCTGGAGCAGGGAGAGCCGCTCCTCAGCCCCCAGTCCCGTCACTGAATCCACGAGGTCCTTGATGAATTCGCCGCAGTTGGGATAGCGCTCCTCGGGGTTCTTGGCGAGGACGCGGCTGAAGATCCGCTGCCAGGCACCCGCGGCGAGGCCTTCCACAGGAGGATCGACCTCCGTGGGGCTCTCGTTGACGATGCGGTAGAGGATGGTGTTGATGGAGGACCCCGGGAAGGGCAGGCCACCGGAAAGCAGCTCGAAGACCAGGACGCCGAAGCTGAAGATGTCAGAGCGCAGGGTGGTCTTGCCTTCCCGGATCTGCTCGGGGCTGGCGTAGGCAGGTGTGCCGAGGAAAGTGCCGGTCTGGGTCAGATTGGCATCCTCGCGCTTCGCGATGCCGAAATCCATGAGCTTGGGGCGCCCTTCCTCGGTGAGCATCACGTTTCCGGGTTTCACGTCCCGATGGATGATGCCGTGAGCGTGGGCGTGGTCAAGGGCAGAGGCGATGCCCGCCGCCAGACGCAGTTTGGCCCCGAGGTCCATGGCCTGGCTTTCGCCGGACTTGATGAGGGCATCAAGGGGGCGCCCCGATACGAATTCCATGGCCATGAATGGGCCCACTTCGCTGTCACCCACGTCATAGATGGTGACGATGCCGGGATCGTTGAGCAGGCCGGAAACCTCGGCCTCCCTCTGGAACCGCATCAGGAAGTCCTGCCGGTCGATCTCGCTGCGGATGGCCGCCAGACGCACCACCTTGATGGCGAGCCTGCGTTTGATGCGAGGGTCCTCCGCAAGGTAGACGCTGCCCATGGCTCCCGAGCCCAGGAGCTTCTTGATCTCATAACGCCCAACGGTCTGGGGTTCCTTTGCCTTATCTTCCATCTGGGGTCATCCCTTGCTTCACGGAATTCTGCAAGGAAACAGGGTTCTTGTCACGGAATTGATCCTCTCCGGGCGCTATCCTCACCCTATTGGGGGTTTCATGCGCATCGAATGCATCGCCATCGGCTCCGAGCTGCTCTCCACTGGGCGCCTCGATACCAACTCGGTCTGGATCACGGAGCGCCTGGGGCGTCTGGGGCTCTCCATCCATCGGAAGACTGCCATCGGCGACGATCCGGAAGATCTCCGGACCCTCTTCCGGGAGGCCATCCACCGCTCCGAACTGGTGATCTGTACCGGAGGACTGGGGCCCACCTTCGATGACCTGACCAAGGAAACCTGGGCCGAGGTCTTCGGCGCCGAGCTGGTGGAGGATGCCCAGATCCGCGAGGACATTCTCGCTTTCTATGCGGCCCGGGAGAGGGTGCCCCCCGAAAGTAACTTCAAGCAGGCCCTGGTGCCCGTGGGGGCCAGCATCCTGCGCAACCCCTTCGGAACCGCGCCGGCCATCTGCTGGGATTCGCCTCGGGGCTATCCCGGTCGACGGATCATTCTCCTGCCTGGGGTGCCTTTGGAAATGAAACAGATATGGGAAGGGCAGGTGGAGGCCTTGCTGGCCCCCCATGCCAAGGCCGCCGTGCATTCGCTTCGCATGGTGGTGGGGTCTGTGCCCGAAAGTGCGCTGGACGAGCGCACCCGCCCGATGAGGGAGCAGCACGGGGACCTGGAATGGACCATCCTGGCGGGGGTATCCCATGTCGAACTGGTGGCCCGGGGGGCTGATCTGGCGCGATTGGATGCGGCCCGGAAGGACTTTGAACAGGAGTTGGGCCAGGATCTGGTCTGTGTGGGGGAAGGGAGCATCGAGAGCACGGTGCTCGGACTTCTCCAGGCCCGGGGCGAGACCCTGGGGGTGGCGGAGAGCGTGACCGGGGGGTTCATCTCCACGAAGCTGGTTTCCGTGCCGGGGGCGAGCCGGGCACTCCTGGGAGATGCCATCACCTACTCCGCCGGGGCCAAGACTCAGTTGGCCGGGGTTCCTGAAGAGCTCCTTCTCGTCCATGGCACGGTTTCGGATGCCACTACCCGAGCCATGGCCGAGGGAATCCGCGCACACCTCGGGGCCACCTGGGGCCTCGCCACCACGGGGAATGCCGGTCCCTCGGAGGACGGGCGGGGACCTGGTCCGGTGGGGACGATCCACATCGCCCTGGCCGGACCCGATGGCACCTATTCCATTCGATATTCTTTTCCTGGATTCCGCTCGGATATCCAGTCCCGTGCGGCTGCGTGGGCATTGGATTTCCTGCGGAGGCGCCTGATCTGACAGGCCCTTCGAAATCTGGTAAAATTACCGGATGTACACACTGAATCTGCAACTATTCATCGCCTGGTCCCTGGGCGCCTTCCTGGCTGGAAGCATCCCCTTCGGGCTTATCCTCGTGAAACTGGCGGGCAAAGGGGACGTTCGCCAACAGGGGTCAGGGAACATCGGGGCCACCAATGTCATGAGAGCCGGTGGCAAGTCCCTGGGCATCGCCACCCTCTTCCTGGACGCAGCCAAGGGGTTCCTCCCGGTCTTCCTTGCCCGGAAGTTCTGCGTGCCCGCTTCCTTTTCGATGGTTGCGGTGGCCTGGATCGCCTTCTTTGCGGTGTTGGGACACGTCTTCACCCCTTGGCTCCGCTTCAAGGGCGGCAAGGGTGTGGCCACTGCCCTCGGGGCCTGCGTGGCCTACCATGCCCTTCTGCCACTGCCTGCCCTCCTCAGCTTTGTTGTGGTGGTGGCCGTTTCAGGCTACGTGAGCCTGGGTAGTGTGGTGGCCGCTCTGGTCCTGATTCCCACCGCCCTCGGACTTTTCGGTTCACGCTTTTCCGGTCTGGTGGCCCTGCCGGAGGCCACGGCCCGGTACCTGATCCTGGCCTGGGTTCTCATGCCCGGGTTGGTGATCCGCAAGCACGCCGCCAACATCCAGCGCCTCCTCAACGGCACCGAGAGCCGACTCTGGGGCAAGAAGAAGGCTGTTGAAAAGGACGAGGAGGGTCGTTCATGAGCAACCGTCCCGATATCGCAGTCTTCGGCGCCGGAGCCTGGGGCACTGCCCTGGCCATGGCCTGGGCCAGGCAGGGCGCCAAGGTGGTTCTCTGGGGGCACCCCGTCTCCCTGGTGGAGGAGCTGACGCAGACGCGTCGGCATCCCCGGTTGGGGGATGCCGAGCTCCCCCCCTCCATCCTGCCCGTGTCAACTCCTGACCAGGCCTTCCAGGCCCCCATCTGGGTCAGCGCCCTGCCGACCCAGATCAGCCCCCAGATATGGAAGACCCTGGTCGCCCAGACTTCGATCCGCCCTGAGCTGCTGGTCCACGTGAGCAAGGGCATCCTTCAGGAGGGGCACCAGCGCCTCTCTGAGGTCCTGGAGCCCCTCCTGGGTGTTCCTGTGGGGGTCCTTTCCGGCCCCAGCTTCGCGGATGAGGTCGCCCTGGATCGTCCCACCGCCATCGTCCTGGCGCTGCCTCCCAGCATCTCCGAGCCCCGGGCCATCCAGCTCCAGGCCCTGTTATCGACCCCGCGCCTGAGGCTATACCTGAGTCGGGACAGGGTCGGGGTGGAACTCTGTGGTGCCCTCAAGAACACCCTGGCCATCGCCGCGGGCCTGGTGGACTCCCTGGGGTTGGGTTACAACGCCCGGGCGGCCCTGGTGACCCGAGGCCTGGCGGAGATGAGCCGGCTGGTGGAGCGTCTTGGAGGACGCCCCGAAACGGTCATGGGGCTGGCGGGGATGGGGGATCTGCTCCTCACGGCAACCGGGCCCCAGAGCCGCAACCGCCGTTTCGGCGAGATGCTGGGTCGGGGCGTCACGCCGGGTGCGGCCTCCGCCTCCATGGCCGAGCAGGTGGTCGAGGGGGTCTTCACGACCCAGGCTGCCCTGGCTCTGGCGGAGGAGGTCGGCGTCGAACTGCCCATTGCCCAGGAAGTGGCCCGTCTCATCGATGGGGCGGACCCGAGCGAGGCGGTGTCCAGATTGATGAATAGATCATTAAAATCGGAATAGCCCCATGCCGGATTCCAGCTACAAGCGCACGACCCTGACGGTCCTGATGAGCCCCGATATGGCCAATTTTTCGGGTCATGTCCACGGCGGGGCCATGCTCCGGTTGCTGGATCAGGTGGCCTACGCCTGCGCAGCCCGGTACTCCGGCTGCTATGTGGTCACGGCTTCCGTGGATCAGGTGAGTTTCCGGGAGCCGGTGCACGTTGGCGAACTGGTGACCTTCCTTGCCTCGGTCAACCACACCGGCAACAAGTCCATGGAAGTGGGGGTGCGGGTGGAGGCTGAGAACATCCGGGCTCGTAGCAAACGTCACGTCATTACCTGCTACTTCACCATGGTGGCCGTGGACGAGGATGGGAAGTCCGTCGCGGTGCCCCAGGTGAGCCTTGATGGTCCGGAGGATCAGCGACGCTGGGAGGCCGCCAGGCTTCGCCGCGAGTTCCGCAAGGAAGTGGAAAGGCATAGTGCTGAGATCCGGCAACAGGTGCGCCGCGGGGATCAGGCCTGACCTGGACAGCTACTCCAGGTTGGCTCCCTGCTCCCGGATCTGCTCCAGGACGCCCTTGGCTTCCATGACGGCCCGGGTCATGGCGAGCCGCTTGCACTTGCTGCCGCAGGTATTGATCTCCCGCAGGACTTCCTGGCACCAGACATCCAGGGCCTTGCCGCCCAGGCTGTGCTTCCTGAGGCGCTGGGCGAAATCGTCCAGGTGGGCGGCGAGACGCACCAGTTCCTCACGCACGTCCTGGCGCTCCGCCAGGGCGCCGGCTTCCGCGATGAGCCGCTCCGCCGGGAGTTGGCCCTGGAGCTGGGCATCCTTCAGGATCTGGTCCAGGCGCTGCTGATACTGGGCCGGGAGTTCCAGGGCCTGAGCCTCGGCTTCAAGGGCCAGAGTCTCCCGCAGTTCCCGAAGGCGTTCCAGGCTGTCTTCGAAGAATCCCTTGAGGCGATCGGCCTCCTGGGCCCGCCCCTGGTTCCACTTCAGAAGGAGTGCGTCGAGCCCCTCCAGAACAGCACCCTCAAGGCGTTCTGCCAGATCCGAGGCCGGGGGAAGCCAGGCTCCGGGCAGCCGAAAGAACGCTTCGGCGGTGAGGGTAGGGAGGTTCAACCACTCCGCATCCTCCTGCCAGGCTTTGGCCACCGAGCGCAAGAGGGGGCGATTGAGCTGGGGCTCCAGCCCCGGCTCGTCCTGGACTTCCACCGTGATATCGACCTTGCCCCGGCTGGCGGCCCCGCGCACCAGCCCCCGGATGGCCATTTCCAGGGAGTGTAGGGCCGGGTGCAGCCGAACCGAGATCTCCAAAGCCTTGTGGTTGACGCTCCGCACCGTGAGGCGGAGCTGCCCCAGGGCCAGGGGACGGTGGATTTCTGCGAAGGCAGTCATGGAACGCATGGGGGCTCCGGGGAAAAGTCTCACGCGGAGGCGCGGAGCCGCGGAGAAGGGGCTGCAGGGACAGAGAGGAAAGAACTCGTCGGCGGGAGAAAGGGCTTGGGTCCCAATTCTACTGGTTTCCTTCTCCGCGCACTCCGCGCCTCCGCGTGATTCACTTCATTCCTCGTTCTCGGGCCTCGCCATCAGCCAGCTCTTGCTGCGGATCCGCTCCAGGCCCTTTTCTGGGTAAAGCTCCAGCCCTGAACCGATCCCGGGTTCCAGACCCAGGCGGGGCACGGCGGCTCGGTCGAAGCCAAGGCGGGCGCCCTCCTGAAGGCGCAGGGGCAGCTGGGCCACCGGGCGGACCTCGCCGGTTAGGCCGACTTCCCCCATGAAGAGGCACTTGTCCGCCAGAAGGCGGCCCGTGGCGCTGCTCACCAGGGCGGCGATCACGGCCATGTCGGCGGCGGGGTCCTCCACCTCCAGGCCACCCGCAACGTTCACATAGACATCCCGGTCATGCAGCTGGACACCACCGCGACGCTCGGCCACGGCGCAGAGCATGGCCAAGCGCTGGCCGTCGATGCCCAGGGCTGTGCGGCGGGGAATGCCCAGGCCCGCCGAGGCCACCAGGGCCTGGATTTCCACCACAACGGGCCTGGTTCCGTTGAGGACCACCGTGGCGGCGCACCCGGGCCGGGGTTCGGTCTCCAGAAAGAAGGGATTGCCCTCGGCGGGCACCAGGCCGCGCTCGGTCATGGCGAAGACCCCCAACTCGAAGGCTGCGCCGAAGCGGTTCTTGAGGGCCCGCAGGAGGCGGTGGTGGTGGTGACGGTCCCCCTCGAAGGCCAGGACCGTGTCAACCAGGTGTTCCAGGACCTTGGGACCGGCCAATCCGCCATCCTTGGTGACATGGCCCACCAGCACCAGGGGCGTGCCCGTGGCCTTGGACCACTTGGTGAGGATCTGGGCGCAGCCCCGGACCTGGCCCACGCTGCCCGCGCTGCTCTCGAACTCGGGATCGAAGAGGGTCTGGATGGAGTCGATCATGAGGAGGGCCGGCTTCATCTGGTCGGCGGCCTCCAGGATGGCCCGCACATCCGTTTCTGCGAGGAGGTGGATACCTGGGTTCTCGGCTCCCAGGCGGCGGGCCCGGAGCTTGATCTGGCGTTCGCTCTCCTCGCCGGAGGCGTAGAGGACTGTGCCACTGGCATTGGCGGCCCACTGGAGCAGGAGGGTGGACTTGCCGATGCCCGGTTCTCCCCCCAGGAGTACTACCATGCCCGGCACGAAGCCGCCCCCCAGGACCCGGTCCAGCTCCGGCAACCCTGTTGGCGTGCGCTGGGTCTCGCTGATCTCCACATCCAGGAGGGATACAGGACCGTTGTAATGGCTCTGGGCATAGGCGCTCCGGGAGCGGTCCAGACCCTTCTTGAGGGAGCCCCTCACCTCTTCGATGGTGCCGAAGGCACCGCAGCCTCCGCACTTCCCCATGGGCTTGGGGTAACGCGCGCCGCAGGCGGTGCATTCGAAGACGGAGGAGGGTTTGGCCATGCCTGAGTCTATCCTGGTAGCGGCCCCGTCACTTCCTGGGGGCCCAACGATGCCGGGGAATTGCATGCAAGAGCTGAAAGATCGAATCTTGTCCGAGGGTGTGGTCATTGGTGATTCCGCCCTCAAGGTGGACTCCTTCCTGAACCACCAGCTCGATCCGGCCTTTACCCTGCGCATGGGCCAGGAACTGGCCACCCGTTTCGCGGATGCCGGGATTACCAAGGTCCTGACGGTGGAAGCCTCTGGTATCGCCGTGGCCATGGCGGTGGCCCTGCCCCTGGGGGTGCCGGTCGTCTTCGCCAAGAAGAAGAAGGCCATCACTCAGGACGGTGAGACATACAGCGCCGAGGTCTTTTCCTTCACCCGCAAGGAGTCGGTCCAGGTGACGGTTACCCGGCGTTTCCTCTCTGCCCAGGATGTCATTCTCGTCGTGGATGATTTCCTGGCTCATGGTGAGGCGCTGAAGGGGCTGGTGGACATCGTGGGGCAGGCGGGAGCGCGTCTGGCCGGGGCGGGTATCGTCATTGAGAAATATTTCCAGGGCGGGGGCGCCACCCTGCGCGCCAATGGGGTTCGGATTGAATCCCTGGCAGTCATCGAGCGCATGGGGCCTGAAGGCGTTCGATTCGCCTGAGAGTTGACACCGACTGCGTGTCGGTTTTCCGGGCATCCATGTGTTGGGCCTCCATGGCTCCTCCCTTTGGGTGGAGGAGCGTGGTCTGTAATGTTTATCCGCGCTCATGTCGTCGTGATTCTGTCAAGGCAAAAAGATCGAGATGGCCCCTTGGAAATGTTTGAAATAATTGACCACATATCAAATCATGTAACATGATAAATATCAGCATTTGTGTTATCTGGTTTTTGAATTCCGCATCTTTTGTGGAAAACCTTGCGGATTGCCCCCCTTTGGAGGTCCTAAACACCCTCGTTTACAGGACTTTTACATTCTGCACTCGCTTCTCGTCATGTTGTTTTTGCCTTTGTTTTCAGCATTTGCGTTCACGGGGGCGCTGGGCGAAGTGGATTTAGGTCTGTCCAGGTTTTCCACATTTTCCATTTTGTTTCGTGTTGACATCCACCTTCTCCTTCCGGTTTGAGAGGAGCCCTGGGGGCATTGGGATTCGATGTGTCATCCCTGGACTTGGTCTTCGGACATCGAATGTCACTCCCTTCCTGCGCTATCCTCAAGAGATGTCATTGCTCCGCTGGTTCGCAGCTCCCCTGGCCCCCCTCTATGGGGCGGTGGTGAAGGCCCGAAACCGGGCCTTCGAAGAGCACCCCGAGAGGATCGCAAGGGTAGCTGTTCCAGTGGTATCCGTCGGTAATCTGAGCACCGGAGGAACGGGGAAGACGCCGGTGACGCTTGCGCTCGCTGAGGCGCTGGCGGGGCAAGGGTGGCCTAATGTCATCCTTTCCAGGGGTTACCGTGGAAAGCGCGAAATGGATCCCATGGATGTGGGGCCGGACTCCCATCCCCGGGAGGCAGGGGATGAACCGGTCCTGATGGCGCGAAGGCTGGGGCCGGGCCGCGTGATCGTGGGGCGGAAGCGCCACGCGGCGGCGCTGCGGGCCGTATCTCTGGTGCCGACTCCCCGGGTGCTCTTGTTGGATGATGGCTTCCAGCACCGGGCTCTCCATCGGGATCTGGACCTCCTGCTGCTGGACGGCGTGCGGAGCTGGGGCAATGGCCGGATGCTTCCCCTGGGGGATTTGAGGGAACCTATGGCCTCCGCAGCCCGGGCCAGCGCCCTGGTGGTGACCCGGGGGAGCCGGGCGGACCGGGCCTCGATTCTTGACTGGTGGGAGCGCCATGGCTCCGGTGGCCCGGTCTTCTGGGTGGATTTCGCCATCGGGGCGCTGCGCTGCCTGGCTACGGGGGAGCGGCGGTCGCTCCCCTCAGAGTTCGGTTCCCTTCTGGCCTTCTGTGCCCTGGGACACCCCGAGGCCTTCTATGCGGACCTTCTGGTGGCGGGCCTCTCATGGGTCGAGACCCGCTCCTTTCCGGATCACCACCCCATATCTCCCCGGGAGCTGGAAAGGCTCCAGGACGCGGCCCGGAGTGTTGGGGCCGAAGGTCTGGTCTGTACCGAAAAGGATGCCGTGAAGCTGGGCCAGGCCCACCTCCAGCGTCTGACCATGCCTCTGTGGGTGGCGGAGCAGTCCGTCCTTGGGCTGGAGCCCCTGCTGGAATTCGTGCATGAGAGGCTGGAAAAGACCTTCGGCTCCCGTTAGACTGGGAGACAAGCTGCGGGCGTAGTTCAGTGGTAGAACGTCAGCTTCCCAAGCTGAATGTCGACGGTTCAATCCCGTTCGCCCGCTCCAGAAAGAAAAGCCTCCGATCCGGGGGCTTTTCTTTTGGCTATCTCAGCCTGGCCAGCAGTTCATCCAAGGGTACGCTCACGATGGTCGTGGCCCGGTCGCTCATGGCATAGGGAAGCACGATCTCCCGTCCATGGAGCAGGGCCCCGCAGCTGTAGACGACGTTCGGGACATAGCCCTCCCGCTCCTCGCCTTCCGGGACCAGGAGGGGCTCCCGTAGGCGTCCGATGACGCGGGTCGGGTCCTGCAGGTCCAGGAGGGCCGCTCCGATGCAGTACTTCCGCAGAGGTCCCACACCATGGGTAAGGACCAGCCATCCTGCCTCGGTCTCGATGGGGGAGCCACAGTTGCCGATCTTCACCGCTTCCCAAGTCTCGGCAGGGCGGAGGAGGACTTTGGGGTCGCTCCAGTAGTGGGGGTTGTCCGAGAACATGATGAAGAGGTTCTCGTCATCCTGGCGGGAAAGCATGGCGAAATTGCCATCAATCCTTCGGGGGAAGAGGGCCATGCCCTTGTTCTGCGCGGCTGCGCCATTGAGGGTCAGGACCCGGAAGTGTCGGAAATCCAGGGTTTCAATGAGTTGGGGCAGGATGGCGTGGCCGTTGTAGGCCGTGTAGGTGGCGTAGTACAGCGCCGCACCGTCCTCCTCCACGAAACGGACGAAGCGCGCATCCTCAATGCCGTTGCTCTCGTTTTCCGAGACGGGGAAGATGCAGCGTTCGCTCAGGGCGAGCTCCGGCGGGAAGTCCATTTCATAGTTGGAGTCGGCAAGCCACTGGATGCACTGGAGGGTGTTGCTGAGATCCTGGGATACGGGACGGGTTTCCCGGCGGACCCGCAGCACGCTCTGGTTCAGATCGCTGCGGGTGAAGCTTTCGCCGAGGGCCTCCATCACGGCGCCCGTATGGCTGCTGTCGAAGCCCATCTCAGTAAGCTTCACGATGAAGAGGGTCTTCTTGTAGCTGGGGTTGGGATTGATCTCCGGGAGGGACACAAAGCGGGAAACGGGATCCAGGTGGATGGCTCCCTCGGGTTGCAGGAGACCCGTGCGGAATTCGATGGAGGAGATATGCCCTTCACCGGTGGCCCGCAGGCTCAGGATGAATCTCAGGCCCCCGGGCGGCACGCCTTTCTGGTCCGGGTGGGCGACGATGGAGGGGTTGAAGAGCGCCGCCGCCTCCAGGGCATACTCCCCCGCAAAGAGGGCACCGACAAGAAGCTTGCGCCTGAGGGAAAGGGGGCGCTGAGTGAAGACGAAGGGCAGCACGCGCTCGTAATTGGCCAGCAGCGTCGACTCGAGGTCCAGATGGCGCGAGGCGAAGTCCTGGCGAATGCCTTCCAGGGCCCGGTTCGCTTCTTCCTCATCCAGGGCGAGAACCCGCCCGATGATGGTGGTGATCCGGTGACTCTCAGAGGGGATGAAGGGGCGCAGCACCACTCGCTCGCTCTGGGGGAGAAGGGTCAGGTGGTGGCGGCGTAATGGGATGGGATTCATGGGGTACCGCCCTGAGGAAGCGTGATCATGTGCTTGGCGAAACTCATTTCAGCGACCGAGAGATGGAAGGCGAGGGTGGATTCGGCCCCCTGGTTCTCGTTGACCCGGTCAGGGTGCAGGCCATCGGCGCAGCCTCCGGTGCTGGAGTCGTAGAGGGGGAGGCCGAGATCATTACGGCCCAGGAACCACTCGAAGGCCCGCTTGGCCTCCCTGGACCAGACCTCGTCCTGGGTGGCGCGGAAGGCTTCGAGGCAGGCGGCGATCATGGCCTGGGCCTCAACCGGCTGTTGGTCGAAGTCCGCATGGTTGCCCCCCCGCTCATAGAAACCGTTGCTGCCGATGGGGCGGAAATGGCCCTCCCTCGTTTTCTGCACGGAGCATAGCCACTCCAGGGACTTCAGGCCGATCTCCATGGCCTCCGGGTGGGTCATGCTCTGGGCGCTGAGGAGCAGGGCCTGGCAGAAGCGGGCGTTCTCATAGGTGGCACGGGGCTCGAACCAGGGCCATCGCTCGTCGGCGCAGCCTTTCCAGAGCCCGATGAGCCGGGCCACCAGCTCGGTGCGGCAGGCCACCGCCTCGGCCTTCCCCGGGAAGCTGTGCAGGTATTCGTGGATGCCCAACAGGGTAAAGGCCCAGGCGCGAGGGGAGGTGAAACTTTCCACGATGGGCAAGCCTCCCTCGAAGAGCAGGGCTGAAAGCTTGCGATGGCCCTCATTCCGCGATCGCCCCGCTCCGGTGCCCACAGCCCAGAGAGCCCTGGCATGACTGTCCTCACTCCCGGCCTCCTCCAACCACTGCCGACTGTGGTTCATAAAGTTGCGGAAACGGCCGGTCCGGCGATTCAGGGCCGCGGACAGGAACGCGAGGTAATTGGTGGCCAGGCGTTCCAAGGGCTCGGAGGGAGGGCGGCCACCCAGTTCATCCATCAGATTGCACAGGATGAAGGCCCGGGCGTTATCGTCCGTGCAGTAGCCTTCCTCGTAATTCGGGACATTGAAGCTGGCGTGCTGAAAAATACCGGTGTCATCGCTCATGCGGGCGATGTGATCCAGGCGCAGCGGGGGCAGGTCGTAGGGGCGGCTCGCCAGGGTCCATTCCGCAAAGGCCTTACGGGGCAGGGCACGCCGGTCCGCTCCTGCGTGGGCGAAGGACTGGAGGTAGCGCTTGGCGATGGCGGGCCAGATCATCTCCCTTCCCATGGCGTAGGCCCTCTTGCGGGTCTCCAGGAGGCGGGTCGGGTCGTCCAGGTAGGCACAGACCCCCTCGGCGATGGCCTGGGGGTTCCGGAAGGGCACCAGGATGCCCCGTCCATCGGCCAGGAGTTCCTGGGCGTGCCAATAGGGAGTGGAGACCACGGCCTTCCCCGCCCCGAAGACATAGGCCAGGGTGCCGGAGGTGATCTGGGCCTCATTGAGGTAGGGGGTGAGGTAGATGTCCGTCGCCCCGATGAACTCCTTGAGATCCTCGAGGGACACGAACTGGTTGTAGAAGATCACGTGTTCCTTGACGCCGCAGTCCTCGGCCAGCCTTTCCAGCCCCAGGCGGTAGCTCTCGCCTTCCCGGGCGACCAAGTGGGGGTGGGTGGCGCCCAAGACGATATAAACCACGTTCGGGTGGCGCTTCACGATGCCGGGCAGTGCCTCGATGACGTTTTCGATGCCCTTGCCGGGCCCCAGCAGGCCGAAGGTGAGGAGCACGCTCCTCCCTTCCACGCCGAACTGGGGCTTGTAATAGCTGGAGTCGATGAAGGGCAGGTCGTGGATACCGTGGGGGATGATGTCCACCTTGGAGGAGGGCACCCCATAGGTCTCCTGAAGGATCTCCAGCCCCTTGTGGGCCATCACCACCAGGCGGTCGCTGCAGCGCACCAGCTCTTCCATCACCTTCCGCTGGGCCGGATCTGGGTCCTGCAGCACGGTGTGCAGGGTGGTCACCACTGGCATCCGCACTTCCCGGAGCAGGGCCAGGAGGTGGCTTCCGGCGGGCCCGCCGTAGATGCCGAATTCGTGCTGCACGCTGAGCACCTGGGCGTTGCTGAAATTGAGGAAATCCGCACCGCGCCGGTAGGAGTCCAGGTTCCGCTGATCCAGTTCGAAGCGCACCCGGGGAGGATAGTCGTAGCCCTCCATCCGGTCATTGACGGCGCCCGTGAAGCACAGAGCGTTGGGAGCAGCCAGGGCCACCGCCTCGCAAAGATCGTGGGTGAAAGTGGCGATGCCGCAGAGCCGCGGCAGATAGCCGCCCAGGAAGGCAATGCGTTCAGGCAGGGTGGAGTCCATCATCTGGCACCTCACAATCGCTGCAACACGCGTTCGCTGCACCAAGTTGTCTGGCGCTGAGCGTAGCACGGGGAAGGAAGGGCCTGTCCCGGTCCCGGTAAGGTATCCTCGCCCTATGAGTGCCCTCGACCCCATCGCCGCTGTCTCCTATCGCGCCCTGGCCCTGGCGGGCCTGAATCGTTCCGGTTCCCCCTGGTCGGAATGCCCCCCCCGGCTTTTGGTAGCCGATGTGGAGAGGCAGCGGATCGGGCTGCTGGTGGAAGGGGTGCTCCAGGCGGAATTCCCCATCTCCACGGCGCTGGCGGGCCTGGGCTCAGAGGAGGACTCCTTCCGGACGCCCTTGGGTTGGCATCGGATCCAGGCCCGGATCGGTGAGGGGGCGGTTCCCGGGACCATCTTCCGGGAGCGAGTGGACACGGGGCAGGTCTGGAAGGGGGAGGCCTCGGAGGCTGATCTCATCCTGACCCGCATCCTAAGGCTGGAAGGGCTGGAGGAGGGCTCCAACCGGGGATCCGGACTGGACAGCCTGGAACGCTGTATCTACATCCACGGCACCAATCGGGAGGATCAGATCGGCCGGCCGGTCTCCCACGGTTGCCTCCGGCTGACCAATGCCGACATGCTTGACCTCTTCGCTCAGGTCGAGGAAGGGGATGCCCTCCTGGTTGCTGAAGGCGGCATGGCTGCCATGGCGGGTCTGCACTTCGCCGGTGTGGCGGGGAGCGGCATGAGCGCATTGGTCCAATTCCTGGCCATGAAGGGGATTCCCGTTTCCGGCAGTGATCGGAGCTTCGACCGGGGCCAGCGCCCGGAAGCCAGGGCACAACTGGAGCGGTTGGGGATCCGCATCCTGCCCCAGGATGGCAGCGGTGTGGCCGCCGCCAGCGGCGTGGTCTATTCCACGGCGGTGGAGGAGGATGTGCCGGACTTCGCCGAGGCCCGGCGCCTGGGGGTGCCCCTGCTGCACCGTTCCGAGCTGCTGGCCCACCTGGTCGGATGTCATCGCACCATCGCCATCACGGGCACCAGTGGGAAGTCCACCACCACCGCCATGGTCTTCGAAATCCTGCGGGGGGCCGGCAAGGACCCTTCGGTCATCACCGGGGGAGAACTGCCCAGCCTCCAGGGCGAAGGCCTCTGGGGCAACGCCTGGGCCGGGGCTTCGGACCTGCTGGTCATCGAGGCCGACGAGAGTGACGGCACCGTCGTGCGCTACCACCCGGCGGTGGGCCTGATCCTGAACCTCCAGAAGGACCACAAGGAGCCTGAGGCGGTGGCAGAGCTGTTCCGGGTCTTCCGTGCCCAGGCCCGGGAGGCCTTCGTGGTGGGGGAGGCCTCCAACCTGGCGGAATTCGCGCCGGGGGCCATTGTCTTCGGCCAGGGAGAGCGGGCCAAGGTCCGGGCCGAGGAGGTCAGCCTCACGGCGGAGGGTTCCAGCTTCCGGGTCAAGGACACCCTGTTCCAGTTGCCTGCGCCGGGGCGGCACAACCTGGAGAACGCCCTGGCAGCCATCGCCGCCTGCCGGACCGTGGGGGTGCCCCTGAAGGACATGGTGGAGCCCCTCGGAGCTTTCCAGGGGGTGGCCCGCCGCTTCCAGGTCCTGGGCGAACGCCGGGGTGTCCAGGTGGTGGACGATTTCGGCCACAACCCGGCCAAGGTCGCGGCCTCCATCCGTACGGCCCAGCTCCGTGCCCACCGGGTGCTGGCGGTCTACCAGCCCCACGGCTACGCTCCCACCCGCTTCCTCCGCAAGGACTTCGTCCAGACCTTCGCCACCGAGCTTCGGCCCGAGGACCGCTTCTGGATGCTGGAGATCTTCTTTGCCGGGGGCAGCGCCCAGCGGGACTTCTCCTCCAGCGACCTGGTGGCGGAGATCGCCGCCCGGGGCAGGGCTGCGGAGTTCGCCCCCTCCCGGGATTGGCTGGTGGAGCGTCTGGCCGCGGAGGCCCGGGAGGGGGACCTGATCCTGGTCATGGGGGCCCGGGATCCCTCGCTGACGGAACTGGCCCGGCGGATTCTTCAGGCCCTATAGCCTCACTGGGGCGGGGGGCCCTGGGGGCCTTCCCCCTGGGGTGAGCCGCCGCTGGGCTGCCCGCTTTCATCCAGGAGGGTAAGGGTCTCAGAACCCCGGGTGATCTGGCGGGCCATGTAGCCCTGGCCCATGGGGGCGCCGAGGACCGTGATTTCGTCCCCGGTGGCGAAACTGATGCTTTTGGTCTTCAGGATGAAGTCGGGGCCCACAAGGATCTCCACCGCCTTGCTCTGGGTCTGGAGGGTGAGCGTCACCATTTTCCCGGGACCCTGGCTGCGGGTGTTGACGGCGCTGACGGTGCCGCTGAGGCTCACTTCCTTGGAGGTGTCGTAGGACATCTGCGGAGGGCGCTGGCCATTGCCGGGGGGCGTGGCCTGGGCCGCCAGGGGGAGTACGAGGCAAAGTGCCAAGAGATTGAGTTTCATGGGACTCCTTTTCGCCAGAAGGGCTGGCGATGGTGTAGTGGTTTCCGGCGGAGAGGTGTTTCCCTGACCGCCGAGTGTCGGACTTGACCGGGTGCTGCGCTCAAATCGCCCAGTCCGGAGGCTCCTGCGGGTACCCTGGAGGGATGAGCCGTCCTACGAGCAAGTACATTCCCCAACCCGCCACGAAACGCACCAAGGACTTCGATCGCAAGGCCCGTCCCGCCGCCCCCTCAGGGCCGCGTCCCCGGGCCGGTGAGACCTTCGAATCCACCTTCCTCGGGCACCCCGAAGGACCCGGAGGTTTCCTCCGTCCCGCTGGCCTGAAGAAGGGGGCGGGCATGGACCTGCTGGTGGACTGGCGGGACGCCAAGGGCGCCATCCACGGGGATCGGGTGCAGGCCGAAGTCTCCGGCGAAGGCTGGGATCATCGTCTTCGGGGCCGGGTGATCCAGATCCTCGCCCGGGGCGAGAATCCCATTCCGGCCCATCTTCAGCGCCAGGAGCTGGGTGGGCAGGTGCTCTGGCGGGCCGTGCCCCTGGAGCCCCGGATCAGCCAGCTGGTGAGCGTCCTTCCCACGGATCTGGCGGAGGACGGGGACCTGGTGACCGTGAAGCTGGACCCCGATCCCACCTTGCCCCAGCTTCGGGGGACCGTGCTGGCCAAGCTGGGACGTCCCACGGATCTCAAGATCGAGAACAAGCTGACGGCGGCCCTCTACAACCTGCGCACGGAATTCCCCACGGCGGTGATGAACGATCTGGCCCCTCTCCCCACGGAGATTCCGGAGGAGTGGACCCAGGGGCGCGAGGATCTGCGACAGACCCTCACCGTGACGGTGGACCCCCCCACGGCCAAGGACTTCGATGACGCCATCAGCCTGGAACTGCTCCCCGAAGAGGAGGGCGGAGGCTGGATCCTGGGGGTCCACATCGCCGATGTGAGCCATTACGTGAAGGAGGGGGGTCCCCTGGACCAGGAAGCCGCCCTCCGGGGCACTTCGGTCTACTTCCCGGACGAATGCATCCCCATGATTCCCGAGCGCCTCTCGGGGGAGCTCTGCTCCCTGCGGGAGGGCGTCGACCGCCTCACCCTCAGCGCCTGGATCACCCTGGCCCCCGATCTCCAGGTGGTGGAAACCCGCTTCTCCGAGAGCGTCATCCGCAGCCGCAAGCGCTTGACCTACGATCAGGTCAAGGCGGCCTGCATCGACCTGGATAAGCGCTGGCGGGCCACCATCGGGGAGGATGTCAGCGAGATGCTGGACCAGGCCCTGGTGCTTTCGCGGCGGCTCACGGAACAGCGGCTGGGCCGCGGCGCCATGAACCTCGAGACGGAGGAGGCTGAATTCATCTTCGACGCCGAGGGCTTCCCCGTGGACGCACGCCGCTACGCGATCCACGGCGCCCACAAGATGATCGAGGAGTTCATGCTCATGGCCAACGAGGCCGTGGCGAGCTTCTTCACCCGCCGGAAGATCCCCACCATCTATCGCATCCACGATGAGCCCGATCCCCTCAAGCTGGAGGTCTTCAAGGGCATCGCCATGGAATTCGGGCTCATGCGTCCCTACGACGAGCCCACCCCCGAGGTCCTCAACGCCCTCCTGGACAAGATCCACGGGGGTCCCCTGGAGGTCATGCTCAACACCATGCTGCTGCGGAGCCTCAAGCGGGCCGAATACAGCGCCGACAACATCGGACACTCGGGTCTGGCCCTCCAGGACTACCTGCACTTCACCAGCCCCATCCGCCGCTATCCCGACCTGGTGGTCCATCGGCTCCTGCGCCAGGCCATGCGGGGTGAGCGATACTCCGAAGGGCTGTACAGCCATCTGGGGGTCGTTGCCAAGCGCTGCACGGACACCGAGCAGACCGCCACCGAGGCCGAACGGGAGAACGATCGCTGGAAGACCTGCATCCTGATGCGGACCAAGATCGGGCAACGTTTCGAGGGTCGCATCCAGGGCTTCTCCCTGAAGGTGGCCTTCATCCGCCTGGACAGCCCCTTTGTGGAAGTGGGTGTCCCCCTGGGGGCCCTCGGGGGCAACTTCTCCGTGGACATGCACCGGACCCACGCCACCGGCATGGGAGGCCAGACGGTCCTCAGCATCGGTGACAAGGTGAAGGTGGAGATCACCGGGGTGGATGAGGACCTGCGGCGCGTCAGCGCCTGGGTGGTGGAGGCCCAGGGCCAGGACGGCAAGGGCAAGGCCATGACCTTCACCCCCAGCCTTGCGGCTCCTGCCACCCTACGGGAGGGCGATTTCGTGCCCGAACGCCGCAGCACCGGACGGCCTGCGCCCCGGGGCGGCGATCGGGAGAAGAAGCCCAGCGGCCGGCCCCCGCGCTCCGTGCGCCAGGGTGAAGGCGGCGGTCGCAGCGGTCGCCCGGAGCGTTCCCCCCGGGGGCCCAAGGCCCCCAAGGGGAGTGTGCGGGGGGGCGGCAAGAAGCGGGGGTGAACTCTACTTCGCGTACAGCCGGATGATCTGCTCGATGGCGCCCTGGCAGGCGGCGCAGAAGGGCACCTGGTCCCGGGTGAACATGATGCAATCAGTCTGGGAGCGGTAGTAGCCCGTGGCCTCATAGTTGGCGCCCTCAAAGGCGCCGACCTTGCCTGACCAGGTGTCCTGGCCCAGGTGGACCGTCTCTTTGGCCTCCTCCCGCTTCATGAGGGCCTCCATCTCGGATTCGGGGCGGTTCTCCGCCCGGATCTGGCGGCGCTCCTTCTGGTAGGCGTGGCTGTCCTTCTCGAACTCGGCCTTCTTCCAGGGGGTGGGCAGGGGGATGCCGGGAGTCAGGAGGGCCTGCCACTTGGGGTGTTTGGGGTCCGCGGTGACGTTGGGCATCCAGGGCTCGATGCGGGCCTTGCCGGTCTCGTAGTAGACATCGGAGGTGTAGTACTCGTCAGCCAGGTCTGCGAAGTGGTGGCCGAACTCGTGGACGAAGATGTAGGGCCCGAAGGCGTTGTCCGAGGCCACGGTGCCGTAGAGGCCGAAGATGCCCCCCCCGCCGTAGGTCTGGCCGTTGACCAGGATCTCCATGAACTCGTAGGGGGCGTAGCCGGCCACATCCCGCAGGGTGCGGTTATCGAAGGTCAGGACGTAGCGCTCGGAACCGAAGGCGTCGTAGGTGCAGCCCAGGGGCGAGCGGCGGTGGATGCCCGTGGAGGGGCGGCTGATGCCGCTCTCCCGGGCGGGCGGGCAGATGCCCCAGACATTGAAGTCCTTGCGGTGCTCCTTGTAGGGGGACTTGCTGAAGAGGAGCTCCATCATGCGTCGGGCATCCTTTTCAAACTTGCCCCGCTCGGCGGCGGTGTAGCCGTCTCCCAGAATCAGGAAGTCCACCTTCTCATAAGGGTCGCCGTTCTTTTCCAGGGCGATGACGCCCCCGGGGCCGGGAGGCAAGGAGGGGTCGACGGTGTCGGCCTTGGGGTCCAGGGTGAAGGTCCAGATCTCCTTGAAGGCGTTCTGGCCGTCCCGCTTCTTGAGGTTGATCTGCACCGGGCGCTCGGGCATGGGGAATCGAAGGGATTCGGAGCTGGTGAAGGAGGAGGTCTTGGCCTCGGGGGTGTCCTCCCACTCCCCGAAGATGCTGGAGAAGCCTCGGCTATAGAGCACCCGGTTGGTGGCCCGGTCGACTACCTCAAAGTAGAACTTCCCGCGGTTGGTGTCGTCGATGGATTTCGCCAGGTTCCCGGGCCAGGGCAGGGGCTCCACCACCACCCGGTCCACGGCGAAGCTCTCCGCCTGGGCGGTGCCGGTGTGGTAGTAGTCCACCCTCAGGGTGGCGGGCGGAGCGGCAAGGGCGGCGCCTGCTGCGAGGGCTGCGAAAATGATTCCGAGGGGGCGGGGCATGGGTTTCTCCTGGGATTTGGTGATTATCGGCGCCTCTGCCGCAAGAATTGCCACAACGATGCAGAGCTTGGGCTCGCCTTGGCGTACCCTGGAGCTTTGGAGGGCGCCATGCTGACACCCAAACAGAGACAGTTCCTGAAGGCCGAGGCCCACCACCTCAAGCCTGTGGTGCACATCGGCAAGGCCGGGGTCACCGAAGGTCTCGCCGCCGAGCTGGATCAGATGCTCGACAGCCTGGAGCTCATGAAGATCAAGCTGAACCAGAACACGTCCGAGGATGAAGAGGCGGCGGCCGAGGCCCTCAAGGCCATGGTGCCCGGTCTGGAACATGTCTGGACCATCGGCCATACGATTCTGGTTTTCCGACCCAGCCGTACCAAGCCGACAGGTTATGCTTTACCCAAAGCCTGATTTCATGCTGAGGATGTGACCCCAAGGAGGCGACGTGCCCTATGTTTCCTGGTTCGAAGGCGAGTTCCTGAGCCGGCACCGGCTGGACGGGGACTGCTGGATGGGGCGGGATCCGGTGGCCTCCGTTTTGGCTAAGCCCGGGGATCCCAGTGTTTCCAGGATCCACGCCATGGTCTTCCTTTCGGAGGGGAAATGGTGGCTGAGGGATGCAGGCTCCAGGAACGGGACGCTCCTCAACGGTCTTCCCGTGGGGAGCCCCTTCGGCAGTCCCCTGGAGGACGGTGATGAAATCGACCTGGGGGATTGGCACCTTACCTACACCAAGGGCTTCCCTGGACTTGATGGCGTCAACTTCATCGAGGGAGTGGGGGATCTCTTTTCGGAGGTCCGGCCCGAGCCTTCCCAGGGCCTGGCCTTGGTCCGCGGACTTGAACTGCTTCACCAGGCCACCGAAGCCTTGCTCCGGGAGGCCAGTGCCGCCGCCCTTATCCGAAGCCTGGTGGACGAATCCCTGAAACTTCTCGGAGCCGACCGGGGCTTCGTGGTGACGGCGACTTCCGGGGGCTCCTGGCAGAGTGTCTATCGCATCGGGGATGTGGAGGATCGGCTGGGGCTTTCCCAATCCGTGCTGGACTATGTGGGGCGCCACAAGACAGCAGTCCTTTCCAACGCCCCCACGATGGATCCGAGATTCGGAGGCTCCAGCCTGGTGGAACTGGAGCGGGGAGCCCTCATGTGCGCTCCCATGGAGTTCGATGGCAATGTGTTGGGCATCCTCTACCTGGATCGCTCCAATCCCGCCCGGGGTTTCTCCCGTTTCGATC
This sequence comes from Holophagaceae bacterium, assembly GCA_017859955.1. Classification (GTDB taxonomy): domain Bacteria; phylum Acidobacteriota; class Holophagae; order Holophagales; family Holophagaceae; genus Holophaga. The sequence continues at coordinate 27,946 of JAFNAB010000014.1, forward strand.
TTGCCCTTTTCCAAGCCTTTGTCCGTCTGGGTGCCATTACCCTGCGCCACACCCAACTCACCCAGAAGGCCATCGGTCACGCTGAAATCCAGGGGGAGCTGCTCCGCTTGAAGACGCTCCACGAGCGGCTTGTGGCCAGAACCGGCGACCTGTTTGGAGGGATGAACTGCTCCCTGCGATGGCTTCAGGCCTATGGTGAGGTTGCGGAAGGCCACCGGCAGGAGGCCATGCTCCATCAGGTGGAGCGCCTTCAGGCCCTGGTGGAGATGGGCCTGCAGGAAACCCTTCTTGAGGTCCCGAGGGAAGTCAGCCTGACCCGGGGGCTTGACACCCTCCAGGCCCAGCTGGAAGGCGCGTGGAAGGATCTCCTGGCTGTGAAGGGAGCCACCTTTCAGATGGATCCGGTGCCCGCAGGATCGGTCTGGATGGCCGGTGGGCTGCCCACCCAGGCCGTCATGGGTCTGGTCGAGCCGTTGTTGATGCAGGTCGCACCAGGGGGACATGTCAAGGCACGCTGGAGTGAGGATGCGGGGAACTGGACCCTGTTCCTGGACTTCCCGGCCCTCCTTGCCCCCCCCTCGCCCGATCCCTGGACGCTTCATGCCCTTAGCGATGCGGGAATCGAATGGCGCTGGAACAACCAGATCCTGGCCATTGCTTTCCCCAAGAGCCTGGAGCAGGTCGCGGATAGTGCCCAGCTGCCCTTACTGGGGCTGGTCACCGAGGACTACGATCTAATGGGGCTCTTCGAGAGTGTGGCCGAGGCTGGGGGGCTTTCGATCTATCCCCTGGAGGTGGACCTCCCCCGGGTTCCTTTGCCCGTCTTCGCGTACCTGGTCATTGACGCCAAGGGCATGGCGGATCCCGTAGCCACCATCCAGACCTTCCGGCGCCACCCATCTTTTCTCACCGTTCCCATCCTGGTGGTACGGGCCCCGGAGGAGCTTTTCTCCACCCTTCTGGCCGTAGGGGCGACGGATTGGCTTCCGGAGGGTTTCCGCTGGGAGATGCTTCACAATCGCCTTCAGGTTCTCAAGGGGCATGAGGAGCTTCAGCGCAAAGCCCTGGCGGCGGAGCGGTTGGATTCTTTCCGTCAGATGGCGGGCTCCCTGAAACATGAGATCAACAATCCGCTGGCGGTCATCTCCATGCAGGTGGAGCTTCTGGAGCGGAAGTATCCTGATGAGCCCAAATTCGCCAAGATCGGGGAAATGGTTGAGCGCATCCGTGGCTTGATGCAGGTGCTCCAAAAGATGCGGGAATCCTCCACCGAGGATTATCCGGGGGGGACCAATATCCTCAAGCTGAGCTGACCCGGTCGGTGAGAGGCTCGGCCTTTGATCTCAGAACCAGGTCAGTCCGGCTTCCGTCATCAGGGCCTGGACCGGAAGATCCTGGGGCTCGCTCGGCAGGGATTCGCAGCGCTGGAATTCGAAGCCGACGGCAAGGGTGATGATCTCTTCCCTGAGGTGGGAGAGGGTCGCGTCGTAGAATCCCCCGCCGTAGCCCAGGCGGAAACCCTTCCGGTCGAAGGCTAGGCCCGGTACCAGCAGGAGCTGAACCGGAGGGTCAGGGTGCTGGGCAAGGGCCGGTTCCATGAGACCCCACATTCCAGGTTCCAGGGGCTCAGGCCCCCATATCAGTCTCGGGGGCTTGGTGCTGGCCACCCGGGGGAAGATGAACGTCCAATCGGGGTGGGCCTGGATCAGGGGCCGGAGATCGATCTCGGAACCATAGGGCCAGAAGACCCCAAGGTGCTTGATCCTTCGGCTGGTGCAGAATCGGCCGATCTCATCGCAGATCACCATGGAGGCCAAAGCGCGACTCTCTGCGGAGCTGCCGTTGCGAAGCCCCATGAAGTGCTGACGGAGTTCCTTCTTGGTGAACAATCAAGGCTCCACGGGATAGGTGTTGTAAAGGTTGTCCCGCTCCACGGGTTCAAAGCCGGCGTCCAGGATCAGGCGGGTGATCTCCTGGCGCGATAGGCCCGGCGGGGTCTTGGCCCCAGCCTGGTGGGCGATCTCCTCGCTCACGATGGTGCCATCGAGATCATCCGCGCCGTAGCTCAGGCCGATCTGGGCCAATCCTGGGGTGATCATCACCCAGTAGGCCTTGATGTGGTCAATGTTATCCAACAGGAGCCTTGCAACCGCGATCTCCCGCAGGTCCTGGGTGCCGGTGGCGGGGAGGATGTGGTGGGTCCTGGAAAGCTCGTTATCTTCATTCTGGTAGGCCAGGGGGATGTAAGCCAGGAAGCCGTGGGTCCGGTCCTGGAGATCCCGCAGGCGCAGGAGGTGGTCCACCCGATGGTGGGGCTCCTCAATGTGGCCGTAGAGCATGGTGCAATTTGTGGGAAGGCCCTTCTGATGGCAAAGTTCGGCCACTTTCAGCCAGGTGTCGGCGTCCTTCTTCCCGACACAGATCTGCTTGCGGATCTCCGAATCAAAGATTTCCGCCCCCCCGCCGGGGCAACTCTCAAGGCCGGCTGCGATGCAACGGTCCAGGAACTCTTCCACACTGATACCCGAATTGCGGGCGTAGAAATCGATCTCCACCATGGTGAAGACCTTCAGGTGGATGTCCGGGAAATGAGTCTTGATGGTGCGGAAGAGTGACTCGAAGTAGTCGATCTTGAGTTTGGGGTGATGCCCCGCCGTCATGTGGAGCTCTCTGACCCCAAGATTTTCCGGGTTTTCCAGTTCTCGGACGATATCTTCCACGGAGAGGACGTAGGCTTTGGGGTCCTCTTGGTGGGCCTGGAAGGCGCAGAACTGGCAATGGGTGTAGCAGACATTGGTATAGGACAGACGGCGGCTCGTCACGAAGTACGCCTTGCGGCCGTGGCGCGCCAGACGAACTGAGTGGGCCATGGCTGCGATACCCGTCAGATCCGGAGACCTGTAGAGCAGCATCCCATCCTCGAAGGACAGGCGTTCTCCGCGCTGGAGCTTCTCTGCCAGAGGCAGGAGTTCCGCGTCTTGGATGTAGCTGGTGAGAGGCATGGACAAGCCCGGCATTTTGCACCTCAGTTCACATTCTACGGGCTTTTCCTGCTCCTGACGGTGAGTCTCTCATTCCCTGTGCGGGTCAAGGAGGGTAGTATCTATCAAATCTCATGTCCTCCCCACGCACCGTCTGGTCTAAATTCAAGCTGTCGCGTCGGAATATCGAATAGTTACCACCTGCAGAATTGGGCTTTCCATGAATCCATACGAAATCCTGGAGCTTTCACCGGGCGCTTCTGCGGAGGAGATCAAATCGGCCTATCACCGCTTGGCCAAACAGTGGCACCCGGATAAATTCGTGGGTCCTGCCAAGGCTGAGGCGGAATCGCGGTTCCGCCAGCTGGCGGAGGCTTTCAGCATGCTTAAGGAAGTCGGTAGGGGGGGCAATGCCGCCCCTGCTCAGGCTCCCGTGGCTGTACCTGAATCAAAGATCGCTCTGGAGGAGGTGCCGGCCCCAAAAGGCCGGAGCGCCGAGGACTGGTTCAATGAGGCCAAGGTGAGCTTCGAACATGGTGATCCTGCCAAGGCCTTCGGTTATCTCCACTTCGCCATCAAAATGGACGGCAATCAGGCTGAGTTCCATGCCCTGCTGGCCCGGGCCATCGCAGCGACCTCGGGGGATAAGAAGGCCGAATCCAAGGCCCTTGAGGCTGCCATTCGCTTGAACCCGAAGGATGTCGATTCGACCATACGGCTGGCGGAGCTCTTTCAGGCGGTAGGGATGAACGCCCGTGCGACCAAGCTGTGGGAGGTCGCCCATCGCCTTGCTCCTGGCCACCCTGTGTTCGCCAAGGCACCTTCTGCCAAGGCTGGGGGGATTCTTCATGATCAATGGCTGGATCTGGTGGGCCGGGTAGGGGTTTGGCTGGGCCGTCTGAAGGGTGGGAGATGACGATGCGGGTGACGGCTGCCGGACTCTCGGATGTTGGGTGCATCCGCAAACACAATGAGGACAATCTCCTTGTTGACATGGAACTGGGGCTTTTCCTGGTGGCGGATGGCCTTGGGGGGCATGCTGCTGGAGAAGTGGCCAGCCGGATTGTCGTGGAAAAGGTTGAGGAGTTTATCGCTCAAACCGCTGAACGGGACCGGACCTGGCCTCTGGATTACGATGCCCGCATTCCCTATGACGGCAATCGGTTGAAGGCTGCTCTGCTTCTTTCAGACCGGGCCATTCTAGAAGATATCCGGGAAAATCCCGAGCGGGAGTCCATGGGCTCCACCGTCGTTGCCTGTCTGGTCAAGGGGGACCAGGTGACCCTTGCGCATGTGGGAGATAGTCGCGCCTATCTATTGGAGCCCGATGGGATGCGGCAAATTACCCGTGATCATTCCTGGGTTGCGGATCAGGTGGCAAACGGTATTCTTACCCCGGAGGAGGCCCGGAAGCACCCCTTTCGGAACGTTATCACTCAGGCCCTCGGGAATGGTGGGGAGCTGGACGTTGCGATCCAGGAACTCAAGGTAAAAGAAATGGATCGCCTTTTGCTATGCTCTGACGGCTTGTCTGGTATGGTGCCTGACGAAGAGGTGTGGAAGATTGTCCAAGATAGTAATTCCCTGGAGATTGCCGCTGAACGGCTTGTAAAAAAAGCCCTTGAGAATGGAGGGGAGGACAACGTGACCGTGGTGCTTGTTGGATTTGAGTTAGACAATATTTCGGCTTGACAGTCTGCGCCTTGACGCGAAGTCTTACAGCAGTACAATTCATTACAAAATTCAAAAAGCGAGGCTCCCCGTGGGTCTGTTCCAAAGCAAAAAGAAACTTCTAGTCGGTCTGGATATTGGATCCGGAAGCGTCAAGCTCTGCGAACTCCAATCCAGTGGGAAGGTCAGTAGCCAGCGCTATCGACTGCAGAAGCTCGGGGAAGTGGCTATTCCCCACGATGCGATCGTTGACGGAGACATCATGGACAGCAACGCCGTTGCTGGGGCCATCCGCCAGGTTGTCGCGGAACAGAAGATCAAGGCCAGGGAGGTGGCCATTTCCGTGGCTGGTCAACAGGTGATGGTCAAAAAGGTGACTTTCCCTCTTATGAGTCCGGCCGAGCTGGCGGAGTCGGTCCGTTGGGAGGCCGAGAGCTTCTTCCCGGCAGGTCAAGGATTGGACTCCTACGCCCTTGACTTTTCTGTCCTGGAAGAGCGGCCAGCCGACGGCAACATGGACGTGGTCCTGGTTGCCTGCCGAAAGGACAAGTTGGAAGCCTACGTCTCCTGCGTCGCCCAGGCCGGGCTGCGTCCGGTGATCGTCGACGTTGATGTGTTTGCTCTCCAGAACGCATACGAGGCCAACTACGCGGTCGCCAGTCGGGATGAAGTGGTGGCTCTGGTCAATATCGGATCCAGCTTTACCAACCTGACCATGCTCACGGGAAATCGCTCCACCTTTTGGCGTGACATCGCCTGGGGTGGGAATCGTTTCACAGACAAGCTGGTGGAGGATTGGGGCGTTTCCCGCGAAGGGGCCGAGGTTCTCAAGCAGGGCGGTAGCGCCGAGGGGAGGACCGCCGAGGAGGTTCAGCCCTCCTTGATGGCGATCTCGGATGGGTTTGCGGATGAATTGACGCGGACCGTCGATTTCTTCCGCTCCAGCTTCAAAGTTGATCGCTTGGACCGGATTGTTCTGTCGGGTGGTGGTGCCAAGACCAGCGGTCTCGTGGAAGTTCTTGGGGATCGCTTCCGGGTATCCGTGGAGCGCATGAACCCCTTCCAGGCCATCGAAGTAGACGAAAGAAGTGTCGACTCTTCACGGGTCAGTGAAATTGGCTGTTCGGCTGCCATTGCAGTCGGTGTGGCTCTCCGCCAGGTGGGTGACCGATGATCAGGATAAATCTCCTCGGAGACGCCCTGGCCCAGGGAGTGGGGAAGAAAGAATCCCCCGACCCTACGGCCATCTATGATCAGGGAGAACAGAAGTCCTCCGGCCTTCCGATCATCGGCTTGGTCATTGGCCTACTTTTCGTAGCCTGCAGCGGGGTCTACTACGTCTGGCTTACCAAACGGGTTGAGTCTGCCAGAACGACCAATGCTGAACTGCAGGCCAAGAAGGCTGAACTCCAGAAATACTACGCTTTGGAGAAGCAGTACCGTGACCAGAAGGCCGCGCTGATGAAGAAAAAAGAGGTGATCGTTGGTCTTCGCCTCTCCCAGCGGGCGCCTGTCTACCTCCTGGCCGAACTGGCCAACTGCCTGCCTGACGGGGTCTGGTTCCGAAAGATGTCCCAGAAAGGCAACGCCATCACGATTGAGGGGGATAGCACCAGCTTCGAAGCTGTCAACCTCCTGAAGAACCGGTTGATGGAACGGAACAAATATTTCCAGAATGTGCAGTACCCGAAGGCCGACAAGAAGGGTTCCATCGTGGGATTCTCGCTGTCTTTTGAATTCAAGCCGCAGAGTTGAGGCCGAAGATGACACCTTATCTTCAAAAGCAAATCATTATTGGCGGTCTGGCTGGGGTACTGGTCGCGGTTCTTACGTATATCCTGCTGGGTGGCACCCGGACGGAGCTTAAGACCCTCGAAGCCTCGAATGTTACGCTGCAGGAAGAGGTCCGGAAGGGCTACGGCATCAAGTCGAATTATGAACAACTTAAAAAAGAGGTCGATCTCCAGGGTAAGACACTCGATGCGTTGATCAAGATCATGCCCGCCGAGACGGATATCTCCGAGATGCCCTACCGTGTCAAGAAAATGGCAGATACTGCGGGTATCGATCAGGTGTCCTTTTCGAACGAGGCTCCGACAAAGCCGACGGAGTATTACACCGTCTATCCGGTCCAGTTCGAGTTTCGGGCTGGCTACCATTCCTTCGGAGAATTCGCCTCGCAGGTCAGTGGTTTCGAGAAGATCATTTCCATTTCAGATATTGAGATGACTCGAGTGCCCGGCAGGTCTCTCTATCCCGTGACGGTGAAGTGCAAGGTGAAAGCCTATGTCTACACGCCTCCGCCACCCCCCGCTCCGGCTGCGGCCGCGCCCGCTGCTGGAGCCGGGGCGAAGCCTGCGGCCAAGGAGGATTGATTCCATGCGTCCTATCCAGAACAGGTTCATCGTCCTCGCCTTCAGTTGTGTCGCCATTGGATTGGCAGCCACCCCTGAGCCCGCCGCCAGCAAATCTCCCAGTGTTCCGGCGGCGCCAGGGGCTACCAGCCCTGAGGCCGACATCACCAAGATTGAGGCCATCCCATACAAGCCTGAGCAGCAGCGCGACCCGTTTACCGTGCCCAGCGATGCCGAAAGGGGCGGTCGTGGGGATCTGGTGGATGACATAGGTGTGAAGGGGAGGGTGGTCTCGGGTGGCAAGGTTCTGCTCGTGGCTACGGACAGCCGGGGGAACATCCGGACTCTGCCTGTCGGCTTCCGGTTCAAAGATGGCGAGATTGTTGCTATTTCGGAACGAGCCGTCACATTCCATCAATGGGAAATAACCTCGACCAACAAGTCGATCTATCGAACCATCGTGAAAACCTTTAAGCCTGAGGAGGGGAAACCATGAGAACTCGCCTGAGTCATCTGCTCGTGGCGGGGCTGGTGGCTTGCGCCACTTGGCCGTGTGCGCTTGCCGGAGAGACCTCCGCTGAAACAAGCGCAATGCTTCCAATCCAGGAGGCTGCCTCTCTGACAGGCGCGTCCCTGGCCGCCTCGGATGGCGCTCCCAAGGTCCGCTTGGACATCCCAGGGTACAAGGGGACACCCCGCTGCCTGGTCCTAGGCAAGCCGCTCCGCATTGTCCTTGACCTCCCCGGCGTGGTCATGTCCGAGACGATCAATCGGCAACAGGTCAAGGGACTGGTTGGTGGGGCCATCACGAAGGCCCGTATCGCCCAGTTCTCTCCCGCGCCTGCACCAGTCACCCGAGTCGTTTTCGAGGTGGGGACTGGGACACAGGTTGACTTGGCCTCCGATGCGTCCGGTTTGACTCTTGCTTTTGCCAAGGGGCAGGGCCCAACGAAGATCGCGATGGGTACTCCGGCCCTTGAGCCTGCCCACCCGCTGGTGGCGGTTTTGAATGCCCCCCCTGCTGCGGCGATTCCTGCCCCTGTTGTCCAGAAGGTTGCGGCGGCTTTGCCTCCTGCGGCTCCATTGGCCTCTCTCCCGAATGTGGGCATCCCCTATCAGGCCTTCCCGCAATTGGCGTTGAACTCGACTCTCCCCACCCTGGCGACAGCGCAACCCCAGGAAAAAATGCCTGAGCGTCAGGATTCGACTCTGGGGCGATCTGGGCGCACCCTGGGCGAAGGGGCCCAGCGCTATAGCGGATCCAAGATCACCATTGATGTGAAGGGTGCTGAGCTTTCTGCTTTCCTCCGTCTGATCGCAGACCACGCCAAGATGAACCTCATCGCGGATCCCGACGTTGCCGGACAGACCTATGAGTTCAAGTTCACGGACACCCCCTGGGACTTGGTGCTGGACACCATTCTCAAGCACGCTGGCCTGGGCAAGGAGATCAACAACGGCATCATCCGGGTAGCCAAGGTCGAGAAACTCCAAAAGGAGGAGGAAGACCGGAAGAGGTTGGAAGAGGCCAAGGCCCTGGCCGGTGACCTCGTCAGTGTCACGCGCCCCCTGTCTTTCGCCAAGGCCGTAGAGGCCAAGGCGGTGGTGGAGAAGGTGCTTACCAAGCGGGGCAGCCTGATCGTCGATGACCGCACCAATACGCTCATTCTGACGGACCTGCCCAAGAACCTGAAGCTTCTCGACGACAGCCGATTCGAGTGTGGGAAATGGGGCGGCCTGGAGAACCACCACCTCCATTGCTGATCCTGCCGGTGAACTGTGGGTCTCCTTTGTCCGCAATACATTCAGCGTGAATGTGATCCTGCAGGCAGCCGAGAAGAATGGCACCGTGAAGATCGTCTCCAATCCCAAGGTGGTGACGCAGAACAACAAGAAGGCCAAGATCCTGGCGGGCCGTAAGATTCCCTACGCCACGATTCAGAGCGGCAACACCAGCGGTTCCATCACGACCTCCTTCGTTGATGCCAACCTGGAACTTAGCGTCACGCCTCAGATCACGAACGACGGCACCATCCTGATGGACCTCAAGCTCACCAAATCCGAGGCTGATTTCGGGAATACCGTCCAGGGAACGCCGACCATTCTCAACAAGGAACTGGAGACACAGGTCCTGGTCAAGGACGGTGGCACGGCCATCCTCGGCGGTGTCTATACCAGCAACGTGACGGATGGCTCGACCGGTATCCCCTACCTTTCCAAGATCCCGATCCTTGGCTTCCTCTTCAGGAGCAAGACCGCCAGCGAGTCCAATGCTGAGCTGCTGCTCTTCATTACCCCACGCATTCTGAAGAACTAGATCCGGATTGTATGGGATACAAAAAGGAGGGCCCCATGCGGGCCCTCCTTTTTCATGAATGCCGTTTTTCTTTCAGGCTTCCAGAGGCAGGGTGCGCACGAGACGCTTGCATGCGTTGCACAGAAGGGTGAAGGTGTCGGGGCGGTCGATCTTATAGGCCGGATCGGAGCCGGCGGGGGCCTTTTCAAGGTGGCCGAAACGGTACTCCGCGATGCGCACGCTCTGGGGGGCGGTGAGGTCCGCGCCGCAGTTGGGACAAGACAGATCAGACATTTAAGGCTCCTGGGTGGTCATCCTTCAGCGGACAAAGAAATACCATATGCCATAGGCTATCAGGCCCAGGGCAGCCAGGCCTAGAGCCAAGCGGAGGATTACCTGACCGATCTTGTAGGCCACCCAGAGGACCAGTACCGTTCCAATGAGAAGAAGGATGAGTTGAAGGCTGTTCATTCGGCTCGGCTCCCGTTGGGCCAGGCGTAGAAGCCCTGACCCGACTTCCGCCCCAGATTTCCCTGGGCGACTTTCTGTTTGAGGATGGTCGGAGGTGCAAAAGCCGGATCAGAGGTTCTCTCGTACAAAGAACTTGCGATCCCCAGCCTGAGATCCAGTCCAACCCGGTCGCTGAGTTCCAGAGGGCCGCAGGGATGCCCGTAGCCCCTGGCCATCAGGGCGTCAATGCTGGAAGGAGTACCAAGACCCTGTTCCACCATGCGCATGGCCTCCAGGCCCTGAATCAGGGCCAGGCGGCTCGCCAGATACCCGGGCTGATCCGGGGATTGGACAAGCTCCAGCTTGAGTTGGTCGGCCAGGGCCAGGGCTGCCGGGGTTGCGGTGCCCTCTTCTTCAACCAGCTCCACGAGGCGAGTGTGGTGCACGGGGACGAAGAGATGGAAACCGGTGATGGGGAGAGGGAAACCGCTCTGCCGCCTGATCTCGGAAACGGGGATGCCCGACGAGCCCGTTGCCCATAACTTTCCGGTGGTGGCCTGGGCAGAGAGGCTGTGCCAAAGGGCAACCTTGGCCTCTACGGACTCAGGAATGGCTTCCAGAAAGGCGTCCGACCACTGAATAGCCCCCTCCAGGTCTCCGCTGGCCTTCAGTCGGGTTCTGGCTTGGCTGAGGGCGTCAGGTTGCAATCGCCCCTTGCGGAGGGAGCCTTCCCATCGCTTCCCGATGGTCTCCAAACCCTGGGTGGCATGGTCCAGGTTCCTGCCGACCAGGGTGACATCCAACCCGCATTCAGCCGCCCATTGGGCTAGGGAAAGCCCTAGCGTACCTGGTCCCAGGATGCTCAATCGGTACATAGCCTGGGGATGGTTGTGATTTGTCATAAATTGGTAATAATTCCTCTTTCGGCGCAAGGGCCAGGATCAGGATAGTATGAATGGAAGCAGCTTCGCCGCGCCTCCGTCTGAACTGACCCCCGGGATTCCATCGTCCATGCTCATTGATTATGCCGCTATCACCCATCAGGGACGCGTCAGGAAGAACAACGAGGACGGCTATCTGGTCAGCGCTCTGGATGGTGAGGAACCCCAAGTCAGCTTCGTAAGTCGCTCGCCCAAGGTCTGCAAGGTGGGGCTGCTGGCTGCCGTGGCTGATGGAATGGGTGGCGCGGCAGCAGGGGAGATCGCGAGCCGGGAAGGGCTGGCCTCCATGGCGGTGACCATGTTCGGGCACTGGGGTCGTTTCCCTGCTGAGGACTGCCGTGAAGAGGATCTCCTGAAGGCGATGGTGACCTCCGCGGAGGTGGCCAGCCATTCCGTCCTGCGCTACTCCGACTCCGATCGGAGTTCCCGGGGCATGGGCAGCACGCTGACGGCAGCGGTCATCTGGAATGGCTTTGCCTATGTCGTCCACGTGGGGGACAGCCGCGCCTACATCTACCGGCGACCCCAATTCCATCAACTCACTACGGATCACACCCTGGTCAACGAGATGGTCATGGCTGGGTCCCTCACTCCGGAGCAGGCAAAAACCCATCCCCAGAGGAGCATGATCACCCAGGCCCTGGGATGCCCGCGACCCCTGGAGGCCGTTCTGGTGAAGGTTCCGGTCCGACGGGGGGATCGCCTGCTCCTGTGCAGTGATGGCCTCCATGGTGAACTGGAGGACGAGGAGATCAAGTCCATCCTGGATTTCGGGTTCTCGCCCAGGCGTTCGGTGGAGCTCATGGTCGAACTCGCTCTGGAACGCGGAGGGCGGGACAATGTCACTGCCCTCTTGTTAGCCCTCGATGATCCGGCCTTTCCTCTTCCGGTGCCCGGTGAACTGGTCCAGTGGACCGAGCCTGATGCACAATCCAATCCCCCGGCGCGATCCGGGATCTCCCAGTGGTTCAAACGTTTCGTGGCAGGTAGATCATGAGTCTCCTTCAGGGTTCCGTCTCCCTCAAACGCTTCCTTGTCCTGGGGCCTGTACCCTCAGAAAGTGATCTCAAGGAAGGTCTTCACAAGGAATGCTTCCGTCCCTTCGAGGATGGCCTGGAGGAGGAGCGCTTTGGGTGGTGCGATTGGCGCAACCCCTTGATCCTTCCACCGGACGAGGATTGGGTGAGCCAGGAGCGCTTCGCGCTCTTCTCCCTGCGCATCGACACCCGCAAGGTGCCTTCCTCCCTGCTCAAGGCCCACGTGGATCTCAGGATCCAGCAGCTGCAGAAAGAGAAAGATCTGGCCTTCATCGGCAAGGAGGCCCGCACCTCCCTGCAGGATGAAGTGAAGGCCGAACTGCTGGCCAAGGTCCTTCCGGTGCCCAAAACCGTGGAAGTGGCCTGGGACCTGAAGGGGGGAATGCTCTGGACCACCGCCGGCTCCAGCAAGACCCAGGGCGCCCTGATCGGGCTCTTCATGAAGAGCTTCGGATGTGAACTCCAGCCCCTGGCGCCCCTGCTTCTGGCGGGCCGCCTGGCCCCCCAGATCCCTGTGGAAGGCCTGATGGCCCTGGATCCCCTCAACCTGGAACTGGAGGAGGCCTGATGAGCGCGAAGCCCATGGAACTGATTGAGCAGGGACGCTTTCTTGGCGAGGAATTCCTTCTCTGGCTTTGGATGCGGGGATTGACCGAGGGGGGCACGAGCGGCCTGCCCGGGGACCAGTCGGCCCTCTTCCTGGATGATGCGGTGCAACTGGCCACGGAGCGGGGGGATGTCAAGGAGCTGGGACTCCGCAAGGGCAACCCCGCCGAGAGCCGAGAGGCCTTCGAGGCCCTCTCCCGGGGCATGCGGCCCAACAAGGCCAAGGTCCGCCTCCTGGCCGGGGACATGGAGTGGACCTTCATGCTCAATGCCGCCTCGCTGGATGTTTCCACCATGAAGCTGCCTCCCACCCAGGCCAAGGATTTGCAGGGGCGGGTCGCGGATCGGCTATTCCTCCTTGAAGAGGGCATGGGACATCTCGAGCGGCGTTTCGGGGCCTTCCTGGCCCTCCGGGCCCAGGATTCTGACAGTCTCGAAGGAGATCTGCGGGCCTGGGTGACGCTGGGGCTCGAGGGGGCTGTCCATTCAGGGGAAGAGGCCCCGTGGGAAGACTGATCCTTCCCTGGGTCATCGCCCTCCCTGTCCTCGCCGCACCGGCTGATCCCAGCCCCGTGGAACTCCAGGCGCGTCTTCCCCGCGGGGGAAGGGTTACCCTGCGCCTCATGTTCAAGAAGGGCCTTCAGGTGGAGGCCATGAGGCTCCCTTCCTCATACCTGGGTAAAAGCCCGTCCCGGGGGGAGTGGATCGGCTTCGAGGAGCTGTCGCCCGAAGGGAAGCGCTGGGCCCTGGAGGCCCTTTTTCCCGATGACCGTTGGACCGAGGATGAGGTCCGCCACATCGTCCGATGGCCGGAGCTGGAGTCCCTGTGGCTCATCAGTGCCCTGTTCACCGGGCACGGTCAGACCTACGACAAGGTTCAGGATGCCAACCCGAACCTTCCGGAGAAACTCCGGAAAGGGGACGCTTGGCGCATCCCGAAGAACCTGTTGTCGGTGGACCTCGGGGGAGAACGGAAGCGTGGCACGGATCGCAGCCTGCCGGAAGATGGCCTGGACGACGAGGCCCGGGTTGCCGCCTACCGCGCCCTCCTCAGCTTTGAGGAGGACAGGGATGGCAAGTATGCCGCCTATCGTCTCCGCAAAGGGGAAGCCCTCTACTCCAGCGTCGTGATGCGGTACACCGACCGGGTGGACCCCAAGGGGGTGAATGACCTCGCTCTGGAAATCGCCAAGCGGAGCGGTATTCAGGACGTGCGGTCCATCCCGCCGGGCACCCTCATCCGTATCCCCATCCGTCACCTGGCGGACCCCTTCCAGGCCGAAGGCAGCCGAGCCCTGCGGGAAGAACGGGAAGTCCGGGCGGAAGTGCGCCGCACGGCCCGGGTGGACGGCGGTCCCAGCCTGAAGGGCGTGCGCATCGTCCTGGACCCCGGGCATGGTGGGGTGGACAGCGGTGCCGTGGCCAATGGGGTGTGGGAATCCGACTACGTCTACGATATCGTCATGCGGGTGCGGCGTATACTTGCGCAGGATACGGATGCCTCAGTAAGTTGCACCGTCCGGTACCCCAGCCTGGGCTTCAACGCCCGGGAGGAGATCCGGACCCCCACACGGGACGCCGAGATCCTCACGACGCCCCCCTTTGTCAACGATGGCGAAAGCCCAAGCGCGGTCAGCGTGCATCTCCGTTGGGTGCTGGCCAATGACTGGTTTGCCACCTTCCGCGAGAAGGAGGACGGCCGTAAGACGGTCTTCCTGAGCTTCCACGCTGACAGCCTCCATCCCAGCGCCCGTGGCACCATGGCATACGTACCCGGTGCCATGGCCGTGCCTCCGCGGTTCTGTCTGAAGGCCACCCATGGGGTCCGGGTTGCTGAAATGAAACGGGGTGGCCTCTTCCAGGCCACGGCCAAGGAACGTCTCCAGAGTGAGGCCCGCAGCCGTCAGTTGGCGGAGGCCCTTCTGCAGGCCATGGAGAAGGGGAAGATACTGATCCATTCCAACCGCCCCATCCGGAACATTATCCACCGAGCCGGGAAGAGCTATCTGCCAGCGGTCATCCGCCACTCCTCGGCCAGCGCCAAGGTCCTTCTGGAAGTTGTGAACCTTACGAACGAGGAGGACGCTGCGCGCTTCCAGGATCCCAGGTTCCGGGAACGCTATGCTGAGGCCGTGGTGAAGGGTATCCGGGCCTACTTCCGTCTCTGATCCGGGTCCTCCGCCTTGAGCATGGCTTCGTTCTCGATTCGGTGGAACAGGGCGAGCAGGGCCAGGCTCAGCCAGATGTTCACGGCGGCGCTGAAGAAGGAAGTCAGCCAGAAGTAGGGATGGCGGAAGCGCAGCCACAGCGTGGGGGCGGCTCCCCAGTGGGCGATGGCCTGCCCCAGAACGAGGACCAGGCAGGCGATCATGACGAAATAGATCCCAAATATCGGCAGGGCCGCGAGGAGGACCCGTCGCCATTCCTGGGCCATGATCCGCGTGCTCCAGCGGGCGGCATGAGCGATGGTGCCTCCCCGGAGCAGCGCAAAGGTGGGCATCCAGCCCAGGAACAGGTAGACCGCCAATCCTGGAACGAAGAACGCGATAAAACCCACACAGGCGCAGGCGTGCAGGAGCACCTGGGCGCCCGCGGCCCCAAGCCATCGACATTCGAAGGTCTTCCACCAGTCCTGCAACGGGTTGGCCGGGTGCCGGTTGAACTCGGCGTCCACGTAGGCCAAGAGCATGGGCAGGAAATAGAAGACCACGGGCATGGTGAAGACCGTGTCGACGGTCATGGTCAACAGAAAGGTATCCCGGATGCCAGCCTTCATCTGGACCAGAGGGGCCAGCGTCTTGAGGGCGGCCCACAGGAGCGAAAGCCCCAGGACCAGGCCTCGATGCCGGAGCAGCCAGCGGAAGCTGGTGGGAATGGCGGAGAGATTCTGGAGGGTAGAAATGCGCATACTAAGAGAGTAGCGCGCTATGATCTTGCCCATGAATCTCATGGCACCCTGTCTGCTGGTTGCGAGCCCACTGCTCCTGGACCCCAACTTCCTGCACACCCTGGTACTGGTGGTGGAGCATGATGAAAATGGGGCCATGGGCGTCATTCTCAACCGTCCTCTTCCCTTGACCCTGAAGCAGATCTGCACGGAGAGCCATCTCGATTACGCTGGCGAGGAAGGGCTGACCGCTTGGCGGGGAGGGCCTGTGGATCCCCAGCGGGGCATCATCCTGGTGCGCGGAGGGCTGCCCTCTCCCGAGGATCTGGTGCTGGATTTCACGGACTTCGTGAGCTTCAGAAAGGATCTTCTGGAGTCCCTGCTTCTTGATCCGAGGGCCACCTATCGGCTTTTCCTTGGCTATTCGGGTTGGGGGCCTGGGCAACTGGAGGCCGAAATGGAAGAGGGGGCTTGGCTGAAGCTGCCCCTGGATCCGAAGTGGGTCATGAGACCTGAGCCCAAAGGCCTCTGGCAGGAGGCCATAGAGGCCGCCGCCAAGGGGCGGGAGGACTGAGGGGATTCCGCACCGTTTGTGATCATGGAGGCTGGCCTCGGGTTGCGGATAGCTTGTACGATCGAGGAAGAAGGATTCCCATGACGCTCACCACCTACCTTGGATTTGTCGGCGCCTCTGTGCTTCTCTCCCTGGCTCCAGGGCCCGACAACATCTTCGTGCTCACCCAGGGCATCACCCGGGGACGAAAAGCCGCCCTGGCCTCCGCCTGCGGCATGTGCAGCGGTGTCACGGTGCATACCATCGCTGCGGCCCTGGGGGCGTCCGCCATCTTCTACTCCTCAGCCCTGGCCTTCAACCTTGTCAAGTTCGCCGGGGCCGCCTACTTGCTCTTTCTGGCCTACAAGACCATCCGCTCCCGTTCCGGGATCCACCTCTCCTCGGCTGCGGAAGGGGATGGCTGGGCGCTGTTCAAGCGGGGCTTCATCATGAATGTCCTCAATCCCAAGGTGGCCATGTTCTTCCTGGCCTTCCTCCCCCAATTCATCAGTCCCGGGGCTAAGTATTTCCCCCTGCAGATGATCTTCCTGGGCATCACCTTCATGGTGCAGGCCCTGGTGGTCTTCTGCCTCATAGGCCTGTTTTCCGGCAGCATCGGCAACTACGTCCTTGCCCGTCCCAGCATCGCCCGACGTTTCGAGTGGGTGACGGCCGGGGTCTTCGGGGCGCTGGGCGTTCGGATGGCCCTGCTGCAGAGGTAGGGGCTTGGCGGTCGCCCTACAGCCTCATGGGCTCGTCGTCGTCCTCCTCCACAAGGGTGATATTGCTGCCGCCTTCGAGCATCACAGCATCTTCGAAGATGTTGTGCAGCTTGGTCTGAAAACGGTCCGCCTGCTGAAGCCGCGGGTCTTCACCCAGATCCACGCTCTCCCGGATTAGGGGCCTTATGGTCGTTGGCTCTACCCCCAGGATGCCCCCCAGCAGCTTCTGGGGGTTCATGGCCTCTCCGGTGGCGATGCGGGTGCTGAACCGGAGGTCCTGACCTTCCCAGGCCAGATCCAGCACCATGGCGCGCACTTCCAGGCGCTTGACCACCTTGCGGCCTTCCGATTTGCCCACCTTGTCGATCTCATAGGTGCTGGAGGCGGCGAAGGTCGCCAGGGTCTCCCGGGCCTTTGCCAGGAGCTCCTCCGGGCAAGTCCAGCGCCAATGGGAGGTCCGGCACAGCTCCAGTACCGGGCTTGCGTAGTTGGGAATCTCCTGGCTTTCCAGCACCCGAAGCCCTTCGACCTGGAGCGGTGGCAGGGGGCCTCGCCAGGGCTCCCGGAGGGTGATATCGGCCCACTCAGAAAGGCCTGGGACGCCGGGAGGAAGGGGCTGACCCCCCAGCACCAAGGGGCGGGGCGTCTTCCCGAGGCCCATGGCCAGGGGGACTCCAGCGCTCATCAGCCCCTGGGCTAGCGCCGCAAGCAGGGCCGGAGGGTGAAGCTCGGCTGCGGCTCCAGTGACCTCCAGGCGGAGTCGGAGGGTCCGGCGGAGGGGATCCTGTTGCCACTGGTGGATACGTCGCTTGCGCGCCAGTTCGGTGGCGGCTTCGAGGGCGGCCTTCAGTGCTGTCGGGGCCTGCCTTCCCTTCCAGTGGGTCCGGAACCGTTTCGAGGCTTCCTCCAGCACACCCGCCTCGCCTAGCCGACTTATCCATCCCTGGTAATCGCTGGGGTCCTGGTCCGCCCAAGAGAGAAATGCCTGGATGAGGGAAGAGTCTGGGGATGGGCTGGCCTTCTGCATCCCTCCAGGATACTACTTCGCCAGGATCCGCTTGGCCTCGCGCCTCAGCAGTTCAGCCACATTCCGATCCCGGAGTACCAGCTTGAGGTCGTATTCCGTGAATCGTTTCAGCATGTTCAGGGCGATGGGCAGGGGGGTGCGGGGGTTCATGACAAGATTTTTCACCGTGTTGTATTTCTTCATCCACTCCCGGTTCTGGCTGATGATCCGCAGGACCTCGTCATGGACCGAACGCATCTGTGCGATGTAGGCTACTTCGCCCTCGGTGATCCGTCCGTTGCGGATCACGGCCACTTGGATGAGGCGGTTTGACTCCCGGACCAGGAGGGTGCGCTCCTCTTTGCCCCCCTTCTGGGCCAGGAGGATCTTCTGGCTGGTGCGAAGTTTCATGATCCGCTGGGTGAGGCGCAGCGGGACTTCCTGGCCTTCTTCATCCAACACAGGCTTGGTGAGGCTCTCCCGGAGCACTGCAGGGTCGAGCTCCTCCAGAAGTTCCTCCGGCTTGGGGGGGGGGAGTTCGGACCAAGCCTTGTCCAGGGTGCCGGCCTCCACTTCATCGATGATCTCGAGACGTTCCTGGGCGAGCTCCGCAGAGATCTGTTTCAGCACATCGCGGCGGAACTCTTCCACCTTGCGCTTGATGGCGTACTCCGCCTCCGGGTGCGACTCCAGGAGGTCCAGGATCACCGGGCGCTCGAGCCACAGCACCTGATTGTTCAAGGGGATGTCCAGGGCACTGCCGGGGAGGCTGGGGATGATCCGCTCCATCCACTCCGCCGTGAGGTTTTCGTGCAGGAGGGCCGCTTCCATGAGGCCGGGTTCCCGACGGTGCATCAGGATGAGGCCCAAAGGAGCGGGGGGCTCCACGGGGCCGATGATTGCGCTGGCCAAAAGGTCTTCCGGCATGGTCTGGAGGGTCTCCAGGGCCTTGGGGGTCAGAGGACCTTCCTGGAAGACAGCGTGGGCCAGGGCCTGGAGCAGATCCAGAGGCGGAAGGGGCAGTGCGCCGCCGAGGAGGGCGCCCACCATGGGCTCGGGGAGCTGCTGATCCAGGAACTTCTGAACAATGGGGTGCATGATCACTCCGTGCCTTCGGGGTCGGGGCTGGCTTCCGGATCCGTTTCCGGGGCGGTCGGGGTGGCCTCGCTCGGGGGAGCCTGGGGGAGGATGGCCTGGCCATCGGCACCGAATTGGCCCGTCCAGGCTTCCGCAACGTCTCCCGGGTGGCGGATGCGTTTGCCCGCGACTTCCACTTCAACCACGCCAGCGTTCTTGAGCGTGAGGGTGAAGGGGCCTGGGACCCGAAGCTTCCACGGCTCGGATACCCGAAGGGTCCGGGTCTGGTCCGTCTGGGGCCCCTGGATGTGGGCTTCGCAGGTGTCCAGAGCCCTCAGGCTCACCAGGACACCCTCCTGGTTGACCCCGGCTTCGGGGAGCAGCTCCCCCAGTACCGGATAGCCCGGCGTGGAGGAAGGTGCCTGGGGGATCCAAGGCTGACTGGCACGGGTGGGCCTTTCCTCGGGAATGCTCCGTTTGATGTTGGGCCCGGGCAGAATGAGCCATAGGATGAGGGCCAGGGCCGCAAAGGAAATCCCCGCAGTGAGCACCCGCTCCCAGAGTTCCTTTTTCGGGTCCGGGAGCTCCTGTTCCAGCCCACCAGGGAGTCGGTCCCAGGCGTCGCCGTGGATGGCTGGGTCCATCTCCAGTCTTTCCATCAGCTGGCGCATCAGTGGGCGCCCCCGTCCAGGGGGGATGGCCTCCCAATCCTCGCGCTCGATGGCGTCCAGGATCTGGACCGGCAGGTGGATCTGGCTGGCCAAGGCCTCCTGACTCAGCTTCAGGAACTCCCGCCTGCGCCGGATGGCCTCTCCAACCCCCGGTGCCTGCTCCATGGCTTCCCTCATGGCACCCACCCCACGGGCGTTTCCCGAAGGACCTTGCCAAGACTGGCCCGACGTTCCTCCCGGTTGAGGCGGCGATCGTCCAGTGCTCCCCGGTGGGCCATGGTATCCGCCAGGGTCGACTGCAGGTCATCGGGGGTCGCGAAGGCTCGGCCCTCGAGCCATGCCTCCGCCCGCGAGAGACCCAGCCAGTGGCTGGCGGCCCGGGTCGAACAGAAGCCTCCGTCATGCCGGATCCGGGCGATGACCCGTTCAGCGTAGTCCAGGACGGCTTCCGACAGGTGGATGGAGCGGACATCCCGGCGGGCCTCGGTCCATTCCTCGAGGCTCAGGGCAGGCTTCAGCTCCGGCAGTCGGTCCGCACCAGCCTCATCCCGAAGAATTCGGCGCTCTGCGGCCGCATCGGGGTAGCCCAGATGGAGGACACAGGTGAATCGGTCCAGCTGGGACTCGGGGAGGGGGAAGGTTCCGGCATGGTCCATGGGGTTCTGGGTGGCGATGACGAAGAAGGGGTTTGGCAGGGGGTAGACACCTCTATCCAGGGTGACTTGGCCTTCCACCATGACCTCCAGCAGGGCGCTCTGGGTCTTGGGGCCGATGCGATTCAGTTCGTCCATGAGCAGGACATGGGCGAATACAGGGCCCTGCTGGAATCGGAAGGCCTGACGATCGGCATCCCAGAGATGAAGGCCAAGGAGGTCGGAGGGGAGGAGATCGTTGGTGCCCTGGATGCGCTGGTACGAGCCCCCCATGATCCGGCTGAGTCCCTTGGCCAGGGTGGTCTTGCCCACCCCCGGGAGATCCTCCAGGAGAAGGTGGCCTCCGGCCAGGAGGGTGGCTACGGCCCGCCTCACCTGGAACTCCTTGCCCACGATGACTTGGGAAAGCGCGTTGACGCCCCGCCGGACCCCCTCCTGGAGGGCTGTGCGAGTGGGGGATGGCAGGGGGGAAGTGGGGCTCATGGGGTTCCGCTACCTCCATCCTCCAGGGAGATGTGGTGTTCCCGCAAGCGCTGGGATAGCAGGCGATGGGTTATGCCCAGGGCCTGGGCGGTTTCCATGAGCTTGCTCCCGTTGGCCTTGAGGGCACGTCGGATCAACAGAGCCTCCGCCTGCTCCTGGACCCGGGCCAGCATGGATTCAAGGGGCCCGGGGTCCGGCCAGGAGAGCTCCAGCAGGTTCTGGCTCATGCCCTGGAAGGTCGGCAGAGCCGCCAGAAGGGCATCGGGGCAGGTCGACAGGCAGCGTTCCGCCAGCCATAGGAGCTCCGCCACGTTCCCGATCCAGGGTCGGGAGAGGAGTTCCCGCTCCACCCTGAGGTCGATGACGGGGGGAATCCGCCCGATCCTTCGGGCGGCCTGCTCGAGGCTGGCTCTGAATAGAGGGAGCACATCCTCCCTCCGCTCCCGCAGGGGGGCAAGGGAGAGGACCAGAACTCCGAGTTTGGGACGCAGGGGAGCCGGGATGCTTTCCAGTGAAGAGGCGCTTCCGGACCAGTGGATTCCTGGAGCGCCCAGGGCCCTAAGAAGTCCTTGGGTTCCTTCAGGGGAGATGCCATCCAGGTCCTGAAGGTGGAGGGTTCCACCTTTCAGCATGGCCAGTTGGTGTCCCCTGGGGCCTTCGGGCCCCAGAGACGCGGCGTCCAGGGTCAGGAAGGGGGCTTTGGGATGGCGAAGGGTGTGGAGGCGCCGGGCGCAGCGGGTCCGTCCCGAACCCCGTTCGCCGATGAAGAGGGTCGAGGCACCGCTTTCGGCCAGGTTCCCCAGGGTCCGGTCCAGGGCGCTCATGCTGGGGGACTGGGCCACCCAGGGTTCCCTTGGGTCGGGGCTGGGGGCTTCCGTAAGGGCCTGGAGCCGCTCCAGGGTGGCCTGGAAGACGTCCAGATCGAAGGGTTTGGGCAGGAAGTCGTCCGCTCCAAAGGCCATGGCCTCCACAATGTCACTGGGTTCCCCGAAGGCGCTCATGAGGAGCACCCGGAGCTCAGGTCTCATCCGCTTGGCCCGTTTGAGCAGTTCGAGGCCACTCATGGCCGGAAGGCGGAGGTCCGTCACCATGATCTCGCAGGGAGTGGCCTCCAGGACGGCTAAGGCCTCCTGGGGGTGAGCCACCGCATGGATCTCCCAGCCAGAGCCCTCCAGGGCCTGGACCAGCAAGCGCCGAAAGCTATCTTTGTCTTCCACCAGGAGGAGATGCATCCCCCCAGCTTACTACCTCACAGAAGAGGACGTTCTACTCGGAATTCATGAAATAGCCTTCGTTGGAGCACATTCCCGCAGCCTCTGCGGAAAACTCATCCCGGGTTGGGTAAAGGTCCTTGAGAACCAGGGGGGGGTCGGATTGCACACAAAAATGTGCAATCCGAAGGGGCCTTGAAAACCAAGGGGATTCCCTGCGGATATCTCTCAGAGCCCAGTCAGGGGAATGCGGCGACCGCTGCCGAAGGCCCAGGGACTGATCTTCAAGGCGAAGGGCAGCTGGCGGCGCTTGAATTCTGAGTTCCGCAGGAGCCTCAGGATCCTGGGCAGGGCCGCCCTGGCCTGGGCCAGGGCCTGGCCCTGGAGGAGGTCAGCCAGGTCTTCCTGCAGCGTGGCCTCCTCCCTTCGGGCCTCCAGGAGCGCTGCCAGGATGGCGTCGAGCTGGGCATAGGGAAGGAGGCTGGCCTCATCGGTCTGGCCCGGGCGTAGTTCGGCCGTGGGCTTGCGCTCCAGGACCCCCCGGGGAACGGCGTCCCCCAGTTCCCGGGCCAGGGTGAAGACCCGGGCCTTGAGGCAGTCCCCCAGGATGCCGAAGGCCCCGATGCCATCGCCATACAGGGTGAAGTAGCCGGTGGCGGCCTCACTCTTGTTGCCGGTGTTCAGCACGGCCACCCGGTCCGTTCCCAGCATCCGGTGGGTCTGGACCTCGGTCGTGAGGGCCATGAGGAGGAGTCCCCGGGAGCGGCTCTGGAGGTTCTCGTCCGTGAGGGAGAAGGCGCGCTCCGGGAAGGCGCCTCGGAGGGAGGCCTCGGCGCCGGCAAAGGGCTCGTCCGCTGAAAGGCTCAGGAAGTGGATGCCCAGGTGGCGGGCCTGGGCCTCGGCCAGGTCGAGGCTCTCCTGGCTGGTGAAGCGGGTGGGCAGGGCGACCCCCAGGACTCGTTGGGGGCCGAGATTCTCTGCTGCCATGGCTGCCACCACGGCGCTGTCTATGCCTCCGGAGAGGCCGATCACGACCCCTTCAAGTCCCTGTTTGGAGAGGTTCTCCCGGAGTCCCAGGCCAAGGGAATCCCTTAGCCAGCGGCCCTCGGTGGGATCCTCGGGCCAGGCTTGGCCTGGAGTCCGGGTATCCGTGAGCAGGATCGCCTCCCGGAAGTCCGGGGTTCCCTGCCAGCTCCCATCCGGCAGCACGAGGCCGGAACCACCGTCGAAGGTGAGCCAGCTCTCGGAGCCCACCCGGGAGGTATAGGCGATGGGCACGCCGTACTTGGCGGCCTGCCCGATCAGGAGACGACGGCGCAGGGCGCGTTTCGATGGGGTGGCCCAGGAGGGGGCGCTCCCCTGTGGCGTGAAACTGCCCAGCAGGGCCGGGCTGGCGGAGGCGTTCAGGATCAGGGTGGCGCCCTGTTCGGCCAGTTCCGCGATGGGATCCACCGTGTAGCGGATGGTGCCCCGGGCCAGTTCCGGGTCCGCCCAGAGGTCTTCGCAGATCGAAAGGCCCACACGCTCCCCCAGGTAATCCACCACGGGCTGGGAGGCCGGGGCCGCATCGAAGTACCGGCCCTCGTCGAAGATGTCGTAGACCGGCAGGATCCGCTTCCTGGCCACATTCCGGACCTTTCCGGCCTCGCACCACCATAGTTCGTTCCAAAGGCGGCCAGAGGGGGAGGGGCTGCAGGTCCCCATGACCAGGGGGATCGGACCCGTCAGGGCAGCGAGGCGCTCCGACTCCCTGCGGGTGCGTTCGCGCAGCGCGCCCTCCCATAGGCGGTCCTCTGCCAGATAGCCCGGTACGGCCATCTCGGGCGTCATGACCAGATCCGCTCCTTGGCGAAGAGCCTCGCCATAGGCTGCCTCGATGGCACGTCCATTGGTTTCGGGATCGGCGATCCGGCAATTGATCTGGAGGAGGGCGATGCGCATGGTCGTTGGTCCAATCCACACCAGATTACTGCGAGCCTGGGGGATCTGGCCTCATCGTGAGATACTTCTCCCAACCATGGATCTGATCCTCTCCGATATCCACTCGAATCTGCAGGCCCTGAATGTCGTGCTGAGATACGCCCGTCGCCGGGCCATCCAGCGTTTCGTGTTCCTGGGGGATGTGGTGGGTTATGGGGCCCAGCCCAATCAAGTGTTGGACAAGATCCAGGACTTGAAGCCCAGGTTCATGGTTCGGGGCAATCACGACCGGGCCTGTTCGGTGCGGGGGGCTGACCAGCACTTCAGTCTGCCGGCCAAGGGTGCCGCCCATTGGACCCGGGAGCGCCTCTCCCGGGCGAACCTCCGGGTTCTGCGGAACCTGCCTGCCGGTCCCATGACCGTGGGGGAGGACTACGTGATCTCCCATGGTTCTCCCCTGGATGAGGATGCCTACCTGCTGCATCCCCAGGATGCCCTGGAGGCCTTCGATGGCTTTGAAGGGCCTCTCTGCTTCTTTGGTCACACCCATCTTCCCTGCTGTTTCGAGCTGGATGAGGCCGCCTGTGTGCTCACGCCCTACCTGCTGGATCCAGGGGTATGGTTCCAGCTCCGCCCGGGCTGCAGGTACCTGGTCAATCCCGGTTCGGTGGGTCAACCCAGGGACAGGGATCCCCGTCTATCCTTTATGACCTACGACGCGAGGAAGAAGCGGCTCAAGCTCCACCGCCTGGATTACGATCATTCTGGGGCCGCCCGCGAGATCCTCGAAGCTCGCCTCCATCCCAATCTCGCTGAACGCCTTTTCTACGGAATATGAGGACCCCTATGGACAGCTCGCCTGCCGCTGAAAACATGGAACTGGATGCCCTGCTGATCGCCGCAGGCAAGGTTGCCTCTCCTGCCAGCCTCCGGGAATCCGGAAGCCTCAGGATGCTCGGGGACCTCCAGCTCCACTCCCTGGAGCCGGGCAAGTGGCTGCTCTTCAAGGGGGCCAAGCGGCGGGACCAGCACCCCCCGGCCGGGACGGTGCTGACCCTTTCCCTCATCCTCGGGGGAGAGTGCTATGCCCTTCGCACCACCATGGGGGAGCCACTCTCGTCCCCCGTTGAAACGGGTCCCCTCGTCCGGGTGTCCTGGCCTACCGAAATCCTTGAGCGCCATCGCGCTGAGGATCTTCGGGTCGCGTCTCCCGGGTTGCCCGCTCTGGACGCCCAGGTGAGCGTCGGGGGTCGCCTGTACGCCGCCAAGCTCCTGAATCTTTCGGAAACCGGTATCGGCCTGGGCTTCCCCCAGTCCTTCCCCCTGGTGCTCCGGGCCCATTTGGATGTGGAGACCTTCCTGCCGGGAGGCATCCCCTTCCAGATCACCGGGGAAGTCCGCCACATGGAGATTCTGGAGGGCGAGAGCCTTCCCCTCCGGGTCGGCGTGGTCATGGGCAGCATGGAGGGAGCCGCCCGTGAAGGGATGCGCCGTTTCATCCAGGCCCGGCGGACCATGCTGTCGGACATGCTGCGCAAACCCAGCGATCGATGAAGACCCTCAGCCTTCGGGTCGACGTGGACACCCTGGATGGTACCCTTCAGGGCATTCCCAACCTGCTCAGGCTGCTGGATCGCCACGGAGTGCGGGCCAGCTTCTACTTCTCCCTGGGGCCTGACAGTTCAGGCAAGGCCATCCGCCGGATCTTCCGGAAGGGTTTTTTCGCCAAGATGCGCCGCACCAACGCCGGGCAGCTCTATACCTGGCGGACCATGATGTACGGCGTGCTGCTCCCGGCTCCCATCATCCACCGCCGGGCTGCTTCGGAAATGCGCAGTGTGCTGGAGGCGGGGCACGAGGTGGCCATCCACGCCTGGGACCATGTCCAGTACCACGACCTCCTGGATCGCAAGTCCCGGCAGTGGCTCTCGGACTGGTTCGCCTCCGCCCATGGGGCCTTCCAGGATGTATTCGGCATTCCCGCCAAGGGGGCGGTCAGCCCCGCCTGGCGCTGCAATGACACGACCCTTCAGCTCCAGGAAGCTTACGGCATGGATTACGCCGGGGACTGCCGGGGAACCCGGGCCTTCTATCCGATCGTGGAGGGCCAGACCCTCAAGACCCTCCAGATTCCGACGACCCTGCCCACCATGGACGAGCTGCTGGGTCTGGAGGGGCGGGGCCCAGTCGAGGTGAACACCGAGATCCTGGACCTCCTCCGGGAAGACGCCCTGAATGTCTACGCCCTGCATACCGAGGTGGAGGGCGGTGCCCTCCAGGAGGCCTTCGATGCCTTCCTCCGAGGGCTGAAGGAGCGGGAGGTCCGGGTCAGGACCCATGCGGATTGGCTGCCGGAACTGCTGGCCCAGGGCCCGCCCGCGGCGGAAATCACCCGGCGCGAGATCCCCGGCAGGGCAGGATGGGTGAGCTTCGGGCCCTGATCCATGGCAGAATGAACATTCCCGGGTGCCCATAGCTCAGGTGGATAGAGCAGCTGCCTTCTAAGCAGCAGGTCGCAGGTTCGAGTCCTGCTGGGCGCACCATCCTTCGGAAGCCGAGCCTTCATGTCTCCAGACGTCCGCCGCCCCATCGATCGACTGCTCCTCTTCTTCACCCTCATGTTGATCGTGGTGGGGATGGTCTGGATCTATTCCGCCTCGGCCATCAAGGCCTCGGAGCACAACTCCGCCGCCACGGCCTTCCTGGTGCGCCAGCTCATCGGCGGCTTCATTGGGCTCTCCCTGATGTTGGCGTTGAGCCAGGTGGATCTCACGGTCCTTCGGGATCACCCCCGGCCGCTCCAGATCCTGTATTTCGTTTCCATCCTGGGCCTGCTGGCGGTTTTCGCCTTTCCTGCGGTCAATCATGCCCATCGGTGGGTCCGTGTCCTGGGCCAGAGCATCCAGCCTTCGGAACTCTTTAAACCCCTGGCAGTGCTTATTGCATCGTGGTGGATGGTCAAATATCGCGAGGCCTGGGGGCGGCGCCAGGACGCCATTCCCAAGCTCGTAACCCTGATGGGGATTCTGGTCATCCCCCTGGGTTTGATCCTGAAGGAGCCGGACTTCGGCACGACCTTTCTCATCGTCTTTGTCACCATGCTGGTGGTCTTCCTGGGGGGCGCACCCCGTTGGATCTTTGCGGTGGCCGTCCCGGTCCTCGGGGCCGTGGGAGCGGCCTTCATCGTCACTTCGCCCTACCGTCGGGATCGGGTGATCAGCTTTCTCAATCCTGAGGCGGATCCTCTGGGGAAGGGGCATCAGGCCCTCCAGAGCCTCGTGGCGGTGGGGAACGGCGGACTCTTTGGGGTTGGGCTGGGAGCGGGTCGCCAGAAGCTCTTTTTCCTGCCTGAGGCTCACACAGACTTCATCTATGCCGTCATTGGTGAAGAGGCCGGATTTGTGGGTTCGGTGCTTGTCCTGGTCCTCTTCCTGGCGGTTCTCATCCGGGGGTACCGCATCGCTCGCCGATGCCGGGACGCCTTCCTGCGGCTTTGCGCCATGGGCTTCACCCTGCTCCTGGTTGTACAGGCCTTCATGAACATCAGTGTGGTGCTCAGCCTGGCGCCCAATAAGGGGATTCCACTACCCTTCATCAGCTACGGCAGTTCCAGTCTGATTGCGTCCCTGGCCTCTCTGGGGCTGCTGCTCTCCATCAGCAAGGAAACAGGTGAGTGATCACCCACTGGGCAACCGGGATGCTGAGGCCGTTTCCCAGCAGCTTGTACCGTTGGGTGCGTCCTAAGCTTTCCGGGAAGTCGAAACCGGAAGGCAGGCCCATCAGTCTGGCGACTTCCCTGGGGGAGAACCTGCGGATTCCCTGTGGGGTCCGAAGGAATGGGCCGCTGCCGACAAAGCGCTTGCCGTAGCCCCCGATGAAACAGGCCGAGATATCGTCTTCCGGACGGACCAGGGCGAGGCCTGGGCCGTGTTGTGCACTTTGCTCGGAGCTTAGGTACAGGCTGCAGTCCTCAAGGGGATCCAGGAATACCGCCAGTGGAGGTCTGGTCAGGACCGGAAGGGGCAGGGCCGGGAGTGGGCGCCTGGAAGCCACCAAGTAGACCCGAGGGCGGAGATTTGGTATGCCAAAGCCCGTGGGGCAAAGCTGGAACTCACGCCAGTGCATCTTTTCAGCGCGCAGACGGGAGCAGAGTAGCTCGTGAGCCTGCGATCCCAGGAAGCCCACGACGTTCTCCAGTACCAGGTGGTCTGGAGGGAGTATGGTCATCAGATCCATGAGGTGCAGGAAGGCCCTGGATCGAAGGTCCTCCAGGCCCCGGTGGGCCCCCATCCGGCAGAAGGGCTGGCAGGGGGGGCTCATGAGCCAGGTGTCCGCTTTCAGCCCCGCGATCAGGTCCGGATCCAGGGTGGCGATTTCGCGATCCAGGGGCCTGTCTCCATGGTTGTGCGCGTAGGTGGCATTGGCGCCCGGGCTGATATCGAAGGCCCTCGAAACGGTGCCTCGATGGCCAAGGGCATAGCGCCATCCGCCGATGCCGGAAAAGAACTCGATGGCTCTCATTGAGGGGGGCTGAAGGTTCTATTTTTATTATTAAATAATATCATATTTTAAAACCCATTCACTCCGCGATCTGAATGTTAATGCTCTGTGCTCGTAATATCATCCGCGGATAGTCAAGCGGGACGCGCTTTTTTCCGTCCGGATAGATTGGTCATATCAAAAAAGACGGTCAGAGGCCAGGTTTCCCCTGTTACCATGGTCACAACTTGGAGGATTCGGGTTCCTGATCACCGGAACCTCTCCTGGTGATAGTGTAATCCCTGTGCGAATCTGCGTCCGGGCAGGCCTTCGGCCGGGACCAGAATGGACATGATTCGAAGTGCCAGACTGAACGCCGAAATGTTGACTAAGCGCCCCATAACCCCGTCTTTAGGTAGTGTCTTGGGGGTTTTTGCGGGATGCAACGCTTCTGTGAGGTATGCCTCTGTGATGAGGAACTCTGCCCAATAAATCTCCAGAGCTGGGCTGGGCATGGCTTTGTCTTGAATTGGATTTTTGATCACGCTTGTTTTGGAATCTCATTAACCGGGGCATTTGCCCGCAACTCTTCAGGTTGGAACCCATGGATACACAGCATCCGGAAAAATACATCCTCGTGATCAATTGCGGGAGTTCTTCCCTCAAATACGAGGTCTTC
The DNA here is from genome assembly GCA_017859955.1 of Holophagaceae bacterium. Lineage (GTDB taxonomy): Bacteria > Acidobacteriota > Holophagae > Holophagales > Holophagaceae > Holophaga. Next base: position 56,623 of record JAFNAB010000014.1, read on the forward strand.
AAGATGCCTCAGCGGGAAAGCCTTGGTAAGGGCCTGGTGGAGCGCATCGGTGACTGCTCGGGGTTCCTGGCTCAGACCTCGCCCCGGGGCGAGATCCGCATCGAACAGCCCATTGCTGATCACAACGTGGCCATGGCTTTGGTGGCCAAGGCTCTGGTCGATGAGGAGTCCGGCATCGTGGATTCCCTCTCTGCCATACACGGCGTCGGCCATCGGGTCGTCCACGGTGGTGAGAAGTTCGCCAGCTCCGTGGCCATCAATGATGATGTGATGGAGGCCCTTCAGGAGAATGTGGAGCTGGCCCCCCTCCATAACCCCGCCAATATCATCGGCATCGAGGAGATCACCCGCCTCCTGCCCCATGTCGGTCAGGTCGGTGTCTTTGATACCGCCTTCCACCAGACCATGCCTCCCGCCGCCTATCTCTACGGTCTGCCCCGGGAGTTCTACGACAAGTACCGGATCCGCCGTTACGGATTCCACGGCACCAGTCACCGCTTCGTGGCGGGCCGCGCCCTTAACTTGATGAAGCGGGTCGCCGAGAACACCAACCTGATCACCTGCCACCTGGGGAACGGTGCCTCTGTCACCGCCATCGAGAGTGGCCGCTCCATTGACACCTCCATGGGCTTTACCCCTCTGGAAGGCGTCATGATGGGCACCCGCAGCGGCGATATCGATCCCTCTATCCTGGGCTTCCTGGAGGATCGGGGCTATTCCTCCAAGGATCTGCAGAGCATTCTCAACAAGAAGAGCGGCCTGCTGGGACTCTCCGGTGTTTCCAACGATCTTCGCGACGTGGAAAAGGCTGCCCAGGAGGGCAATGCTAATGCCGAGGAGGCCCTTGAGGTCTTCGCCCACAAGGTCCGCAAGTACATCGGCGCCTACGCCGCCGAGCTGGTCAAGGTGGACGGCCTGGTCTTCACCGGCGGCATCGGCCAGTGGGGCGCCAAGATGCGTGCCCGCATCTGCCGCCGCCTGGAGCACCTGGGCATCGTCATGGACTACAACCTGAATGGCCACATGGGTGGGTCAGAAGGGATTGTTTCCCACAACTACTCCAGGACCACCATTCTCGTGGTGCCCACCAACGAAGAGCTCCAGATCGCCATGGACACCTTCGAGATCCTGTACCCCTGCGGCCACGGGGACTGCCGGCGAAAGACCGACGCTCACGTGTAGGACACTCCGAAGAGAAGGCCCCGGTTTCCGGGGCCTTCCTTTATCAGTTGACCAGTTCCGCCAGCCATTGGCCCAGGGTTGATTCCAGCTTGGCCTTGTAGTCCTTGAGGAGCCTCTGGTCGGCCTGGAATTCGCTGACACCCACGCCCTTGGCTTCGATCACCGTGGATTCGTACTGGGTGCCTGCCCGATCCGCCAGGGTGATCTCCAGGATTCCCCGGGCCACGATGAAGTCGGCGCTGTGGTCATATTCCCACCAACGACGCTTGCGGATATCCCAGGCCTGACGGTTTCCCTGGAACCGGAGGTTCAGGGTGAATTCGGCATTGCTCTCGGCCCATCCCAGGCCCTGCTTGAGGACGGCATTGCGCACCAGGGTGGCCACATCGCCCCCCATGCCCAGGTCCTTGTCGCCGCCGACGCACATGGTCAGGGAGTTGCGCAGGCGGTCCAGAAGGCGGTCCACGGCAAGTTTGAGGTCTCTTACCCCACGGCGAAGGGCAGGGTCAGCTCCCCCTGCTGAAATGAGCCCGGCCATATCATCCAGTTTGTCCATTTCCGTCTGAGCGCTCTTGAGGGTCTGGAGGCGCTTCAGTCTTTCCCTTGGGCCACCGCTGGTCCCTTCCTCAATGGCCAAGTCGTGCTTCATGGCCTCAAAGCGATTCCGAAGTTCCTTTTCGGCGGCGGGTACATCCAGGTAGGCCAAGGCGTAGGCCGTGTCACCCTTCCGGTCCACCCATGTCTCCTCAACCACCAGGCCCGGCAGTTCGACGGCTTGGGTCTGGATCGTCGAATCCTGGCTCAGGGTCTGGGTGGAGCTTCCAGAAGCAGGGCTTCCACCCTGACGCTGGACCACGGCGTGCGTGGACAGGTGGGTGTCACCCTTGACCGAGGCCCGCAGTCTGGAGATGACCTCCACACGGGCGTTCTGGGAAGCCTGGCGGACCGCCTGCCCTTCCGTTGGGGCCACCGGGGCGAGTCCCACGGCGTAGACCCGCCCTGGGGCGCTGGGCAGCAGGTTGACCCAGGGGGGCTGGATCCGGCTCTGGGCCATGACCAGGCTGGGGACGCACAGTGCGAACGCGAGAGCTTTCATGGGCTGCCTCCTGGCGGGAATCGTCCCAGGTTAGCACTGTGTCACTTCCATGGTTTGAAGTCGTGGGCCGGATGGGGCCTTTCTGTCGAAAAAATCCCATCCCGGCTCAGCTTGCGAGGGTGGAACCTGGGGTATAGACTGAGCCCGAACCTATTCATGTCGTTCCTAGGCAACAGCTTTCCACCCGACTCAAGAAGGAGAACTCTATGTTTAAGAAGATTGCCGGGGCTTTGCTCTGTGCCCTGGGGATGGCCGTGCCCGGCTTCTCTGCTGGAGAACCCAGCCTGGCTGTCCTTCCCCTCAGAGGTACCATCAGCAACAACTTCCTGGTGGACCAGGATCAGATCAACAACGCCGTCACCTCAGCCTTCCTGAATACCCGGCGTTTCACCATGGTCGAGCGCTCCCAGATTGGTGCACTCCTCCAGGAGGGCAAGTTCCAGAGCTCGGGGCTGGTGGATGATGCCACTGCCGTTGCGCTAGGAAAGCAGCTGGGCGTGAAATACGTGATCGTGGGCTCCTGCAAGGCTGACAACAGCGCCTCCAGGGAGGTTTCCGGAACCAAGCTCGCCCTGGGCGCCGGTCTGGCCAAGCTCGGATTCAAGAACAAGAACGAGGTGGCGGACAGTTCCGAAACGCAGTTCTGGCAAGCCAACATCAAGGTATCCCTGCGCATGGTGGACGTGGCCACCGGCAAGATTGAGCAGGCCTTTGACGCCTCCGGGGAGGCCCGAACGATGAACCGCGGCAAGTCTGCCAAGGAAGCCACCGACAAGATGGAGGCCAACCTGGAGGCCAAGGTGAGAGGGTCTGCGGTGGCAGCCCAGACCGGATATGTCATTAAAGTCTACTCTCCCAGCGAACTCCTGATCGATCTCGGCAGCAGCCACGGTCTGAAGGCCGATGGCAGGGTTCAGGTCTGTCGTCGTGAGGAAGACATCGTGCACCCTGTCACGGGGAAGACCATTCGTGGCAAGAAGGTGGTGCTGGCCACCTACCGGGTAAAGTCGCTCGACGAAGAGACCTCCGTCGTGGTGGTCGAGGGCGCAGCTCCCAACAGTGTCAAACCTGGGCAGATCGTGGAAGTGGTCGCCGCTTCCCGCTAGCATTCCCGTTCCCATCCATAGTGAAGGAGCATCCATGAACCTCAAACTGGCTCTTGCCTCCAGCGTGACGGTATTGGCCCTTGGCATTGCCTGCGGGGAAAAGGCCCCCGAGGCGGTACCCGTGACCACCACTGCGGCCAAGGCCGCCCCCTCCTGGGTGGACAATCCCAATATCCCGGATGGTCTTGCGGATGTGGGCATTGCCCAGTCCAACCCCATGGGGGACAAGGCCATGCAGCGGGCCACCGCCCTCGCGGATGCCCGTGCCAAGCTGGCGGGGCAAATGAAGGTCCGGGTCCAGAACATGTTCAGCCAGCTGAACCAGCAAGTGACCACGGCCTCCTCCAACCCCGGTCAGAAGGGGGGGAAGCCCATCAAGAACGACGTGATGCAGCGGGTCATCGAGAATGTCACCCGGAATGTCGTGGACCAGGAGATCCAGGGGGCGACGGTTCGGGAGTGGTGGCTGGATCCCACCGACGGCAACCTCTACTGCCATTTGGTCATGAGCAAGGAGACCATGGAGCGGGTCATGCAGCAGCAGGCCCAGAAGGAGATCCGCACCGAGATTGCCCAGGGTGAGAAGGCCCTGGAGAATGCCCTCGACAAGCTGGATGCCGCCATCGCAGCCTCCCGTTAGGGCCATTTCCACCACGAAAAGCGCGGCCCTTGGGCCGCGCTTTTCATTGCACAACTGAACCTACTTGCCCGTGGCCGCAGCAATCATGGCCTTCATGTTCTCCAGCTTGGCGTTGGGGGGAACGGAGCAGCCAGAGGAAAGGATGAAGCCCTCGCCCATGTCCTTGATGAGCTTGCAGCTGTAGTTGTAGACCTCGTCTGGGGTGCCCAGGACCAGCAGGGTGGCGGGCACGTCGCCCTTGATGCAGACCCGGTCCCCGATGGCCTCCTTGATCTTGTAAATGTCGGTGCCGCCGTCCGTCTCGAAGACGATCTTGCCCTTGGGGAAGTCCCGGAAGCGGCTGAGGTCCCGCTCCCAGTCAGCGTCTGCGTGGATGTTGCAGACCGCACCTTCCTCGATGATCATATCCGCGGTGGCCTTGACGTACTTCCAGACGAAGCGGTCCCAGAACTTGGGACGGTAGAACTGGCTGGCGCCCCGGGCCGGGGACACGAAGACCACTGTGGGCTTGATGGCGCGGATCTGTTGGCGCATCTCCTCCAGCTGCTCGGCCAGCACCACGTCCGTGGCGGCCTCCACCTTGTCGGGCATGCGGTAGAGGTCCGTCATGTACTTGGCCATGGAGCGACCGCCCCCGAAGTACTCGTTGACGGAGGTGGCCACCAACTCGGAGTACACCAGGTAGCCTGCGTCGTTGAAGTTCTTCACGGCGCTGGGCACGCATTCCAGCTGCTTCAGCAGGTCATCGACATCCACCCCCAGGCGGTTCCTGAGGTAGTCCGCCTTGAAGGCGCTCCAGCCTTTGTTGATGATGGTGTCGTAGTCCTCAGGGGTCATCATTTCTGATTCGTCGAGCTGCCATAGCTCATCGGGGCCAAGCTCCCGGCCCGGAAGCTTGACCTTGGACATGAAGATCAGGGGGAACAGAGCCCCTTCGGAGAAGGCGGCGTTGAAGCCGTCCACATCTCCCAGCTCCTTGATGGATCGGAGCATGATCTCGTGGGAGAACTGGAAGTTCTTGCAGAAGTCGGCCAGGCTGACCCCCATGTGGGAGGCGCAGAAGGAGTTGGCCTGGAGGATGATCGGCGTGCGATCGACCTTCTCCAGGGCGAGGGCCTTCCTGAGGCGGGTCTGGCGTTCCGTGAGAAGTTCTTGCGGTGTGCTCATTGGGGTTCCTCATGGAAAAGGAGGGTGCATGTGGCAGGGGGCATAAGCGCTTGAGAAATGGTATACCAGCAGGCGGTACGAATCGTACCGAAAAAATGCGGGTATAGGGAGGCGATCCCTGTCTGAGGTTTTAAGCGATTGGTCCCCGGTGGGTTGATCCTTCCTGGACGGGAGATAGAGAGTTCGCCGGATAGGCCGAAGGCATGCCTGATGGGGCAAATGAGTGCCTAGCGCGTCTTATCCGGCCTGGCTTGATGCCTGCGGCGGAACCCTGGGTCTAGCGCAGGGGCAGACTGCAGGTCTGCAGGATGTCGATGAGCGACTCCCGCGCGGCTCTGAATCGCTCCGTTGCAACAGGGATGCCCAAGGATCCAAGCTCGCCGTTGGGGCCTCGGAGGGGCAGGGCGATGCCACTGAAACCCACCAGGTACTCTTCGTTTTCGACGGCGATGCCATCCCTGCGGATGTCGCTCAGCTCTGCCAGCAGGTCTTCCCAGGTGACCAGGGTGTTCCGGGTCAGTCCGTCCAACTGAAGGTGGGGGCGGAGATGGGCGAGCTCATCCTCGGGCAGGGCCGCGAGGAGCGCCTTGCCGCTTGCGGTCGCATGCAGGGGCAGCGAGGTGCCCAGGGTGCCGATGAATTTGATGGGGAAGGTGCCGGGGATCTGATCCACGATGACGGCTTTGCCATGGGCCAGGACGGCGAGGTTGATGGTCTCGTTCGTCCTTTGGGCAAGCTCCATGAGGATGGGGCGGGCAATCTTGGTCAGGTCGAAGGGACGCATGGAGGCCGCAAAAAGCCCGATGGTGGGGCCCAGGCGGTATCCGCTGGCGGTGCTGGCCGCGATGACGAGGTTGGCTTCTTCGAGGGTCTCCACGATCCTTTGGACGGTGGAACGGGGAAGCTTGACGTAGTTGGCGATCTCCCGCAGGGAAAGGCCGTCAGGGTGGTTGCTCAGAGCCGTCAGAACGTCGATGGCCCTGCTGACGACCCGGATCTTGTTTCCGGCGCTGTCTTCCGATTTGGTGTCTTCAGGAGGGAGTGGGGCGGTTTGCATCAATGGCGTCTCATGGAAAGGCTAGTGTAGCCTCTTCACTCCATCATCCGTGATCCCGTGGCTCAAACGAACGCCGTGCCCGAGGCTTCGGGTACGGCGTTCGGGTCTGCTTTCGATGGGTGGGGACTATTTGGTCGGTACGGGGAAGAGCGCCTTGCCGGTGGTGGGCCAGAAGTCATGGTCCGAGTGGATGACTTTCAGTTCCCAGGGCTGGTTGGGGTTGTTGGACTTCTGCCACTGGCCAAAGACCGCGGGGCACTGGCTGAAGTGGTTCTCGTCGAACTTGACCCGGTGGCGCAGGGTGGCGAGGTCGGTGGTGGCCAGGGCGGCGTTCACCTTCTCGGGGTCGATGGAACCAGCCCGCTCGATGGCGTCCACCAGGACCTGGATGCCCGCGTAGCCGGGGCCGATGCTGGGATAGACGGGGCGCTTGGTCTCCTTGACCCAGCGCTCGGCCAGGGATTGGGGGGTGGTGCCGCCGATGCCCGGGGCTCCCTTGATGGAGGGCTCCCACCAGACTTCAGTCCCCACGCCCAGAGGCAGTTCACCGCCCCAGGCCTTCACGTCGTCCAGGTAGAGGGCGCCGCGCCCGATGGAGACGATCTTGGGATTGAAACCCATGGCCTTCGCCTGCTTCCAGACGGTGCCAAAGAAAGGCGCAGGACAGTTGCCCCAAAGAATCTCGACATTGGCCGCCTTCCAGGCCTGCACCACGGAGGAGAAGTCGGTGGTCTCCATGGACATCAGGCCCAGGTTCTTGTCCAAGCCCACCACCTCATAGCCCAGCTTCTGAAGTGCGGGGCCAAAGAGGGTATACCAGCCGCGGCCATCGGGTTCATCGGAGGCGATGATGCCGACCTTTCTGTTGGTCTGGGGGGCGTATTGATTCAATACGGTCATCCAGGTATCCATGACGGTATAGCCCGGCTTGGCCCGGAAATCGCCGGGCTTAGCCGGGGTATTGATGGAAAGGGTGCCCGTCGACCAGGTGTATTGCCACTTGGTGGGGGTTTCATTCCGCATGCCCATCCAGGGTTCCAGGACGCCGCAAGAGGTGATGTAGGGGACCTTGTAGCGGTCGGCCATCTGGGAGACCCCGGCGTGCATGGGTGGGGGTTCATCGCCCGTGACGATGAACTGGACGTGGTCCTGGTTGATCAGGCTCTCGGCGAGGGCACCAGCCTTGTTGGGGTCGCTTTCGTTGTCCACCGCCACCAGTTTGAGGGGGAGGCGGGTATCGCCCACCTTGACGCCGCCCAGCTTGTTGATGTCATCGATGGCGGCCTGGACACCGAAGAGTCCACCCTGGCCGAAGGAGGCGAACATGCCGGATTGGGCCTGGACAAAGCCGATTTTGATTTCCTTGGTTGGCTTTTTTTCGCAGCCGATGCCTGTGATGGCTAGGGCTGCAGCCAGGACGGATGTGAAGTGAAGTTTATTCACGGATTTCCTCCTAGTCCCATATGGATGGGATGAGTATGGGGGACCGCTCTTTGCGGGGAGGCGGTCTGGATGTGCCCAAAGGGCGGTACGGGAAGTACCACAAAAAGGCAAGAAAGGTGCCACCCTTTAAGGAGTATCCCGTTAGGGTTTTGGCGTCCTTGATCGGTCGATTTTTGTCATATATCGCGATATGGATGCCGTATTCGGTGATTTCGGGCAAAATTGCGGCATATGGCGAATAGGCAGAGGCTCATACCCTTTCCCTTCCCTTGGGTCTGGGAAGGAGGGTATGCCTGGCGCGATCTGCTTCCTGTTTCTCAGTCCCGGTTCAGCCACTCCATGATGCGGCGGGCCATGTAGTCCATATCGATTTCGTCCATGTCCGGGGCGTGGAGTGCCAGGCCGACAACGGCCGAAGACAAGAGCCAGCCATCCCGGAGATCGCCCTTGGCCATGCGATCGGCTGAGAGCTTGGCCAGGCCTTTCAGTTCTTCACGGAGCACGGCCCTCAATTCCGGCATTTCCCGTGCCAGGAGATTGAACTCCAGGATCAATCGGGCGTTGGGGAGGGCGTGGCGGGCCAGCATGGCCTGGAGGTCCCTGGGGTTTTGGATCTGCTCCAGGGCCTTGCGCTGTCCTTCGGCCATGCGCTGGAAGAGGGCCACGATCAGGTTCTCCTTGCTGCCGAAGTAATAGTGGACCAGTCCATGGTTAACCCCTGCCATGGCGGCAATCTGCTTGACGCTGGCCTTGTGGCCACCCAGGGTGGCCAGGCACTCGAGACCCGCCGTCAGGAGCCGCTCTTTGACGGATTGATCATCCTGGATCTGCTGGGGGGGGATGGAAGGCTTGGCCATGGGATGACACCGAGAATGCGCCGGGAACGGGCGGAGTTATTCAGCCCTTCCCATGCGAGGAGGGTGGTAGCACTCTTGTATCATGACCACGCCCCTGCATCCCCAGAACGTCATCGCCCTGGTATGGGATTTTGATAAAACATTAATACCTGGCTATATGCAGGATCCCATCTTCGCGGAATACTCGGTGGATGGCGCCCAGTTCTGGCGGGAGGTCAACGCCCTTCCGGCCTACTACCGCTGCCATGGTGTCAACGTCAGCTCCGACAATGCCTACCTGAACCATCTCCTGACCTATGTCCAGCACGGCCAGATGCCCGGCCTCACCAATGCCAGGCTCCGGGAATTGGGTGCCCAGATCAAGTTCCACCCCGGCCTGCCGGAACTCTTTCCCTACCTCAAAGATCAGCTCGCCAGCCTGCCGGATGCGGCGCGATTCGAGCTCAAGCTCGAGCACTACATCGTTTCCACAGGGCTTCGGGAGATGATCGAAGGCAGTTCCATCCGTCCCTACGTGGATGGCATCTGGGCTTCAGAGTTCATCGAGAACCCGGCTCCCCCCCACTTCGATCCCGATGTCACCATCGCCTTGGATGAGCCCTCGGCCCAGCGTTCCCTCTTCCCGGCGACCGGCATTTCCCAGATCGCCGTGGCCTACGACAACACGAGCAAGACCCGGGCCCTATTCGAGATCAACAAGGGCGGAAACAAGACCGCCAGCATCGATGTGAACTCCACCATGCGTCCTGAGGACCGGCGGGTGCCCTTTGAGCACATGATCTACATCGCCGATGGCCCCAGCGATGTTCCGGCCTTCTCGGTCATGCGCCAGAACCGGGGCACCGCGTACGCAGTCTATGACGACACCAATGACCTGAGCCTGGAGCAGGTGGAACGGTTGCGGCGCGATGGCCGCATCGACCATTTCGGCCCCGCCGACTACCGGACCGGCAGCCCCACCGGGAAGTGGCTCTGGCTGAGGGTGAAGCAGATCGCCCAGGCCATCATTCAGGAACGGCAGGCGGCCCTCAAGGTGAGGGTGGGCGCGGCACCGAGCCATCTGCCGCACTGAAGGACGATGCCCGCGTAGTTCCAGAGGGTGGTGCGGATGCTGTTCCAGTCCTGTTCGATGAGCAGGGGATCCGGTACGAGGGTGTTGGTGGGCGGGTGCCAGGGCTCCAGTTCCTCACAGGGGATGAGGGAAGTGACCCGGCAATCCTCGACGGCAGCCTCGGCGGCCCGGAAGCCCCAAAGGAGTCCTTCGAGCAGGGAGGTGGAAGCCAGGCGGTTGGCGCCATGGAGCCCGGTGCAGGCCACTTCGCCCACCGCCAGAAGGCCCGGAAGGTTGGTGTGTCCTTGGGAGTCCACCGCCACGCCCCCGCAGAAGTAGTGGGCGGCCGGAACAACGGGGATGGGCTGGCGCAGGGGGTCGAGCCCCTCCTGGCGGCAGGCCTCCAGGATGTTGGGGAAGCGGGCCTCCAGATCCAGGGTCGCCTTCAGAGGGGAAAGGTCCAGATAGGCGCAGAGGTCTCCGGTGGAGGCCATCTCCTGGAAGATGGCCCGGCTCACCACATCCCGAGGGGCCAGTTCCATCTGGTCGGGGGCGTACTTGCCCATGAACCGCTCCCCCGCACCATTCACCAGGTGGGCACCCTCGCCTCGGAGAGCCTCGGTCAGGAGCCTTCGGGGCTTCCCCTGGATGTAGAGGGTGGTGGGATGGAACTGGACGTACTCGCAGTTCACGATCCGGGCGCTGGCGCGGTAGGCGGCGGCCAGGCCGTCCCCGGTTGCGGAAGGGGGATTGGAGGTGTGCAGATAGAGGTAGCCCAGGCCCCCGGTGGCCAGGACGGTCCGCTTGGCGATGGCCATCTGTACCGTTCCGTCCGTGGTGTCGAGCAGGTAGGCGCCCCAGACCTGGATGGGGTCGTAGACCTTCCGTGGATCTCTGCCATGGTGAGGCACGGTGATGAGGTCCACCAGGGCCGAATGCTCAAGGATCCGGATCCTGGGGTTGTCTCTCACGGCCTGGTTCAGGGCCTCCTGGATGGCCCGCCCGGTGGCGTCCTTGGCGTGGTAGATCCGACGGGCGGAGTGGGCGGCCTCCTGGGTGGATTCGGGGGCGCCGGTCCCGTCGATGTCGAAGGGAACCCCAAGCTTCCGCCAGAGGTAGTCCCGGCAGAGGGTCGGGCCCAGCCTGGCCAGGAGCTCGACGGCTTCGGGTCGGCAGAGGCCCGCTCCGGCCCGCTCGATATCCTGGGCCAGAAGCTCCGGGGAATCCAGGCCCTCCTCTCCCGGGAGACCCACGATGCCGCCCTGGGCATAGGTCGTATTGGTCTCCCCCAGGGCATCCTTCACGGCCATCACCACATCGGCGCCCAGTTCCGCCGCGTGGAGGGCGGTGGTGCAACCAGCTATCCCTCCGCCCAAGACCAGCACATCACAAGCGATCACATCAACTCCCAGTGGGGGCGCGGAAGGTCCCAGAGTGGAGCTAGGTCAGCGTCCTGATCCTTGCCCTCCATCCATGCCAGCCGCGTGGAGGCGGCTTCTACGGCCGCTGTGTAGTTCAGGGTACCCCAAGGGGTTTCCAGTTCCCCGGAGCGGAGGGCGAGGATGTTGATCGCATCCTCCCAAAGCCCCACCATCCCGGGTGCGTTGTGGAGTTGTTGGTGGTGGAACCCAGCCGTCAGAAGGATGAGCCCCTGGAGCCCAGCCTTGACGTGGCCCCGGGCATCGCCCCAAAGGGGCTCCAGGACATCGTGGCACTCATGATAGAGCGCCGAATTGAAAAGGGCCGAGGCGACTCCGATGGGGAAATCCGCCTCTCCCGGGTGTCCCATGAGGGCCAGGAGGGTCACGCCGGACCTGAGGCTCACCAGGCTCGCCATGGGTGCCCAGGATGTGTGGACCCGCCATCCTTGGGAGCCCAGCTCGGCGGTGTCCGGGAACCTGCTAAGGTCACGCTCCCAGCAGCGTTCCGCGGATGCGAGGCCCATGGGGCCCATCAGGCCCGAAGCCCGCTGCATGAGGGTGCCAAAGGGGATGCCCTCCGGAAATTCCTCCTGAAGCCTGGGAGCCCCGAGAATGGTGGGCCAGACCAGGACGGAACGCTGATCGGGATCCTTCATGGAGGCCGTCAGTCGATCCCGGAGGAACTGCATGATCGGCAAAGGAAACCGCGGCTGGCGTTGCCAGAATACGGGGCGGGAACCGCAGGACGCGAGGGATGTGGTAATCATGCTTGCAAGGTTCAGGTGAAATTCCGCTCCGTCAAGCTGATGAATTCCAGGGAGAAGTCATCCAGCTCGGTCTGCCACTGTTTCAGCTGACCCTGGAAGAAGTTGTAAGCCATGAGGGCCGGGATAGCGGCCACGAGGCCAAGGGCGGTGGCCACCAGGGCTTCGGAAATGGGGATGGCCACGGTGGCCAGGCTGGCGCTGCCGGTGGTGCCGATGCCCCGGAAGGCGTCGATGATGCCCCAGACCGTGCCGAAGAGGCCCACGAAAGGGCTTACGGCCGCGATGGTGGCCAGGATGCCCAGGTACTTCTCCATCCGGCCCATCTCCACCACCGATGACCGCTGGAGACAGCGTTCCACGGCCTCCATGTTCTTCACCTGGGCCTTGCCTCCGGCCAGGGTCCGCAGCTGGTAGGTCAACTCGGCATAGCCTGCACTGAAGAGCCCCACCAGGGGACTCAGTTCGTAGCCGCTGGACTGCTGCTTGAACTCCCGCCAATCCAGGCACTTTCTGAAGGCTTCCCGGAACTGTTCGGTGATGCGCCGGGATCTGGCCAGCAGGATGCCCTTCTGGATGATGATGACCCAACTGATGATGGAAAAGACGCCCAGGAGCAGCATCACCGCCTTGGCAACGGTGCCTCCATGAAGCACCACTTCCCAGAGGTTGACGCCCTGTCCTTCGAGCAGCATGGCGTAAAGCATTTGGCCTCCCAGCCCTCCATCCTACTCCAGGAGAGGCCCAGAGTAGGGGGGGAGCGTTCAGGTGACCTGACATGGACGGGTCCCCAAATAGCTGGGTAGACTTGGGAAGTCCTGATTTTAAATAATTCCGGGGTTGGCTGGACTCTCTCAGGTGGAAACATGCATGTTGTGGTCATAGGTTCGGGTTATGTAGGGCTCGTGGCAGCTGTGGGCTTTGCGGATGCAGGCCATCAGGTGCTCGGCGTGGATGTGGATGCCGCCAAGGTCGCCAAGCTGCGGCAGGGGATCTCGCCGATTTATGAGCCCGGCCTGGACGAGCTGCTGCACAAGCATCAGGCCTCCGGGGCCCTGCGCTTCTCCCTGGATCTCAAGGAGGGTATCCCCACGGCGGATGCGGCCTTCATCTGTGTGGGGACCCCCCAGAGCGAAGACGGCAGCGCGGATCTGCAGTACGTCCTTTCCGTGGCTTCCCAGATCGGGGAGGCCATGAACCTGCGACCCATCGATGCCAAGCCTCTGGTGGTGGTGGACAAGAGCACGGTGCCCGTGGGGACCTCCACCCGGGTTCATGCCGCCATCCAGGCCCGGACCGACCGGGCCTTTGAGGTGGTTTCCAACCCTGAGTTCCTGCGGGAAGGGACGGCCATCGAGGACTTCCTGCTGCCGGATCGGGTCGTGATCGGATGCCGGACTGACGAGACAGAAGCGGTCATGAAGGCCCTTTATCAGGCCCACCTGGATGCCGCCAAGGCCCGCAATCCCGAAGGGGGCAAGTGGTTCCGCATGGACCCCCCCAGCGCCGAGATGACCAAATACACCGCCAACGCCATGCTGGCGCTCCGCATCAGCTTCATGAACGAGATCGCCGCCTTGTGTGAGCGGGTCGGGGCCGACGTGGACTACGTCAAGGTCGGCATCGGAAGCGATCACCGCATCGGAAAATACTTCCTGAATCCCGGACCGGGCTTCGGGGGCAGCTGCTTCCCCAAGGATCTTCAGGCCCTGCTCAAGGTCGGTCGCGAGAACGGCCAGGGCCTGCGCTGCCTGGAGGCCACCGTCGAGGTGAACCGCCACCAGAAGCAGGTCATCGCCCGCAAGGTGCGCGAATTCTACGATTGTGAAGTGGGCACCCACGCCCCCCTAGCTGGACGCCGCTTCGCCCTCTGGGGTCTGGCCTTCAAGGCGCACACCGACGACATCCGGGAAACCATGGCTCTGGAGCTCATCGACAACCTGGTCTCCCTGGGGGCCGAGTTGGTGGTGCATGACTTCGAGGCCATGCCCAATGTCCGGGCCCGCATCGGGGATAAGGTGCGCTACGCCGAAGATCCCATGGCGGCCTGCGAAGGTGCCGACGCCCTTCTTGTCGCCACCGAATGGCCCCAGTACCAGAAGGCCGATCTGGAGGCCGTGGCCTCCCGTCTCAAGGCCCGGGTCATCTTCGATGGCCGCAACCTCTGGCGGCCCGAGGCCATGAAGGCGGCGGGCTGGGATTATCATTCCATTGGCCGTCCCACCCTCTGAGCGATATCCCGCTAGACTGGACGCAGACTTCTCTCTCAGCTTTGTTCGGAGCCACCCATGGGTAATCTCGGAATTACGGAAATCCTGCTGATCGGCCTGGTGCTGCTGCTCCTCTTCGGACCCTCCAAGCTCCCCGAACTCGGCAAGTCCCTCGGGAAGGGCATCCAGGAGTTCAAGAAGGCCGGCAGGGAATTGACGGACTCAGTCAAAGACGATTCTGAGAAGAAGTAGGCTGAGCCAGAACCTACCGTGGCCATCCCCGAAACGCCCCCAAACCAGATGAGCTTCTGGGAGCACCTGCAGGAGCTGCGGGTGCGCCTGACGCGCGCCATCCTCGCCGTCGTGGTGGCCTTTGCGGTCACCTACAGCTTTCCCTTTGGACTTCAGGACGTCCTGCGCCCCCTCAAGGGAATGCCGCCTCTGCGTTTTCTGCTCTGGCACTGGGCCCAGCTGCCCTTTCTTCAGGCCATGTCCCGAACGATGGGCAAGCCCATCTCCGAGCTGCAGCCCTGGGCTTTCACCGATCTGGCGGAACCCTTCTTCAGCCTGATGCGCCTCAGCTTCTGGGCCGCCATCTTCATCAGCACACCCTTCATTTTCTACCAGCTCTGGGTCTTCATCCGTCCCGGCCTCCATGAACGGGAGCGCCGCTACGTCATTCCCTTCGTCCTCATCACCAGCCTCATGTTCCTGGCGGGGGCGCTCTTCGCCTACTTCCAGGCCTTCAAGTTCCTGGGAGACATCCTCTTCCAGGAAGCCAAGGCCGCCGGGCTGCGGGCCAACCTCCACATCGACGCCTACCTGGACCTCTTCCTCTACACCCTGCTGACCATGGGCGTGATGTTCGAGCTGCCGGTGCTGACCTTCTTCTTGGCCCGTTTCCGGATCGTGAGTGCCAGGTGGCTGATCAAATACTGGCGCCATGCCAGCATTCTCATCATCATCGCCAGCGCCTTCCTGACGCCGGGGGATGTGGTGGTCACCACCGTCTTCTTCAGTGTGATCCTCTTCGCCCTCTATTTCGTGTCGGTGCTGGTGGCCTGGGTGGCAGAGCCCCGGAGGCCCCGGGAGGACGCGTGATCATCCCGGATATCGATGACTTGGTGCTGGAGCACGACGAGGAGGCGGGACTGGAGGAGCTGGGGCGTCGAGTCCTTTCCCGGGGGCCCTGGACCACGGTGGCCTTCCTGGTGAGGACCCGCAAGGACTGGGATTCGCCTTGGGAAGGCCCCTTCCTGTGGCTCCACCGCTACCAGAGGGTCCCCCAGGGCTGGAAGTTGGTGAGCCGCTTCCATACGACGGCTTCGGAGCAGCTGGAAAACCTGCTCCAGGCCATGGACGATTGGGGGCTGCATGCCTCCTGAACCGAGCCTTACCGGAGGTCCCATGTCCGACATCCCGCCCTCCGTGGTCATCCGCCCCCTTCAGGAGGGGGATCTGGCCGAGGCGGATCGCATCTTCCGCAAGGCTTTCGGCACCTTCATCGGACTGCCTGACCCCATGCAGTTCACGGGGGATGCTGCCGTGGTGCGGTCTCGCTTCCAGGCCTTCCCAGAGGCAGCCTTCGGCGCCTTCCTGGAGGATCGCCTCGTGGGGAGCGTCTTTGCCAGCCACTGGGGCAGCTTCGCCTTCTTTGGTCCCCTTTCGGTGGAGCCGGAGCTCTGGGAAAAAGGCATTGCTCAGCGGCTCATGGCTCCGGTCATGGACTGTTTCCGGACCTGGGGAGCGACCCATACGGGTCTCTACACCTTCCCCCAGAGCGCCAAGCACCTGGGGCTCTATCACAAGTTCGGCTTCCGCCCCCGTTGCCTCACCGCGATCATGGGCAAGGCGCTGGGAGGCGAACTTTCCGGGGAGCCGGGTTGCAAGTCCTGGTCGGGTGGTTCAGGGGCGGAGGATCTGTTGGCGGGTTGTCGGCGGGTGGCTCAGGCGATCTACCCCGGGCTCGACCTGACCCGGGAAATCGAGCATCTGGCTGGCCACGGACACGGTGCCCTGGTGTGGACCGGAAGCCCGGAAAATCCTGAGGGCTTTGCCCTATGTCACCGGGGGCAGGGGAGCGAGGCCGGCAGCGGTGCCTGCTATGTGAAATTCGCCGGTGTGCTGCCAGGGGAAGGGGTCCTGGACCGCTTTCAAAGGCTCCTGGCCTCACTGGAGGCCTACGGCCGTTCCCAGGGGGCGGCCATGCTCCTGGCGGGTGTGAACACAGGCCGGGTCCGGGCCTATGAGGCCATGCTTCAGGAGGGCTTCCGGATCCAGATGACCGGGGTGGCGCTCCAGGGCCAGGATGGAGCTGGCTTCAGCCATTCGGAGGCATGGGTTCTTGATGATTGGCGCTAGGCAACTGCTTCTGTCCTTCTTGCTCCTGGCGCCCCTGGGCGCTCAGGAGCTCAGCCTGCTGGTGGGCTCCGGGCAGACCCCGGACCGGACCGACCGGGCCGTGGTCTGGGAGTTGGACTACCGCTCCCGTCTCTGGTCCCGCTTCTCGGTGTCCGGTTCCTACCTCAACGAGGGGCACTTGGCGGGGCACAAACGGGATGGCCTGGCCTGCCAGGGCTGGTACAGCCTGCCCCTCTTCCGGAAGAAACTGTCCCTGGACTTCGGGGCCGGGTTCTATGGCTATGCCGATACCGCTATCATCGGCGACAAAACCTTCGAGAACGTTTCGGGCATGGGGCGCCTCTACAGCGTCTCGGCCACCTTTCGCCCTGCGGCTTCGACCTTCGCGCGCCTTCAGCTCAACAGGGTCCATATCGGAGGGGCTCCTGATAGCAACCAGGCCCTCCTGGGGGTGGGCTACCGGCTGGGGAAGGTGAAGGCGGAGGAAGAGCCTGCGCCCGGGACATCCACGACCCTCGAGGCCTTCCTGCCGGACGAAATCACGGTCTTCATGGGCCAGTCGGTCCTCAACAGCATCCAGGATCAGAAGGGACTGGCCTTCGGGGCCGAAATCCGGAAGGGGCTGGCGGACCACTGTGACTGGACCTTCACCTGGCTTCACGAGGGTGATCCCCAGGTTGTGCGCCGCAATGGCCTCGGTTCCCAGGTCTGGCTGGTGGGGAGCTACATGCCGGGCAAGCTGACCCTGGGGGTGGGCGCCGGGGTTTACGCCTTCTTGGACGAGAAACTTCAGAAGGACGATCCCAAGAGCTACCGGGACAACCTGGGCGGTCTTGTCTCCCTGACGGCGGCCTACCGCTTCAAGGGCCCCTGGGCCATCCGGGCCATCTGGAACCGTGTCCTGACCCACAACAGCCGGGATACGGACGACTTCGTGGTGGGGCTGGGCTACCGGGTGGAATAGGGAAGGGGCGATGCTTCGCCTCCATGCGACACTGGAGGGTCGGAGTCGTCATGCCCATCGCCCTCAGTCTGGTCAAGGTTTCCAAGCGCTACGGAGCAGATCCGATCCTGGAGAACCTGTCCTTCGGCCTCCAGCAGGGGGAGAAGGTCGGTCTCATCGGGCGCAACGGGGCCGGAAAGAGCACTCTCTTCAAGCTCCTGAACGGCGATGAAACCCCGGACACCGGCGAGGTGGTGGTCACCCAGGGGCTTCGGATCGCCCGCCTATCGCAGGACCC
Source organism: Holophagaceae bacterium (assembly GCA_017859955.1). GTDB lineage: Bacteria > Acidobacteriota > Holophagae > Holophagales > Holophagaceae > Holophaga. The sequence continues at coordinate 74,219 of JAFNAB010000014.1, forward strand.
CCACTTCGCCCCCGAGGCGACGGTGCGTCAGGCCCTGGAAGCGGCCCTGGCGGACCACCAGGAACTCATCCGGCTCCACGCTTCCCTCCTGGAGAAGCTGCACGGGGTGGCCAGCGCCGACGAGGCCCGGCTCCACGAGGAGCTGGAGCGCACCGAACACCATCTGAACCACATGGGCTGGGACATGGAGCCGCGCCTCAAGGAGGCCATGAGCGCTTGGGGCCTCATGGATCCCGAGGTGCTGGTGGAAAGCCTCTCCGGGGGGTGGCGCAAGCGCGTGGCCCTGGCCCAGGCCTGGCTCAAGGATCCCGATGTGCTGGTGCTGGACGAGCCCACCAACCACTTGGACCCCGAGCAGGTGGAGCGACTCGAGTCCTGGCTTCAGAGCTTCCAGGGTGCCCTGCTCCTCATCACCCACGATCGGCACCTCCTGGACAGCGTGGTGGAGAAGATGCTGGAGCTGGAGGGGGGCGCCCTCACCAGCTACGAGGGCAGCTACAGCGACTACCTGCTCCTCAAGGCCGATCAGGAGTTCCGGGATGCCCGCCTCACGGACCACATGCAGAACCGCCTGCGCCGGGAGATGGCCTGGCTGCGCCGGGGGGCCAAGGCCCGGACCCGCAAGAGCAAGCTGCGCATCCAGGACGTCCTGGATCTCAAGGATGATGTGGACGATCGGATGCGCCAGGAGACCCGCCAGTCCCTGAGCTTCCTCCGGGGAGACAACCGCAGCGACGCCCTGCTCAATGTGGAGGGACTCCACTTCGCCTACCCGGGCAAGCCCGAACTGGTGGGGGGCCTGGACCTGGTGCTCCAGCGGGGCATGCGGGTGGCCATTCTTGGACCCAACGGCTGCGGGAAGAGCACCCTGCTGAAGTTGATCCTGGGGGACCTCCAGCCCAGCTCCGGCGAGGTCAACCGCCATCCCAAGCTGTCCATCTGCGCCATCTCCCAGGGCCGGGGCGAACTGGACGGCGCCAGCAGCATCCTGGACAACCTGGCGGAACGGGCCGCCGTGGTGAAGGTGGGGGGCGCCGAGATCCTGGCCCACGTCTACCTCACCCGCTTCGGTTTCCCCGTGGAGCAGCAGAAGCGCTCCGCCTCGACCCTTTCGGGAGGTGAGCGCAACCGCCTCCTCCTGGCCAAGTCCATGCTCCACCCCTCGGATCTCCTGGTGCTGGACGAACCCACCAATGATCTCGACATCCCCACCCTCCAGAACCTGGAGGAGGCCCTGATGGACTACCCGGGCACCCTGTTGCTGGTGAGCCATGACCGCTTCTTCCTGGATCAGGTAGCCACCCACACCCTGGCCTGGAATCCCGAGAATCCCATGAAGTGGGAGCTCTACGAGGGGAACCCCACCACCGTGCGCCGCCTTCGGGAGGAGCGCCGGATCGCGGAACCGGTGGCCAAGGCCGCCGCGGTGAAGACCGCCGCCAAGCCCGAGGCCCCCCGCAACAAGAAGGCGGGCCTCTCCCAGAAGGAGCAGCGCCGTCTGGCCGAGGTCGAGAGCGGTCTGGCCGCCCTGACTGCCAGGCTGGAGGAACTGGATACCCTGCTGAGTGCCCCCGATGCCTTCATCACCGCGGATGGCCCCGGTCACGCCATGCTGAAGGAACAGGCCGAACTGAAGGCCCGGGCCGAGGACCTGGAAATGGAGTGGCTGGAGTTGGAAGAGAAGCGGGAGGCCTGAGGGTGCTGGTAAAACGAGATCTTCACTGGTTTCGGATGCTCTTCGTGCTCCAGGGCTCCGTGCTGCCCCGCATCCTGCCCCAGCTCGGCATTACGGCACTCATCGCGGTATGGGCGGTGGTGGCAGCCCGACTTCCCTGGCCCTGGCACCTCGGATTCACCCCGGCGCCCTTCGGCTTCCTCGGGGTCTCTCTGGCCATCTTCCTGGGCTTCCGCAATAGCGCCAGCTACGACCGCTGGTGGGAGGCCCGCAAGATCTGGGGTGCCCTGGTGATCCAGACCCGCAGCCTGGGGCGCCAGGTGGTGGGCATGGTGGACGATCCCGCCCGGGCCCGCCGTATGGTGCGCCTCATTGTGGCCTTCACCCATGCCCTGCGCCACCAGCTCCGGGGCACGGAGCCCCGGGAGGACCTGGCCCCCTGGGTGGAGGCGGAGCTGCTGGAGGACACCCTGGCCACCCGATTCCGACCGGCGGCGCTCCTGGTGGCCCTGGAAAAGGAACTCCAGGCTGCGAGGCGGCAGGGCGAGATCGAGGCGGTCCTGGTGCCCGCCCTGGAGACCAGCCTGGGTGCCCATAGCGAGATCCTGGCGGCCTGCGAGCGTATCCACAACACCCCCATTCCCTTCACCTATGCGGTCATCGTCCACCGGACGGTCTTCCTCTTCTGCTTCCTGCTTCCCTTCGGCTTGGCGGGGACCGTGGGGCTCCTGACGCCCCTCATCACCGTGGCCGTGGCCTATCCCTTCATGGCCCTGGAGGCCCTGGCTCAGGAGCTGGAGGAGCCCTTCGGCGAGGCCCCCAACGCCCTGGCCCTTCTCTCCATGAGCGAGACCGTGGAGCATAGCCTGCGGGAGACACTGGGCGAGCGCGGGCTGCAGCCTTTGGTTAAAAATAATAAACATTTTATTTATTGAGGCGACCATGGCAGCAAAGAAGCGGGGCGTTCTGGTCATCGAGGTCTTTCCCGAGAGCCTGGCTGAAGATGCGGGCATCCAGCCCGGGGATCGCCTGCTGACCATCGGCGGCGAGCCGGTCCTGGATCAACTCAACTACCAGTATCTGGTGAGCCTCTTCGATGAGACCGAGGTGGCCTGGGAGCGCCCCGACGGCAGCCTGGGCTCCGCCATCATGGAAAACGGAGGAGATGGCCTGGGGGTGGACCTGGCGGAGGATGCCGTCAAGGTCTGCCGCCAGAACTGCGTCTTCTGCTTCGTTCAGCAGATGCCCAAGGGCTTCCGCCAGAGCCTCTACCTCAAGGACGAGGACATCCGGCTTTCGTTCCTCTACGGCCATTTCAGCACCCTGTCCTCCAGCGACGACGCCGAACTGGACCGGGTGATCCGGGAGCACCTCTCGCCCATCCATGTCTCGGTCCACGCCACGGATCCCGAGGCGCGCATCAAGGTCGTCGGGAACCCGAAAGAGGGCGAGATTCTCCGCAAGATCGACCGTCTCATCGCCGGCGGCATCCAGATGCACACCCAGGTGGTGGTGGCCCCCGGCTACAACGATGGCGAGGTCTGGGAGAAGACCGTCCGGGAGCTTTGGGATCGCCGCGAGGGCATCCTCAGCCTCTCCTGCGTCCCCGTGGGGCTCACGGCCCACCGGGAAGGCCTGCCCAAGCTGAGCGATGTGGGTTCGGATTACGCCGCTGATTGGGTCAAACGCTGGACACCCGAAGTGCGCCGCTATGCCCAGGCCAACGATGGGGAGCCCTGGCTCCTGCTGGCGGACGAGTGGTTCACGCGGGCCGGGGTGGAGGTGCCGGGTCGCAGCTTCTACTCCCGGTCCTGGGCCCAGTTGGAGAACGGGGTCGGCATGATCCGCCGCTTCCAGGAGCACAGCCGCCGCTTCATCAAGAGTCCCAAGGCCAAGGGCTTCGCCGGACGGCGGGCCCTGCTCCTGACCGGCGCCAGCTTCGCGCCGGTGCTCAACCGGGTGCTGGCCGAACTCAACCGCGAGGTGGGCAGCCACCTCCGGGCCGTGGCGGCGGTGAACCACAGCTTCGGCGAGATGGTGACCGTGGCGGGGCTCCTTTGCGGCCGGGACCTGGAGTACGCCGCCCAGGCGGACCGCAGCGCCCATGACGGGAAAGCGGACTGGGTGGATGCCGTGGTGGTCCCCAGTTCCTCCCTGCGCATGGGCACCGGCCCCACGGACCAGTACACCCTCCCCGGGGCCAGCGCAGGGCAGGGGGATTCCCTCTTCCTGGACGACCTGACCCTGGCGGACCTGGCCCGCAGCCTCGGACGTCCCATCGTCGCCGGAGGTGAGAACCTGAGTCAGCTGCTGGATCATCTGAGGGGTTTGGACTGAAGGATCAAAGGAGTCAACGCAGAGGGCGCAGAGGTTCAAAAGAAAGGGCGCGGAGGAAAAGCAACGGACCAGGGGGTTGGCGCTCTGGTCAGGTTCAGGAGGGGCGAGGGGGCGGAGGCACGCCTGCGTGCCATAGCCCCCTCGCCCCTACTGAACGCGTGCGGCTCTGCCGCACGCCCCCGCGGAGCGGGGCGGGCGGGAGCGCCTATGTGAACCCTGGTTGCCCCCTGATTGCTTCATCCTGTTCATCTTGTACATCCCTGTCCTGGTTTCTTGTTCCCGGAGCCGACCTGAGCATCGTATGGGCTTGAATGCCCGCAAATATCTCTGTGCCCTCTCTTTTTTCTTTTCTCCGTGCCCTCTGTGTTGCCTCAGTTTTCTTTTCACAGACAGCTGTATTTCTCATCTCCCTTCGCCAGGATTTCCCAAAGCGCATTTCTATGTGGTGTTGGTGATTTCGTGAGTTCCTCTCTGGATCGCGTGGGCCCTTCACATGCGGAATGCCGCAGCGGAGGGATCCATGGCAGCCGGTAGCGAATTGCAGTCCCGGCGGGGTGACATCCTGGAGCGCAGCCCGGTTATCACGGTCCTGATCCTGCTCGTTGGCTTGGCCTACCTGATCCACCACTTCCGCACCGGGGCCGGCAGCGTCTTCGACCGTCTGGACCTCAACGCCATCAACATGATCCTCATCCTGCTGGGACTCCTGCTCCATTGGCGGCCCTATCGCATGGCCGAGGCTGTGAAGAAGGCCAGTCCCTCGGCCTCTTCTGCTCCCCCCTGGTGCTCATCCTGGTCACCCTCTTCGCCAAGACGCTCTCATTCCCCTGATTGGCATCTGGTCGCCGAAAAGCCCCCGGAGTTCCGGGGGCTTTGCTTATTTGCCGGCCATCTGCTCGGCAATGGCCTTCACGCCGATGCCGAAATGGATGTAGTAGTCGTCGCTGTCCGGCAGGGGTATCCAGTAGGATTCAATCTCCTGGCCCTGGAACTGGGTCCGGCTGATCACCGCCTGGCGTTTGTCCAGGGCCTCGTTGGCCCGGCATTGGCGACAGGGATTCCCATGGGTTTCGGGGTTGAGGCTGTGGCACTTGGCGCCCTGGACCATGCCGAACTTCCGGCCAAGGGCATTGGCCGCCACGATCGAACGGTTCCTTTCCAGGAGGGATACGGGCTCCGGGAATAGCTCCCAGGTGGCCAGGAAGGTCTGGACGAGGGCGGATCTTGAGGGGGGCGCTTCCTGCATGTCTTGCTCCTTGAAAGGGGTGGGCTAATGGGTCGGGGTCTCTTCTTCCTTCTTGTGGCACCCGCAGTGTCCATGCCTGTGCCCGTGGAAGCGGCGGGGCCTGGGGCAGAGTCCGCCGAAGAGCAAGCGGCCCAGGATGAACAGGCCCAAGCCCTGGCAGTAGCTGATGGTACTCAGGTGGAAGAGCTGGGGCATCAGGTGATTCCACAGCAGCATGACCGCCAGACCCAGGACGGAAGCCAGGACGAGGCCCAGGACGAGGCCGCAGGCGATGTGGCAGGCCACCCGCAGGGCGCGGGGGCGTTTTTCGGAAGTGGAACTGCAGCAGATCATGGGATTCCTCCTTGGAATTTTTTCAAACGTTGACGGAGCTTGGCCCCGGCCCGGCTCTTTCGGGCCAGGAGGGTGCCCAGGGGCTCACCCGAGGCCTCGGCCAGCTCCCGGAAGCTTTGGCCATGGACTTCGGTGGCCACCCAGACCTCGCGCTCCTTGGGTTTCAGGGCGCCAAGGGCTTCGTCATAGCTGCGCCGGAACTCGGCCCTCAGGATGGTTGACTCCGGATTGGGGGAGGCGTCCACGAGGGTCTCGATATCTACGGCTTCGTGGCTGCGGCGGGGCTTCCTGCGGCCTGCGTCGATGATGCGGTTACGGATGGAGCGATAGAGGTAGGCGGTCAGGTGTTCAGCCTCCGCCACCAGGTCCGCCCGTTCGAAGAGGGAGAAAAGCACTTCTGAAAGGATGTCTTCGGCATCCATGTGGGAAATGTCCCACATCTGGCGGCGGATGAATCCGAGTACCCGCTCCTTCTCCTGGATGAAGAGGTCCCCCAGGCGGTTGGGTGTGGAAGTCATGGCGGGGGGTCGGGTCTCCAGTGCGGCTCACGGGCCGGCTTATCTTGGATGACGCTCAAGGATCCGGATTATTGCGAAGCTTCGGGTGAAAAACAAAAAGGACCCGGAAACCCGGGTCCTTCAGGAAGCTTGAATGATCTAGCCGCGCTTCTTCAGTGAGATGGCCACCTTGGTGTCGCCACCATCGAAGCCTCCCCATTCGGGCTTGGCAGCAGTCTCCTTCTTGGCGCGCTCGGAAGCGACGCGCACCTGGTCCAGGACGTTGACGGCCACCTGGTAGGGGGTCTCTTCGTCCACCTTGAGGAAGACCTTGCGCATGCCCGCGGGCTGGAGCTGGACCACCGGGCTGAGCCGGTTGGCGATGTCCTGGAGCTCGATCTTGTCGCTCTGGAGCATGAACTCGTAGCTCTTGTTGTCAGCCGTGGGGGTGATGCTGAGCACCAGGGGTGGGTTCCTGGGGTCCGGAGGGGTGGGCTTGTCGGTCTTGATGACCTGGGGCACCACCACCGGCAGAGCCTTGCTCAACCCGGGCACCATGACGATGAAGACGATGAGGAGCACGAGCACAATGTCGATCAGGGGAGTGACGTTGATGTCCGACTTGGCGTGGACCCCGTGGTGAACCTTCTTCTTGTGCTTGTGGGGGGTCATTTCTTCTCCTTCTCGCTCTTGTCCTCGGCGGTGACGATGGAGGCCTCGTCGGCGCCACCCTCACGGCAGATCTGGAAGAGCTCGTTCACATACTTGAAGGGAAGGTCGGCTTCCGCCTTGACGAAGACCCGCTTGTCCACCAGGTAGTCCGTGGACCGTTTGATGAAGCCCACCAGGGCCTTGCGGCCTTCGGTGGAAGTCATGTCCCAGCCACTGGTGTTGTGGGCTTCCTTGGCGTCCTTGTCATCCAGCATCACGAAGCCGGGGCCCACGACCTTGCTGAAATCCTTGGGATCCCGCTTGGCCGGAAGCATCAAGGTCAGATACTTGGCGTTCTTGTCGGTTTCAGGCTTGACGCTGTATTTGGCCATCGGCAGTTTTACAGCGTCGTTCACGGCGGGGGTGATCACGATGAAGATGATCAGCAGCACCAGCACGATGTCTACTAGGGGGGTGACGTTGATATCGGCCTTTGCGCCGCCTTTTCCGCCGCCTACATCCATACCCATAGGCTTCTCCTTTTAAAAGGGCGGGGGGTGGAGGCCCCCCGCAGCGGTGAAAGGTTAGGCCTGGCTCTCGCGGCGGATGAACTCGTCGATCATCTGGGAGGCGGCGTTGTTGATGGAGGTGATGACCTGGTCCTGCTTGTTGGTCAGGATGTTGTAGAACCACACGGCGGGAATGGCGACCACGAGGCCGAGGGCGGTGGTGGCCAGGGCCTCACCGATGGAGCCGGCCAGGGCGTTGATGTCACCGGCGCCCTTGGTCTTCAGGTCGGAGAAGACCTTGATGATGCCGATCACGGTGCCCAGCAGGCCGATGAAGGGGGAGGCGGAGGCGATGGTGGCCAGGGTGCCCATGCCCTTCTTCAGGAGCTCGGTGACCTCGGCGGTGCCACGCTCGATGGCGCGCTCCACGGGGTTGACCACGTCGTGGTGCTCGTTGGTGGTCTTGAGCTGCTTCTCATACTGGTAGATGTCCAGGCCGTGCTTCAGCACCAGGGCGATGTGGCTCTTCTGGTGGGTGGCAGCGGCGCGCTTGGCGGCTTCGAAGTCACCACGGCGAAGGGTGTCCATGAACAGCTTGAGGAACTTCTGGGAGGCGGAGGTGCTGGCGGCATACATGACGGCCCGTTCGATGACCAGGTAGACCTGGAAGAGGAGCAGGGCGATCAGGACCACGATGATGATCTTGTTGGGGATCGAGGCGGCGGCCCAGATCGCGGCTGGGCCGAAGGCATCGCCGTGGGCGCCTTCCGCAAGGCCGAGGTTCAGGAGGGAAGCGGGGAGAAGAGTCATGGGGAATCCTTTGATGGAATAGGAATGACTGTGTGGAGGTCTTAGCGGAGACGGAAGGGCATGGTCAGGGTGAATCGACCGATCTGGGGCACGCCGTTGAGCATGGCGGGCTCGAAACGCCACTGCATGGCGTAGTTCTCAGCGGTGGGGCGGAGCTGGGGCGGCCCTTCGATGGCGGTAGCCTTCATGGGCATGCCGTTGGTGTCGATGGTGATCTGAACCACCACGGTGCCCTGGATCTTGGCGATCTTGGCGATGGGCGGGTAGGGGGG